>JAPOSH010000122.1 GCA_026709815.1 bacterium | reverse complement strand
GCAGCGTGTGGCGGTCTTCCTCGGGAAGCGTCATGGTGACCCCAAGGGCCATTCCCCGGGGAATAATGGTCACCTTGTGCAATTGGTCGGCATGGGGCAGGACCGAGGCGCAAACCGCGTGGCCGGCTTCGTGGTAGGCGGTGATCTGGCGCTCTTCTTCGGACAGGGCCATGGACTCCCGCCGCTGTCCCATCAGCACCCGGTCGCGGGCGTTCTCGAAATGGATCATGCGGATCTGCTCGGAGTCGCCCCGCACCGCGAACAGCGCGGCCTCGTTCACCAGGTTGGCCAGGTCTGCGCCGCTCATCCCCGGCGTTCCCCGGGCGATCATCGGGAGGTCCACGTCGGCGGCGATCTTCTTGGACCGGACATGGACGTTGAGGATCTGCAAGCGGTCGTCGGCCTCGGGCAGGGGCACCACCACCTGGCGGTCGAAGCGCCCGGGGCGCAAAAGCGCAGGATCCAAGATGTCGGGACGGTTGGTGGCGGCCATCATCACGATTCCCTCGGTGGCCTCGAAACCGTCCATCTCGGCCAGCATCTGGTTGAGGGTCTGCTCGCGCTCGTCGTGGCCCCCGCCCAACCCGGCGCCCCGCTTGCGGCCGATGGAGTCGATCTCGTCGATGAATATGATGGCCCGGCCCATCTTCCGGGCGGACTGGAATAGATCCCTCACTCGACTAGCGCCCACGCCGACGAACATCTCCATGAAGTCCGAGCCGGTGACCGACAGGAATGGAACCCCGGCTTCTCCGGCCACCGCTCGGGCGATGAGGGTCTTGCCGGTGCCCGGCGGGCCCACCAGCAGCACGCCTTTGGGGATGCGGGCGCCGATCTGGGCGAACTTGTCAGGGTGCTTCAGGAAGTCGACGACCTCGACTATCTCCTTTTTGACCCCCTCGTATCCGGCCACGTCCTCGAAGGTGGTTCCCGGCCGCTCGGTGGTATAGGTCTTGGCTTTGGATCGGCCGATGGACATGATCCCGCTCATCTGGCCTTGCGCCCGGCGCTGGAACCACCAGAAGATCAAGAAGATCAGCCCCACCGGGATCAGCAGGGGCAGGATGCTGGCCCAGATGCTGCTTC
Source organism: bacterium (assembly GCA_026709815.1). Taxonomy (GTDB): domain Bacteria; phylum Actinomycetota; class Acidimicrobiia; order Acidimicrobiales; family Bin134; genus Poriferisocius. The sequence goes on along the minus strand of JAPOSH010000122.1, from coordinate 14,316 downwards.
GAGGGGTGTGGAACTCGAAGGTCGGGATGGCGGTCCGCAAGTCCTGTTCGACTTGCTCGCCTAGAGGGTTGGGCCCGGTGGTGTGGAACTTGGCGCCGTCGGTCAACCTTCCCTTGATGTCGCCAGTGCCGTTGTTGTACTCCGCCTCCTCGATGCGGTTGGCCTGGGCGGTCTCGACGAATTCCCGGAAAGAGATCTCCTCGCCCTTGTCCTCGTTCCGGAACACATTGGAGAACAGCAGAGCGGCCAGCAGCCCCAGCACCACGAACCAGATCCAGCGGGGCATCCGGCTTTGCGGGGAAGGCTGCTGGCCCGTCCCGCGCTCGGAGTCTCGCCGCTCGGGCGGCGGGGGAGGGGGCGGCGGGGGAGAGGCCATCGCCCGATTCTACGAGTGGTCGGCGACAAAGTCACCATTACGCTGCGGTGCGGTGGCAGCAGCTGAGCCGATGAGAGCACGGGAGATCCGCTGGGGTTTGCCCGATGTGTTCATCGGGGTGGCGGTTTCCTGGGTGGCGGCCGTGGTGGTCTTCTTCGTTGTGCTGGCCGCAGCCGGGCTAGATGCCGGGGGTGAGACCGGCACCGGGTCGTATGTGGGGCGCTACGGACTGAGCGACGCTCTGGGCCAGGAGCGAGACGACCCCGCGCTTCCCCTTTGGACCCTGCCGGTGGGCCAGGTCGGACTGTGGGGCGGGTTCGCCCTGACCGCGCTGGTGGCCGGCACCCTGAGAGGTACCGGGCCGCGGCGCGACTTCGGCTGGACGATGAGGGCGTCGGATGCGCCCATCGGGCTGTTGACGGGCGTGTTGGCCCAAATCGTCGTCGTGTGGCTCATCTATGCCCCGTTCCAGCTGTTCTTCGACTTCGACGTGAGCGAGGCCGCCCGGGAGATAACTGACCGGGCCGCAACCGGCAGCGACATCGCCCTGGTGATGCTGGGGGTGGTGGTGGGAGCGCCGATCTTCGAAGAGCTCTTCTTCCGCGGCCTGGCTCTGAAGGCGTTCGAGCGAAAGTGGGGGGCCGTGGCGGGAGTGCTGCTCTCCTCGGCGCTGTTCGCAGCGGTGCATCTCCAACTCCTCCAATTCCCCGCGCTGATGGTCTTCGGGGTGATCGCCGCCTTGCTGGTCCGGCGATACAAGCGGCTGGGGCCGGCCATTTGGGCCCACGTCGGCTTCAACTTGATCGCCGTGGTCAACCTGATCTGGCTGGCCTAACTTGAGGTTGTGAGCACGGGAATGCCGGCCGGCGATTGAGGGCTTGGAGACGGTGGGCACGCCGGGTGTTCTGTCGGGGACGATCCAGCCCTACGCGTGGGGGTCGCGAGATGCTCTGCCCCGGATCATGGGCGTACCGCCCACCGGTGGGCCTCAGGCCGAGCTGTGGCTGGGCGCCCATCGCCGAGGGCCGTCGCTGCTGCGGCGCGGCAGCGTTGCACGGCCTCTCGACCAAGTGATCGCCGACGATCCGATCGCGGAGCTGGGAGCAGATGCTTTCCGGGCCTTCGGCGGCGAGCTGCCGTTTCTGCTCAAGATCCTGGCCGTTGACCGACCGCTTTCGCTTCAGACCCACCCCAACCGCAGCCAGGCCCAGGCGGGATTCGATTCGGAGGAGGAGCAGGGCATTCCCTTGGACGCGGGGCATCGGTCGTTTCGCGACCGGAACCACAAGCCGGAGCTCATCTGCGCGCTGGAGCCGTTCACCGCGTTTTGCGGGCTTCGGAGGCCGGAATCCACCGCCGCTCTCTTTGAGTCGCTGAACGTCGCCGCTTTGGGTCCGGCGGTCAGCCTCATGCAGGCGGGCGATATTGCATCGGCGCTTCGATGGCTGCTGGAGCGCACGCCGGAGTCCGCCGCCGCGATCGCCCATCAGGTGGCGGATGCCTGCGAGCGGGCAGGCCCATTTCCCAATGAGCGGCATTGGGGGGTGCAGATCGGTGAGCAATACCCCGGAGACATCGGGGTGGCGATCGCCTTGATGCTGAACCTGGTTCACCTCCAACCGGGCCAAGCCCTCTTTCTGGAAGCGGGAAACCTGCATGTGTACTTGCGCGGGGTGGCGGTGGAGATCATGGCCAACAGCGACAATGTGCTCAGGGGCGGTCTCACCGAAAAGCATGTCGACGTTGCCGCCCTGTTGGACGCGGTGGACTGCCGTCCCCATGATGTGCTGGTCCAGTCGCCCACTGGCTCGTGCTTCGAATTCCAGTCGCCGATTCCCGATTTCAGCCTGGCCCGAGTCGAGTTGACCGGCGCAAAGCGGTTTACCCCCTCGGGCCCGGAGATCGTGATGTGCGCATCGGGCCGCGTGAGGGTGGCGGGCCACGATATCTCCGGCGGCGGCGCCGATTGGCCGCCGGCGACGGCCGGCGCGCTGGAGATGACCGGAAGCGGACTGGTCTTCAGGGCCGCCACGAAGGTTGGAGGCTGATGGGCACACTGCTAGTGATCGCGGCGTTGAGCGAGTAAGACTATGGCCGTGGCGCTGGATCCCCGACTGCTCGAGATTCTGGCCTGCCCCGACGACAAGGGGCCGCTGCTGTACTTTCCCGATGAGGACTCGCTTTACAATCCGCGCCTGCATCGCCGTTATCTGGTGGAAGACGACATCCCCAACATGCTCATCGACGAGGCTGAGGCCGTGGACGAGGCCGAGCATGAGCGGCTGATGGCCAAGGCGGAGTCGGAGTCCACTCCCTTCACGTTCACTCCGTGAGCAGCCCGAAGCCCGGAGTGCGGCGGTGAGTGAGCGGGTGGACACGCTGGGCATGTGGCCGGCGGTCAATCGCCTGCCCGAGCAGATGCTGGACGCGCTGGAGCGCTCCAAGGACTTGGGCGGGCTGCCCGACCGCTCGGAGATCGCCAATGTCCTGGTGTTGGGCATGGGCCCGGGCGGTTTCGCGGGCGATTTGCTGTCGGTGACCGCGGGCCCGTTCATGCCCGTGCCCATTGTCGTGGTCAAGAGCTACCAGCCACCGGCTTATGTAGACGAGCAGACCTTGGTGTTCGCCCTGTCCGCCAGCGGCGAAACCCCCGAGATCGTCCAGGCCGCGGCCCAAGCAGCCGAAGCCGGCGGTCGGGTCGTGGCGGTGACCGGCGGCGGCCAGCTGGCCCGGATGGCGTCTGCCTGGGATGTGCCGCTGGTCGAGGTGGATCGGATGCTGAATCCGCCGCGGGCCGGGCTGAGCGTGCTCACTGTGGCCCCGATGGTCATTCTCGGCAAGATGGGCCTGTTCCCCGGCGCCGACCAATGGGTGCGACATGCCGTCGATCAGATCCGCAGCCGGCGGGACACCGTGCGGGAGACAGCGGCCGGTCTGGCCCGTCGTCTCGCCGGCACGGTGCCGCTGATCTACGGCGGGGGAGGGCTCGGGACCGTGGCGGCCCGACACTGGAAGAACATGATCAACACCAGTGCCAAGGCCCCCGCTTTCAGCGCGGGCGTGCCCGATCTTTTGCACAACGAGATCGCAGGGTGGGGCCAGCACGGAGACTTGACCCGCCAGGTGTTCAGCCTGGTGCTTTTGCGCCACGAGCATGAGCACCCCGAAGTCATGCGGGGTTTCGACGTGTTGATCGACTTAATGGATGAGGTGGTGGGGGCAGTCCACATCGTGGAGGCGGCCGGGGAGGGCCCTGTGGCCCAGGTATTCGATCTCATGTACCAGGGATCGGCCTCCGCGCTGGAAATGGCTGCCGCCGTGGGCCTCGACCCCGGACCGGTGCCCGCGATCGTGGCGGCGCGACAAGCACTGGCGGGCCGCACAACGTGACCCCGGCGAGGGGAAACCCGGATTCAGAAAGCGACATTTGCATTGGCTCTTAACCAAGACTTCAAAGTGGCCGATCTGGCCCTGGCGGAAGCGGGTCGCCATGAGATCCGCCTGGCCGAGCACGAAATGCCCGGTCTCATGGCCCTGCGGGCCCAGCACTTCGACGCGCAGCCCCTGGCCGGGGCCCGCATCACCGGCTCGCTCCATATGACCGTGCAGACCGCGGTGCTGATCGAGACCCTGACCGCGCTGGGCGCCGACGTGCGCTGGGCGTCGTGCAATATCTTCTCCACGCAGGACCCGGCCGCGGCTGCGGTGGCCGTCGGTCCAACGGGAACCCCGGATGACCCACAAGGGGTGCCGGTGTACGCCTGGAAGGGCGAGACCTCGCAGGAGTACTGGTGGTGTACGGAGCGAGTGTTGCGCTGGCCCGATGGCGGAGGGCCGAGCCTGATTCTGGACGACGGAGGCGACGCCACCCTGTTGGTGCACATGGGCGCCGACGCCGAGGCGGCGGGAACCGCTGGAGACCCCGATGAGGCCGACTCCGAGGATCTGGCCGAGATCCGCCGGCTGCTGGGCCGCACCCTGGCCACCGAGCCCGGACTGTGGACTGGCGTCGCCGAGGGGATTCGGGGAGTGTCGGAGGAGACCACCACCGGGGTCCATCGGCTTTACCGGATGAAAGCCGATGGCACGCTGCGGTTCCCGGCCATCGACGTGAACAACTCGGTCACCAAGTCCAAGTTCGACAACCTCTACGGCTGCCGGCACTCGCTGATCGACGGCATCAATCGGGGCACCGACATGATGATCGGCGGCAAGACGGCGGTGGTCTGCGGCTACGGGGATGTAGGCAAGGGCTGCGCCCAATCGCTGCGGGGCCAGGGCGCCAGGGTGGTGGTCACCGAGGTGGATCCCATCTGCGCCCTGCAAGCGGCGATGGAGGGCTTCGAGGTCCAGCGGCTCGAGGACGTGCTGGAGACCGCCGACCTGTTCATCACCGCCACCGGCTGCAAAGATGTGATCAGCGCCGAGCACCTGGGCCGGATGAAGCATCAGGCGGTGGTGGGCAACATCGGTCATTTCGACAACGAGATAGACATGGCCGGGCTCAACGCGCTTTCCGACGTGCAGCGCATCAACATCAAGCCCCAGGTGGACGAGTATGTCTTTCCCGACGGCCACTCGGTCATCGTCTTGTCGGAGGGCCGGCTGCTGAACTTGGGCAACGCCACCGGCCACCCCAGCTTCGTGATGTCGTGCAGCTTCACCAACCAGGTGCTGGCGCAGATGGAGCTGCACGCCAACGCCGAGGCCTATGGCACCGACGTGATCACGCTGCCCAAGGATCTCGACGAGATGGTGGCCCGGCTCCACCTTGACGCCCTCGGGGTGCGCTTGAGCACCCTGACCTCCGAGCAGGCCGACTATATGGGGGTGTCGGCTGAAGGACCGTTCAAGGCCGACCACTACCGGTACTGATCGGCGCAAAGTTGAGCGGCCTGCGGCGGTCGCGGTACTGATCGGCGCGAGTCGAGCGGTCCGCCGAGGCCGGTCGATCTGTCACTGGCCGCTTCTAGTGTCCGGCCATGTTGTTTTCACAAGTTTGCGCCGGATGCGGGGGGCCGCCGCCGTCGCCGTGTCGGCGGTGTACGGCGGAAATGCGGGCCGTGGGGGAGATGGCGCCGATCGAGCCGCTGTCGGGGCTCTGGGCGGTTTTCGCCTACGCGGGGGCGGGCCGAGAGCTGCTCGCCCGGCTCAAGTACCGCAATCAGCGGTCGTGCGTGCGGTGGCTGGGGTCGGCCATGGCCGGGGCGCTGCCTGCACGCCTGGCCGTGGACGCGGTCACATGGGCGCCCACGTCACCCAAGCGGCGGCGCCAGCGGGGCTTTGATCAGGCAGAGCTCTTGGCTCGGGCGTTGAGCCGCGAAACGGGGCTGCCTGTCGTCAGGCTGTTGAAACGCGTCGACGAGGCAGGCCAGACCGGTCGGAGCCGCAGCCAGCGATTTCGTGCTCCTGTCTTCGCCGCCTGCTGCCCCCCGCCGCAGGCGGTCTTGGTGGTGGACGATGTGATCACGACCGGGGCGACCCTCAAGTCCGCAGCGCAGTCGCTCATCGGCGCCGGGGCGGGGAGGGTGAATGCAGTGGCAGCCGGGGCCACGCCATTGCCCTATGCCGCGCCGTACTCGCCCAGTGCAGCTACCATGAAAGTCCACCGCAGAACACCAGCCGAGGGGGCGCCGCCATGGATGTGAGCATCAGCAGCAGCGGGATTCAGGTGTCGCAGAGGCTGGAGGAGGCCACCCGAACAAAGGTGGGCAAATTGAACCGCTACCTCTCGGGCATCGATCACGCCGCGGTTCGGTTCAGCGAAGAGAAGAACCCTCGCATCGCCGAGCCCGACATCTGCGAGGTCACCTTGGAAGGCCGCGGCTATCACATACGCAGCCGGGTCAATGGCCCGACCCCGTTCGCGGCATTGGACCGGGCCATCGCCAAACTAGAGCGCCAGCTCCGCCGCACCAAGACCCGCCGCGTCGACCGCCAGCAGCAATCCCAGCATCGCCAGGCCAGCTAGCCCGGCGCAGGCGGCCCGCTTGCCCGCGGAGGGGGCCATCGGCTTTCCCCCCGATGGCCCCCCGCTGACCTGATAGATGGGGTGCGGCGGTAGAGTGGGCGCGGTATGAGTGTGTTTCAGAGGATCCTGAACACCGGCGAGGGCAAGAAGCTCAAGGCGCTCGAGGGTTTGGTGCCCGACATCAACGCGCTCGAGCCCGAGACCAAAGCGCTGTCCGACGATGCGCTGCGGGCCCGCACCGGGGAGTTCCGCCAGCGCCTGGAGAACGGCGAGGATCTCCACGATCTGCTCATCGAGGCCTTTGCGGTGGTGAGGGAGGCGGCCTGGCGGGTGATCGGCCAGCGTCATTACGACGTGCAGCTCATGGGAGGCGCGGCCCTGCACTTCGGCTGGGTGGCCGAGATGCGCACCGGTGAGGGCAAGACGCTGGTTTCCACGCTGCCGGTGTACTTGAACGGCTTGTCCGGCAAGGGCGTGCATGTGGTCACCGTCAACGACTATCTGGCCGCTCGCGACGCCGACTGGATGGGGGCCATCCACCGCTGGCTGGGCTTGAGCGTCGGGTTGGTGGTTCCCGGCGAGCGGGGCTCTGAGTTCAAGCGGGAGCAGTACGGCTGCGACATCACCTACGGCACCAACAACGAGATGGGCTTCGACTACCTGCGGGACAACATGGCGATGTCGGCCGATCGCCGGGTCCAGCGGGGCCATAGCTACTGCATCGTGGACGAGATCGACTCCATCTTGATCGACGAGGCCCGGACCCCCCTCATCATCAGCGGTCGCCTGGCCGACGCGGCCAAGACGTACTACCGGTTCGCCAGCGTGGTGCGGGGACTGCGGCGCGACGTCCACTACGACGTCGACGAGGAGAAGCGGATCGTGGCCCCCACCGAGGAGGGGGTGCATGCGGTGGAGCAGGCGCTGGGGGTGGAGAATCTCTACGACTCGGTCAGCGCCAACCTGGTCCACCAGCTTCAAGCCGCGCTGAGAGCCAAAGAGCTGTACCACCGCGACAAGGACTACATCGTGCAGCGGGGCGAGGTGAAGATCGTCGACGAGTTCACCGGGCGCATCTTGGAGGGTCGACGCTGGTCGGAGGGCCTTCATCAGGCAGTTGAGGCCAAAGAGGGGGTGAAGATCAAAGAGGAGAACCAGACCTTGGCCACCATCACCCTCCAGAACTACTTCCGCTTGTACGACAAGCTGGCCGGCATGACCGGCACGGCGGTGAGCGAGGCCAACGAGCTGTTCGGCACCTACGGCCTGCACGTCGTGCCGATACCCACCAACCTGCCGGTGGTCCGCGCCGACCGGGGCGATCTCATCTACAAGAGCGAGAGCGGGAAGTTCAACGCCCTGGTCGAGGATTTGGTGCAGCGCTATGAGCGGGGCCAGCCGGTGCTGGTGGGCACGGTGTCGGTGGAGAGCTCCGAGAAGCTGGCCGACGTGCTTGACAAGCGGGGCATACCCCATGAGGTGCTCAACGCCAAGCAGCACTTCCGGGAGGCCGAGATCGTGGCCCAGGCCGGCCGGCTGCACGCCATCACCGTGGCTACGAACATGGCCGGACGGGGGGTGGACATCGTGCTGGGGGGCAACCCCGAGGCCATGGCCCGCCGCGACGCGGCCGCCGAGGGCCTCGACCCCGTCAGCGAGCAGGGCCGGGCCCGGACCTCTGAGCTGTTGCAGAAGTACGAAGCCGAGTGCGGAGCCGAGGGAGAAAAGGTGCGGGAGCTGGGCGGCCTCTACGTGTTGGGAACCGAGCGCCATGACAGCCGCCGGATCGACAACCAGCTGCGAGGGCGCTCCGGCCGCCAGGGCGATCCCGGCGAGAGCCGGTTTTACCTCTCGCTGGAAGACGACCTGATGAGGATCTTCGCCACCGGGGCCATGAACTGGGTGATGGACAGAGCCCTGCCCTCCGACGTGCCCATTGAGGCCAAGATGGTGACCAAGGCCATCGAGCGGGCCCAGGGCACGGTGGAGCAGAAGAACGCCGAGGCCCGCAAGAACGTGCTCAAGTACGACGAGGTGCTCAACGAGCAGCGCAAAGTGGTCTACAAGCGGCGGGCTCAGATCCTCTCCGGCAGCGACCTGCGGGCCGAGGCCCTGGAGCACCTGGGCGAGGCGGTGGACGCGGTGATCGCCGGGCACTGCACGTCAGAGGATCCCGCCGACTGGGATCTGGAGCAGCTCGAAACCGAGATCCGAGTGCTGTGGCCTTCCCAGCTGGGCGCCGATCGGCTGGGCGACGCGGCGTCTACCGACGAGCTCTACGACCGGCTGGTGGGCGAGGCGGTGGCCCAATATGAGCGGCGGGAGGCGCAGGTCGGCGCCGAGGCTATGCGGCAGGTGGAGCGCCAGATCATGCTGCGCATCATCGACCAGCGCTGGCGCGAGCACCTCTATGAGATGGACTACCTCAAAGAGGGAATCAACCTGCGGGCCCTCGGTCAGAAGGATCCGCTGACCGAATGGCAGCGGGAAGGGTTCGAGATGTTCGGCCAGATGATGGCCGGCGTTGCCCGGGATTTCGTCACCTACATCATGCACGTGGAGATCAGCCTGGAGTCTCCAGCCCAGGCTGAAGACGCCAGCGCCAGCAACCTCACCGAGTCGGGTCCGGCCGGCCCCTCTGCTGAGCCGACGCTGGCCCGGGCCGGGGTCCAGGCGGCCTTGGCCGGCACTTCGGCAGCACCCGCGGTGGTGGAGGAGTCGGCGCCGAGGTCGAGAGCGCCGATCGTGAAGACCGACTTCGAGAAGACCCCCCGCAACGCGCTCTGCCCCTGCGGATCCCGCCGCAAGTTCAAGCAGTGCTGCGGGCGCTGAAGGGCCGAATCCGGGAGTCCCCGTGCTTGACTTCGCCGGCGATCTCGCCCTGCTGCGGTCCAAACTGGACGAGGCCCGGCGCTATCTGCGCATCAACGAGCTGACCGCCCGGCGCCCGCAGCTGGAAGAGGCCGCGGCGGCCCCCGGTCTTTGGGACGACCCCGACCGGGCTCGCAAAGTGACCGGGGAGCTGGCCGAGCTGATGGAGGACCTGGACCTTTTTGCCGGGCTGGAAGCCGCCCTGGACGACGCCGACACCCTGCACCTGCTTGCCACTGAGGAGGGCGACGAGTCGCAGGCCCCCGAGATCGCCCAGATGGTGGACTCCCTGACCGCGAAGGTGGACCACTTGGAGCTGCGGTCGCTTTTGGGCGGCGAGCACGACGGCTCCGATGCGGTGTGCGAGATCCACAGCGGCGCGGGGGGCACCGACGCCCAGGACTGGGCTCAGATGCTGTTGGTCATGTACCAGGGGTGGGCCGAGCGCCGCGGCTTCGAATTCAAGGTGGACTCGGTGTCGGAGGGCCAGAGTGCGGGCATCTCCTCGGCCGACTTCACCATCTCAGGCCGCAACGCCTATGGCCTGCTGCAGTCGGAGCGGGGGGTGCATCGGCTGGTGCGCATATCCCCGTTCGACTCCGACGCCCGCCGCCACACCGCTTTCGCCCAGTTCAAGGTGGTGCCGTTCTTCGACGAGGTGTCACAAGAGGTGGAGATCGAGGACAAAGACCTGCGCATCGACACTTTCCGGTCGTCGGGGGCGGGCGGGCAGCATGTGAACGTGACCGACTCGGCGGTGCGGGTCACCCACCTGCCCACCGGCATCGTGGTGTCATGCCAGAACGAGCGCAGCCAGCATCAGAACAAAGACCGGGCCATGCAGATACTGGCCGCCCGCCTGGCCGATCTGAAGCGGGCCGAGCGGGAGGCCGAGATCGCCGGGCTGGCCGGCGACTATCAGAAGGCCGAGTGGGGCAGCCAGATACGCTCTTATGTCCTGCACCCCTATCAGCAGGTCAAAGACGACCGCACCGGGGTGACGATCGGCAATGTGGAAGCGGTGCTGGCCGGCGGCATCGATGAGCTGGTCGAGGCCTACTTGCGGTGGAGGCGCATGGCTTGAGAGCGCCCGCCGCCCGGCACCGGGGTGCGCATTCGCCGCCCGGCGCCGGTGGTAGCGTGGGCTTGGCTTTCCGGCTGGCCTGCGCGCTCCTCGTGCCAGAGCCGCAACTCGGAGTTCGCATCGCATGATAAGAATAGAGAACGTCACCAAGGTGTACAAGGGCGAGGTGCTCGCCCTTCAGAACGTCTCCTGCGAAGTCCAGCGGGGCGAGTTCGTGTTCCTGGTGGGCCCGTCGGGCTCGGGCAAGTCCACGTTCATGCGCCTGCTCAGTAAAGAGGAGAAGCCCGACCGAGGGCGGATTTTCGTGGCCGGCAAGGACATCGGAGAGCTTCCCAACTGGAAAGTGCCCTTTCTGCGGCGCAATATCGGCTGCGTCTTCCAGGACTTCAAGCTCCTGCCCAACAAGACGGTGGTGCAGAACGTGGCGTTCGCGCTGGAGGTGATCGGCCGGCCCCGCAGCGTCATCAAGGAGAAGGTGCCGGCCATCTTGGAGCTGGTGGGCCTGTCCAACAAAATGCGCAACTACCCCGACGAGCTGTCGGGCGGGGAGCAGCAGCGGGTGTCCATCGCCCGGGCCTTCGTGAATCGGCCCCTGATCTTGTTGGCCGACGAGCCCACCGGCAACCTCGATCCCAACACCTCGCTGGGCATCATGACGCTGCTCGACCGCATCAACCGCACCGGCACCACCGTGGTTATGGCCACGCACGACCGCAGCATCGTGGACAAGATGCGCCGCCGGGTCGTGGAGCTGGACCGGGGCCAGATCGTCCGGGACCAGTCCCGGGGCGTCTACGCATAGCCCATGGTCCTGAGGGGGTCCGGCGTCAGGGGCCAGCGGGCGGGCGGTGGCCGATGAGCCTGAAGCTGGACTATGTGCTGCGGGAGACGGCCGGCAATTTCCGCCGCAACATCACCCTCACGCTGGCCACCGTCATCACCGTCACCATATCGCTGACGCTCTTGGGCGCCGCGCTGCTGTTCGGCGACGCGGTGGACAACGCCACTGTCCGCTGGAAGGACGGCGTGGAGTTCATCGTGTTCATGGACCCCGAGATCAGCCCGGAGTTAGAGGATGACATCCGCCGCCAACTCGTGGATTCCCCGGAGATCAGCGGGTTCGCCTACATCGACAAAGACGAGGCCTACGCCGAGGTGCAGGATCTGCTGGGCGACTCCCCCGAGCTGGTGGAGGTGATCACCCCCGAGCGATTGCCGGCCTCGTTCCGGGTCAAGCCTGCCGACACCCTGCCCGAGCGGGTGGACGAGTTGGCGGCCGCTTTCCGCGCCCAGCCAGGCGTGGCCAGGGTGGTCACCGCCAGCGAGACCATCCGGGCCATCGAGGATTTGTCCAGCGGGTTGCGCCAGCGAGTGATCATCATCGCCATCGTGTTGCTGGTGGCCGCCGCAGTGCTGATCTTGAACACCATCCGCATGGCGCTGTTCTCGCGCCGCCGCGACATCGAGGTGATGAAGCTGGTGGGGGCCACCAACTGGTTCATCCGGGTGCCGTTCATGTTCGAGGGGCTTGTCCAGGGACTCGTCGGCGGGGTGATCGCCATTCCGCTGATCTGGCTGACCAACAACTTCTTCAGCGTGATCAACGATGACGTCTCGCTGGAGCTGCTGCGGGGTTTTACCGTCGATCCCTCCCGAGTGTGGGCCTTGGGGTTCCAGATGGTGGGCTTGGGTGCCATCGTGGGCACGGTCGGCTCGGGCATCGCCGTCAGCCGCTTTTTGGACACATAAGGGGCGCGCTGGCTTGTCTGCCGCTTCGCCGGCTCAACGGCGGAATATTCCTTTGACCCCTCAAGGAGCATCCGCTACCCTGATGTGTTGCGGGCGGGGCCAATGGGGCTTGTGATGTTTGAGTTGACCAATGAGTCTTCTCGTGACGGAGGCGCCCGACATGCCCGGATTGAACTTGACCACGATCGTTACCTTGATCGTCGTGCTGGCATTGCTGGCATTGCCGTTTTTTGTCGCCCGGCTGCCCCAGTCCCGACGGTTCGCCCTCCGACATGTTGACGAGGGTGGACCCGGGCCGGGATTCACCTATGCCTTGGTTCCCCCCGGAGGCCACCCCGATGAAGGTGACGGCCAGGAGCGGGGCACTTGGCAGTGGTGCTTGGCGTTTATCCCCGATGAAACCGCCGACGGCGGATCCGAGATGCCGCCCTGGTGGGCCCCGGCGCCTCCGTGGCACGCCGCCGGGGCGCCGGGACCTGATTTCACCCGCGACGCCGAATCCCTGCAAGCAGTGTTCAAAGAGACCAGCGCCTACCCCTCGGCGCGATAACGCGCCCTCCGCCTCTGCGACGAGGCGGCTGTATCGGGTGAAGAAAGGTCACAGGGACGAGCTGATCAATGAGCTGCCGCCGCCAGATAGGGTGGGCGGGTGCTGCGGTTGAGCGGTGAGGTTTACGCGCAGGTCATCGCCCATGCTCTTGTGGGCTTGCCCAATGAGGCGTGCGGGCTGCTCGCCGCCCCGGCGGGGGGAGAGCCGGTCACCCGGTTCTTCCCGGTGCGCAACGCCGCGGCGTCGAGCCAGCTCTATCGGCTTGATGACGCCGAGTATCTCCAAGCGGAGCGCGCCGCCGACGACGAGGGGCTGGCGCTGGTGGCGGTGATGCACTCCCACACCCACACCACGGCCTATCCGTCGCCCACCGATGTGCGCGACGCCTCGGCGTTCGACCCCTTCGGGGCGCTGCTCTATGTGATCGTGTCGTTGAAGGACCCCGAACCGGCTCTGCGCTGCTACCGGATCGCCGACGGCGCCATCGGCGAGGTGCCGGTGGTCGTGGAGGAGTAGGGGTCCGGGTATTCTGGGGCCTGTGGCGGCGCGCAAATCGGTTATCGACCTGATCGGGAACACCCCGATGGTGGACGTCACCGAGCTGTCGCCCAACCCGTCGGTGGCCATCCACCTCAAGCTCGAGGGGGTCAACCCGGCCGGGTCGGTCAAGGACCGGGTGGCCCGCGAGATGATCTTGGAAGCCGAGGCAGACGGAACCCTGGCGCCGGGTCGCACCATCATCGAGCCGTCATCGGGCAACACCGGGATCGCCTTGGCCATGATCGCCCGGCTCCGGGGCTATCCCATCAAGATCGTCATGCCCGAGAACGTTTCGGCTGAGCGCCGGCAGCTTCTTGAGGTTTTCGGGGCCGAGATCATCTGGTCGCCGGGCGCTGAGGGGTCCAACGGCGCCGTCCGGCTGGCTCAGAAGCTAGCCGACGACAATCCCGAGTGGGCGTTTCTCTACCAGTACGGCAACGAGGCCAACCCCCGGGCCCACTACAACACCACCGGCCCGGAGATTTACGCCGACTGCCCGGACATCACCCACTTCGTGTCCGGTTTGGGAACAAGCGGCACGCTCATGGGAGTGGGGGCCTATCTCAAAGAGCGCAGGCCTTCGGTGCAAGTGCTGGCTGTGGAGCCCCCCGCGGGGGAGATGGTGGACGGCCTGCGCAGCTTGGACGACGGGTTCATCCCCCCGGTCTATGAGAAGTGGGGCGGCGATCAGCTGCTGGACGGCAAGCGCATCGTGAGGGCCCGGGAGTCGATCGAGTGGACCCGGCGCCTCGCCCAAGAAGCCGGCATTTTCGCCGGCATCTCCACCGGTGCGGCCCTAGCCGGCGCCGCCCGGGTGGCCGAGCGGGCCGAAGACGCCACGGTGGCGGTGGTGTCGGCCGACGGCGGCTGGAAATACCTGTCTACCGGCGTTTGGACCGATCCGATCGACGAGGTGGTGGACCGTGCCGACTCGATCATCTACTTCTGAGCCCGATTCGAATGGCAACGGCTTTGCCGACAAGTTCTCCAGTCTTTGATGTGCTATAAGGCTCGCACTTTGCTATGGTGAGGCCACCCAAACCACACCACCAAGCTGGAGCACAGCTCCAGCCGAACGGCCTCGACTCACCCCGCCAGAGTCGAGGCCGTTCCTCTTGTGCTTGTTAGGGTGCCCCTAGCGGTGCAGCAGGGCTGGAGCTATGGGGTATGAGAAC
>JAPOSH010000089.1 GCA_026709815.1 bacterium | reverse complement strand
AGCTTTGGCTGTGGCCCGAGCAGCGTCCCTCCGGGGTGGGGCATCGGCTGGTGGACCACCACTATCACCCGCCCCCCGAAGCGGTGCCCGAGCCGACCCCAGCGTCATCTGCTCGATGGGCCTCAGGGGGTAGCTTGAGCTTCGTCCTCGGCTTCTTCTATGGCCTGGATGAGGGTGTGCCAAGACAAGGTGGCGCATTTGATGCGAACGGGGAACTTGACCACGCCCTTGAGGGCTTCGATGTCGCCGAGCTTGATGTCGGGGCCGTCGCCGTTGGCGGGGGAGGGGCCGTTCGGGTCGGGCTCGATGGACATCATGGACTTGAAGGCCTGGTTGAGCCGGTGCATCTCCTCGGTGGTGCGGCCCTTGACGGTGGCCGACATCATCGATGCCGAGGCCTGGCTGATGGAGCAGCCTTGGCCGCCGACCTTGATGTCGTCGATCACGCCGTCGTTCAAGCTCACATAGACGATCACCTCATCGCCGCACAGGGGGTTGAACCCCTCGGCCCGAAGGGCGGGCGGGGCTTCTAGCTCTCCCCGGTTGCGGGGGTTGCGGTAGTGGTCGAGGATTATCTCGCGGTAGAGGTCTTCAAGGTCGGGCATGGCAGCGGTTCATCCGATGAAGAAGGGGTCGGCGTCGCTGAGGGCGTCAGCGAGGGCGTCCACGTCTGACTCGTCGTTGTACACATACATCGACGCCCGGCTGGTGGCGGCGCAGCCCAGCACGCGCATCAGCGGCTTGGCGCAGTGGTGGCCGGCGCGCACGCACACCCCGGACTGGTCCAGCACCTGAGCCACGTCGTGGGGGTGGATCCCCTTGTACTCGAACGACAGCACCCCGCCCCGCTCGGCCGGCTCGGTCGGCCCGTGGATGGTGATGTCGTCGCCGTAGCGCTGGTTCAGCGTGCGCAGGGCGTAGCCGGTGAGGGCCACCTCGTGCTCGCGCACCTCCTTCATGCCCAGACCGGTCAGATAGTCCACCGCGGCGCCCAGCCCGACCGCCTCGGCGATGGGGGGGGTTCCGGCCTCGAACTTCCAGGGCACCGCGGCGGTGCTGAACCCCTCCTTGGTCACGTTGAGGATCATCTCGCCCCCGCCCAGGAACGGCGGCATGGCCTCCAGCAGCTCGGGCTTGGCCCACAGCACCCCGATGCCCGTCGGACCGCACATCTTGTGGCCGGTGAAGGCCACGAAGTCAGCCCCCATCTCTGCCACGTCGGTGGGCAGATGCGGGGTGTACTGGCTGGCGTCCACCATCATCAACGCGCCGGCCTGATGGGCGGCGTCGGCCAGTTTGCGGACGGGATTGATGGTGCCCAGCACATTGGACACCGCGGCCACGCTCAGCAGCCGGGCCCCGTCCAGCAGGCGGTCGAGGTCGCCCAAGTCGAGATGGCCGTCGTGGCCTATGGGTATCCAGCGCAACTCGATGCCCAGCTCGGCGCTCAGCATGTGCCAGGGGACGATGTTGGCGTGGTGCTCCAACTCGGTGATCACCACCGGGTCGCCCGGCCCCAGGTTGGCCTGGCCCCAGGTTCGGGCCACCAGGTTGATCGCCTCGGTGGCGTTCTTGGCGAAGACGATCTCCGAGTCGCAGGAGGCCCCGATGAACCGGGCCACTTTGACCCGGGCCTGCTCCAGCGCTTCGGTGGCCTCCACCGCGAGCTGATAGGAGCCCCGGTGGACGTTGGAGTTGAACCGCTCGTAGTAGTCGGTGACCGCGTCGATCACCGGCCTGGGCTTGTGGGAGGTGGCGGCCGAGTCGAGGTACACCAGGCGGCGACCGTGAACCCGCCGGCACATGATGGGGAAATCGGCCCGGATGGCCCCCGGGTCTAAAACCATGCCTCGGCTCCCTGTGCTGCGGGGGCGCTGGCGCTCATCAGCGCCATGGGTCGTATCCCTCGGCGTCGAGCTGGGCGGCCAGCTCGAAGCCGCCGCTGGCCGCGATCTCCCCGTCCATCAGGATGTGGACGTGGTCGGGCTTGAGGTGGTCGAGCAGCCGGCGGAAGTGGGTGATGGCCAACACCCCCATCTCGGGCCGCGAGGAGCGCACTGCCTGCACCCCGCTGGCCACGATCTTGAGGGCGTCGATGTCCAAACCGGAGTCGGTCTCGTCCAACACGGCCATCTCCGGCTCCAAGACGGCCAGCTGGAGCACCTCGTTGCGCTTCTTCTCGCCCCCGGAGAACCCGTCGTTCAGGTAGCGGTCGGCGAATGCGGGATCCATGTCGAACCGCTCCATCCACTCCATCACCGCCAGCCGCAACTCCAGCACCGACAAGTCGATGCCCTTGCGGGCTGAGAGGGCCTGGCGCAAGAAGTTCATCACCGACACGCCGGGGAACTCCTGGGGATACTGGAAGGCCAGGAAGAGCCCGGCCTTGCCCCGGACGTCGGCGGGCCAGTCGGTGATGTCGTCGCCCTTGAAGCGTATCCGCCCCCCGGTCACCTCGTATTCCGGGCTGGCCAAAAGCGCGTTGGCCAGGGTCGACTTGCCCGATCCGTTGGGGCCCATGAGGGCGTGTACCTCTCCGGGCTGAACCGCGAGGTCGATGCCCGACAGGATGGGGATGCCGTCTTCAGCGGTGGCGACGTGCAGGTTCTCGACCTCGAAGAGCGGGGCCTCGGGCTGGCTCACCGGCTCAGTCTACGCCGCAGCGGGCGCCGTCATTGTCACTGGAAAGTCATTGGCGCTGGAAAGGGGGAACGCCGGACGAACAGCGCCCTACCAGCCTCGGTCCACCCACTCCTGGAGATGGGGCGTCTCGGCGCCCACGGTGGTCTGATCGCCGTGGCCGGGCAGAACCATGGTGTCGGCCGGCAGCGGGGAGAAAATCCGCTTCTCGATGGATTCGATGATGGCGTCGAAGTCGCCGCCCTCGAAGCCGGTGGCGCCGGGGCCGCCGGGGAAGAGGGTGTCGCCCGAGAAGAAGATGGGCGAGCCCTCGAGGCGGAAAGACATCGAACCCGGGGTGTGACCCGGCGTGTGGACGCAGTGCAGGCGGAGCCGGCCCAACTCGATCACCGACTCGTCCTCGAGCAGGTAGTCGTAGGAGTCGAGCATGGCGGCGTCCTCGGCGGTGACCCCGACCTCGTACCCGGCATCGCGCACCGCGGGAATGGCCTGGATGTGATCCCAGTGTCCGTGGGTCTCCAAAACGGTGCGGACTCCGAGCGACGAGCACAGCTCCAGCAGCCGCTCGTGCTCGTTGGCCGCGTCGATCAGCACCGCATCGCCGCTCTGGCGGCAGCGCACGACGAAAACGTTGTTGTCCATCGGGCCCACCACCACTTTGTGGATCTCGGCCTGGGTGTCTTGCCAGTGCAAAGTCATGGCGGCTCGTTTCGCTGATGCCTCGTGTCGCAACCCGGGTTGCGACCCCGATTGTGCCCCATCCGGGGCGCTGGTGACAGGTCATCAGGGCGAGGGGCGGCGAGTTGTCGGGCCAGCAGTGCGTTCGAGCATGGCTACCGGGGCCGTGGTCTAGTAGAAACAAGGCTGTGAACTTTGCCTTCAGCGAGGAACAAGAGGAGCTGCGGCGCTTCGTCCGGCAGTTCTTGGATGACAAATCCCCGGAATCGGCGGTCCGAGAGCAGATGGACACCGAGAAGGGCTACGACGATGCCGTCTGGGATCAAATGGCCGAACAGCTCGGATTGCAGGGGCTCATCATCCCCGAGGAATACGGGGGAAGCGGCTTCGGCTATGTCGAGCTGATCGTGGTGTTGGAGGAGATGGGCCGGGCGCTTTTGTGCGCTCCGTTCTTCTCCAGCGTGGTGCTAGCGGCCAACACGCTCATCCACAGCGGCGATGCCGAGGCCAAAGCGGCGCTGTTGCCCGACATCGCCAGCGGGGAGACGGTGACCGCGCTGGCCTTCACCGAGGAGAACGGCCGCTGGGACGAGTCGGGTATCACGGTCGAGGCGGCGGCCGACGGCGACGGCTGGCGCATCAGCGGCACCAAGATGTTTGTGATCGACGGCCACACCGCCGACGTGGTGCTGGTGGCCGCCCGCACCGCCGGCGGAGTGAGCCTGTTCTGGTGCACCGGCGACGCCGAGGGGCTGACCCGCACCGCCTTGTCGACCATGGACCAGACCCGCAAGCAGGCCCGCTTGGACTTCGCCCGTACCCCGGTGGCGCTGATCGGCGCCGAGGGCGGGGGCTGGGCCGTGCTGGAGCGGGTGCTCGACCTGGCCGCGGTGGCCCTGGCCGCCGAGCAGGTGGGCGGGGCCCAGATGTGCTTGGACATGTCGGTGCAGTACGCCAAAGACCGGGTGCAGTTCGGTCGGCCCATCGGTTCGTTCCAGGCCATCAAGCACAAGTGCGCCGACATGCTGCTTGAGGTGGAGTCGGCCAAGTCGGCCGCCTATTACGCCGGCTGGTGCGCCTCAGAGCTGAACGACGAGCTTCCGTCGGTGGCCAGTCTGGCCAAGGCCTACTGCTCGGAGGCCTACTTCCATGCCTCGGCGGAGAACATCCAGATCCACGGCGGGATCGGCTTTACCTGGGAGCATCCCGCTCACCTGTACTTCAAGCGGGCCAAGTCGTCGGAGTTGCTGTTCGGCGATCCGACCTATCACCGCGAGCTGCTGGCCCAGCGCATCGGGATCTGACCTTTCTCCTCGTTATCGCCGCGGTCTTGGTGGTCGGGCTAGCCGCCTATGCGGTGACGCGGGTGTCCTCTCGCCTGGCCCACACCCGGGCCCGAGCGGTATACGACTTGTTCGAGGCGGTGGACTTTGTGGCCGAGCGCCTGCCCGACGACCTGTCGGCCAAGCTGAGCTACGAAGACGTGGAGGCGATCTTGCTCTGGCGGTTGGACCACCTGCGGCTGCGGGGGTCGGCCACCTACGGGAGAGCCGACGTGGACGCCGCTGCCGCGGAGCGCCGCGAACGCGAGGTTGTGACCAGCGATGACGATTCGGTGGACTACGTGCTGGCCAAAGCCTCGGGGTCGGGGCGGGACATCGACGCCCTCGACGTGGTGGTGGTGCTCGACCTAGAGAGTCAGTACCTCGAGGCCATTGGCGCGCTCGGCCCTCCAGCCGGGGAATCCGGCCAATCTCCAGCCGGAGAATCCGGCTGATAAGGCAGTACGGTTGGGAGATGGACAGGCCTCGGTCGTTGGAAGGCTTCCGCTACGTGGGGGACAAGCGGTCCCAGGTGGTGTACGACTTGGATCAGGTGCGCGACGAGTCGGTCATCGAGGAATTGGTGGCGTCGGAGCAGTTCTTGGTGTTCGGGCCCGACTCGCTGGCTGAGGCCCGAAACCGCGGCTATCGGCCCCGGTCGGTGTGATCTGCTGGCAGGCTGCCGACGGGCCGAAGCTTGCCGGATACCTCGCGCTGCCGGACAGCCGGCGGATGCGGGCGCTGCCCGGAGTGGTCTTGTGCCCTGGATTTCCCTCGTCGGACAACGGTGGTTCTCGGGCCGCGGAACGGCTCTACCCCCTGGCTGATCGAATCGCGCAGAGCATGGAGTGGGCCGCTTTGGTGCTTAATTACCGGGGGTGCGGCGACAGCGAGGGCGATTTCTCGCTCCGTGCATGGGCCGACGACGTTTGCAGCGCCGTCGACCGCATGAACGAGATGGAGCAGGTCGAAGGGGTGTGGCTGGCGGGATTCGGAATCGGCGGGGCGTTGGCGGCTTACGCGGCCCGAGACGACCCCCGGATCAGGGGGGTGGCCGCCATGGGGTCACCGGTGGACTTCGACCACTGGGGGCTCGACCCCTCGGGGGCGGTGGAATACGCCCGGTCGCTGGGCATCATCACCACGCCTGGCTTTCCCGACTCGATCGACTCTTGGGCTGAAGCGGCCCGGTCGATGCGGATAGACCGGTGCGCCGCCGATATCGCTCCCCGACCAATGCTGGTGTTGCACGGCTCCGACGACAGGGAGGTGTCGCCCCTCGACGCCCGGGTCATCGCCGACGCCCACGGCGATGCCGGCCTGCGCATCATCAGCGGCGCCGGCCACCGCCTCCACTCCGACCCCCGCGGCATCGCCATCCTCCTGGGCTGGCTCGACTCCCAGATCACCCTCATTCCCTGATGGGGTTCAGGGGTTCAGCGAGTCTCCGAGCTGTTGGAGCCGTCGCTGTGTGACTCTCGGCGCAGTAGCCAGAACATACCCCTGGTCAGCGGTGCCTTGGATCGCGCCGATCAACGGGCTGGACAAGGTGTCGAGCACTTGTTGGATCTCTGGTTCTGAATAGGCTTTGTCAGACTGATAGAGCATGCCCATCAGCACCGGAGCAGAGAGCGGTCCAAGTTGACTGGTTTTCTCAGCCAACTCCGCACAAAGCGCCACTGCGAGATTCCGAGTGCGGGTCAAGTCTCGGGCGGCCTGCTCAATAGGGGCCATGTTGACCGCGCCGCCGGTGGCGAAGAGCGCTCGGTAGGTATCAAGACCGAGCGGCGCGCGGTCGTGCTGGAGGCAGAGATCAGCGAGCTGCTCGGTGGAGAGCACCGCCACCGTGAAGTCGGCGGCGTAGCGCATCAGGCTTTTTTGAGCGGGGTTGGGGCCGACAACCATCGAATAGTCGGCCTTGTGGTGTTTGCGGTGATAATCCAGAGTGGCCCAGGCCACTTGACCATTGCCCAGGGCGCCGTTGCCAACCGCCTTGGCGTCGATGGCTGCTGAGTAGGAGCTGTCCTTGCCCAGTGGGGCGGTGATGAGTACATCGGTCTTGCCGGCACCGCCCAGCTTCTCCGCCTCGAAACCAAGAAATCGAAAGGCATCCCGAACCGCGATCTCCAGACGGTCCGGGTTTTTGCTGTCGGTAGCTGCAGCGCGAATCTCATCCGCCAGAGCTTCGGCTGAGGAAGGGTTGTTGGGTGGAGCGGGCTCTTCGGGCTCTGGAACAGGGGGGTGGTGAACGGGAATATTACTTGGACCGCCCACCGGTGGGGAAGATCGAGAGTGGAGCGTCAGCTTGGAGAGAAGATCATGTCCGGCATCGGTGATAGCCAAGCGGCCTTCGGCGATGGGTTCGATCAATCCGGCCGACTCCAGCCAGCCTCTCCGGCGGCTGACTTGACCGTAGCCTTTCCAATCCAATCCATATCGCTGGGCTGCTTGGTGTAACTCTTTGATTGACCGGGGTCCCCCTCTCAGTTCCGCGAGCATTTCTCCCACGAATTGAATCCGTCTGTGCAGCATCCCGAGCAATATTCCATCATCCTTTTGCGCATACCAGCGGTTTGCGTATTCGCTGAGATGGATTCGGTTGACAGTGGATTCAAGGACATCAGTCTTGTGCAGGAAACCCACTAGAGCGTTAGCGCTACTTGTGCTTAACTGAAAATGGTTCTGCGTCCAGTCAACCAAATCTGAGCGCAAGAGATGGTTGCTCACAACCTGGTCGCAGATCTCGCGAAGAGAGCGGATGTAGCTTGAATACCCGCCAGGAGATGAGTTCACCGCCGGTTTGCGCTGGTCCCAGGGGAGTGGGGGTGGGATGTCGATTGGGGTGGTCATGCTGGCTTCAGTCTTGCTTGGTTTTGCCTTTGGCTTTTTGGGCTTTCTTCCAGGCGCGAACCTCAGCGAGGGCTTCGGGGCTGTCGATGTCAGCCACGGTGCGGGGCGCGGGGTCGGAGAAGGGGCCGGCGGCCGTTTCCCAGCCCTCAGGCTTCACGTCGAAGCGCTTGGCCAGCACGGCGAGGAAGATCTTGGCCTTCTCGTCGCCGTAGCCGGGCAGGGCCTTCAGCCGCCCGAGCAGCTCTTGGCCGGTGGCCGCCTCGGTCCAGAGCTTGCCAGCGTCGCCGTCGTAGTGGTCCACGATGTGGCGGGCCAGCTCTTGGGCTCGGCGGGCCATCGAGCCGGGGAACCGGTGCAGCGCGGGCTTCTCTTTGAAGGCGGCTTCGGCTTTGTCGGGATCCAGCGCCGCGAGCCGCTCGGCCGAGAAGTCGTCGGGGATCCGCTCCTTCAACCGCAGCGGCGACTTGAACGCCCACTCCATGGGGATCTGCTGGTCGAGCATCATGGCCAGCAGAAGGGCGAACGGATCATCGAGCAGGAGTTGGTCGGCGTCGTGGTCGCCGGTGACCGCAAGTGTTCCCATCGGCCTATGGTATCGCCCGACCGCCTGAGGGCGTAGCCTGAAGGCCGTGGCTGGATCGCTGGTCAGACTGCTGGGGCATCCCAGCCTCTGGATCACCGCGATGCGGATGGCACGGCGACTGAGGATGCTCCCTGATCGGGGTTACCTCAGGTTCCGCATGGTCACCATGTACGGCGACGCCTCAGCCCAGCCCCGCGCCCAAGACCTGATTACCTACCTGAGATGGTGCAGAGCATGGGAGCAGTCAAAGCGAGCCTGAGCCCCCGATTCACCCTGGGTTTCGCGCGGGCTGTTTGTCGTGGTTTGTCGGTCTAGGCCGACTCCAGTGCTGCGAGGGCTTCGACCACCGGGTTCCAGCGGGTCCAGCCGCGGTCGGCGTAGGTTTGGGCTTCGGCGGCGGCCATGGGGGTCCCCGTGAACCCGGGAACGGTTTCGCCGAACGCGACGAGCACCCGGTTCCAACGCTCCACATGGGCGTCGCCGTTCGAGGTTTCGGCGGCGTAGGAGCGTACGTCGGCGATGAGCTGGGCGGGCACGGTATAAGCCGGTTCGAGCGCAGGCACCTCGTCTTGGGGGGCCTCGTCTGACTGCTGATCCTGATCTGACTGTGGTGCTTCCTCTTGTTGCGCTTGGTCTGCCTGTTGGTTTTGGGCTTGTCGGGCTCGCGCTGCCTCTAGTGCTGCGAGGGCGGCAACGACCGGGTTCCAGCGGGTCCAGCCGCGGTCGGCGTAGGTTTGGGCTTCGGCGGCGGCCATGGGGATGCCGGTGAACTCGGTGACGGTTTCGCCGAACGCGGCGAGCACCCGGTTCCAGCGCTGCACGTGGGCGTCGCCGTTGGAGGTTTCGGCGGCGTAGGAGCGTACGTCGGCGATGAGCTGGGCGGGCACGGTGTACCCCGGCGGCTGCTCGGCGAGCTGTTGGTTGTCGGCGGGCTGTTGGCCGGTTTGCTGCTGGGGCTGGTTGTGGGCCGATGGTTGTTGGATGCGGATGTGGATGTTGCGGGTGTGACCGGAGATTTGGTTGGTGATGGTCCAGCAGGCGGGAGTGTTCGTATTGCATGTGCCAGCGGGCCAGGCTCGCACCCAGATTTTCTGCGGCGTGTTCCATAGTGGTCCCGCGGGGACGCGGTTGCCGGTGTATTTGCCTTTGGGGACGCATCTGGCTTCTCTCAGCAGCTCGTCGGTGGTGGGGTGGCGGCTTTCGGGTCTCCATTGGTACTTGGGGATGTGTTCTCGGACGATATCGACAGCGGGGTCGGCGATGAAGCTGATCGTGTGGGCGTTGGTGTAGCCCTCGTCGTTGTTCTGCTCGCACTCGGCCTGGGTCTCGGGATTCACCACATAGGGCGACCCCGCAGTCCAGGCTGCTGGGGGCTCGGCGCCGAGGCCGATCCCGACCGGATGGGCCGAGCTGTCGGTTCCAGACGAACCGGAGCGGATCTGCAGAGCGTGGGCGGCGCTGGGCGGGCGGGACAGCTCCACGCTGTACCAGTCGCTCCCGCCCGGCGCCAGCGTGATGGAGTGATCGCCGTCGATTGTGTTGCCGGCGCTGTCTCGCAAAATGATCTCCAGCGGGGCGGGCGGCTTCTCCTCGGCCTGCTGCGGGTCGGGGGAGCTTGTGTCGTTGTTGATGATCTTGACGTCGATCTGCTGGGTGGGGGTGGAGGTCATGCGCCAGGTGGTGTTGCTGGCGGGGCTCCATCCGACATCGTCACCGCCGCCGCCCACATATTGGGGCTGCGCCAGCTCGAGGGTGAAGCGGGCGTCGATGTCGCCGAGATGGGGCTGCCAGCTCCAGTCGAAGTAGCGCTGGTAGCCGCACACCTCGCCGCCGCAGTAGATGTCGCGGCGCTTCTCCACCAGCTCCGGGGTCGGCGGTTTCTCGCCGGTGATGGGGCTGTCGGTCTCCAGCGCGGTGATGGTGATCGTCTGCTGGTTCTGGCCGTTCAGGTTGCAGGAGATCTCCTTGAACTCGTCGCGGTGGTCCCGCTGGGTGTGGAAGTACTTATCGTCATTGCTCACAGGAACCACGGTGCCCGGCACATCGAGCACCTGCCCGTAACCGTGCGCCACCCTCAAACGCAACGCGCAGTGGCCCGCCCACCACGCCTCGGGGCGGCGGCTGAACGTGACCGTCACCTGCGCCTCGGTCCCCTCGTCCATCTGCAGACTGGTGGCGCTGAAGGTGAGGCCCACAAACCCCGGCCACGCCGCGACCCGCGGATGCCGCCTGGCGCAGGCTATGCCCTCTCTCCCATAGTAGGAAGGGCTGCACTCCGGCGGGATACGGGTCTGAGCCTCAGCAGACTGCGGCGTCACCACCGCGTCCGGCGTTACCGCGAACAGCGCCACTGCCAACAGCGCCAACACGCTGCGGCGGGCAGGCGAAACGCGCCCCCGACGCCAACTGCTCGGGGGGGGGGGGGGGGGGGGGGAGCTGCCAACTTCGGTAGGCGTCACCGCTGGCGCGAGCATGCGGCGCGATTGCGAAAAGCGGCCCAAAGCCCGCGGGAGATCTTTTGCCATCCCCCCAGTCTACCACTGGACCAGCCCTTATCAACCCCGGCGCGCCGACGCCAACTGCTCAGGGGATAAACGCTCAGGCCGCTTGGGCGTCTCCCTCAGGGGGATGGGGCGGGGACTGCCGCAGATAGCCCTCGATGTAAGCCAAGCGCTCCCGGACCTCCCCTAGGCCGCTGGCCAACTCCCCGATGCTGCTGCTCAACTCCGAGTGGCTCTTCTCGATGAGCTCTCGGCTCTCCTGCCGGGCTTGCCCGGTGAGGTCGTGCATCAGGTCGCGGGTTTTGGTGCTGTCTGCATGCTGATAGCGCATCATGGCGAACATCATCGCCACCATCGGGCCGATCACCGCGGCTAAGACCGGCGCCAAGTCGCCTAGCGTGAGCACCTCCATCGCATCTAGTGTAACCCCGCACCCGATCCAAAGCAACAATAATTTATTTCAATATTTATCAGCTCTTATCAATTTTTGAGCACTATTCTGATGCACCGCTCGCGGCACCGGGATTCAAAACCGCGCCACTCGGGCCGACGGGTTCACTATGGTTTGCCCCATGAGCCCGGCGCTGGTGCTGAACGCCACCTTCGAGCCGCTGAGCGTGGTGTCTCCCCGGCGCGCCGTGGTGTTGGTGATGGCCGACAAGGCCGAGGTGGTGCTGGAGTCGGGCGAGAGGCTGCGTTCTGAGCGGCTCGACCTGCCGGTGCCCTCGGTGGTTCGTCTGCGCTACTACGTCAAAGTGCCGTTCTTGCGCACCGGCGGGCTCAGCCGCCGGGGGGTGTTCGCCCGCGACGGGTACCGCTGTCAATACTGCGGTCGCCATGCCGATTCCATTGATCACGTCCGCCCCCGGAGCCGGGGCGGCGCCCACTCTTGGGAGAATGTGGTGGCCGCTTGTCGCCGGTGCAACATGAACAAGCGGGACCGACTGCTCTCTGAGACCCCGATGCGGCTGCTGCGCCCGCCGGCTGAGCCGCCTCGCTCCGCCTGGGTGGCTTCCGCGGTCGGCCATGTGCCGGCAGACTGGCTCCCCTACCTGGACCCATCACCTGACTCAGTCGCTCAGCCAGCCTGACCCTCCGGTGACCGTCGGCGGGTGGACGGTCCGTCGCTGGCGCGGCGCGGTGGAGGAGCTTCACGGCCTTCAACCTGATGTCGGCGCTGAACGGGAGGTTTGGCTCATGTCTCCGCTGAATGCCGCCCTGGTGCTGGGATCGGCCCAACCGGCCGAGATCGCCTCGGCCGCGCCCGGTGACGACCTTGCAGCGGTGCGCCGGCGAAGCGGTGGGGGCGCGGTGCTGGTGGCGCCTGACGACTCGGTGTGGATCGATGTGGTGATCGGCCGAGGCGACCCGCTGTGGGACGATGACGCCAACCGGGCGCCGCTTTGGCTGGGCCGGGCCTGGGCAGGCGCGCTTTCGGCGCTGGGGGAGGGTCGGGGGGAGGTGTGTCGGCGCTTTGAGCCGGGCCGGTGGGGCATGCTGGCCTGCGTCCTCGGCCGGGGGCCGGGCGAGGTGCTGGTCGGCGGAGCCAAGGCGGTCGGCTTGGCCCAGCGCCGCACCCGGACCACGGCGCGGTTCCAGACGCTGCTGTATCGCCGGTGGGTGCCCGAACAACTCATCGCCGGTCTCGCAGTGCCCCCCGAGCATGCTGACGGGCTTCGATCGGCGCTGGCGGGCGCGATCTGGACCGTCGCCGCCGACACCGCCCGGATCCATTCGGCGTTTCTCGCTGCGCTGCCCTGATCTGTAGCCCGGATCCATTCGGCGTTTCTCGCTGCGCTGCCCTGATCTGTAGCCCGGATCCATTCGGCGTTTCTCGCTGCGCTGCCCTGCCCCTGCGGTCGTCCATTCTGGAGATGGGTGGGAAGATCGGGTTGCATAGAACCTTGATAGGGGATAAAGTGGGACGAAGTGGGAGAAAGAGGAGCGATCACGGGGCCCGTCAGGGGGAATCATGCTCACCGGTGAGCATCGGCGCTCTCTCGATGACAAAGGCCGGCTGTCGCTTCCGCCTGCCTTTCGGCTGGTGCTGTTTGAGAAGGCGTATGTGTCGGTTTACAAGGATCGCTGCTTGGGAGTTTGGGCTGAAGAAGAGGCGCGCCGCGCCCTCGAGCGCCTGGCTGAGGCGGTGCGGAGCGGCGAGACCACCGACGACGAGTTCCGCCGGTTCTCATCGAGTTTTGAGCAGGTGCCGGTCGACGCCCAAGGCCGGTTGAGTCTGCCCGCGGCCAAACGCGAAGAACTCGGGATAGGCAAGCAAGTGGTGTTGGCCGGGGTGTTCAACCGGGGCGAGGTGTGGGATGCCGGCGAATGGGAATCGGTGCTCAGCGAACGGGGCCGCGACGACATCGGGCGTTGGCTGTGATGGGCCAGGAAGGAAGGAGCAGGCGACTGTCCGGAGCGATGTAGCAGCAGGGAGCAGAAAAGGGCTCATGGGCAGTCCTCCGTCTGACGAGATGGAAGGCCCCTACTCCGCCCGCTTGCCATCTGACACTGCCGGGGAGAAATCCCGGAGTGCGGTCGCCAGGCGGAGGACTGCCGATGAGCGCCATTTTTATCGCTCGGCCCGGTCGGACGCAAAAGCATCCCTGAGCTGACCGGCCGCAGAGTCACCGAGAAGAGCCAGCAAGGAGTTGAGGGGACATGAACGGGGGGACAACGACAGCCATTGACAGCCGATACGTCCATCATCCCGTCATGGTCGCAGAGGTGGTGGAGCAGCTGTCCACCGTGCCGTCGGGGGTGTTTCTCGATGCCACCGTGGGCGGGGGAGGACACGCTCGGGCTCTTTTGAACGCCCGTCCTGACCTCTCGCTGGTCGGCCTCGACCGCGACCCCTCCGCGGTCGAGGCCGCCACCATCAGCTTGGCTGGCCGAGGCGCCGTGATCCACCGCGCCCGCTTTTCCGAGCTAGGCGACGTGTTGGACACCCTCGGGGTGTCAGCGCTCGCGGGCTCGCTGTTCGACTTCGGGGTGAGCTCCCCGCAGCTCGACCAGCCGCAGCGGGGCTTCAGCTATCGAGCAGACGGTCCGCTGGACATGCGGATGGACCCCGGCCAGCGGCTCTGCGCTGACGAAGTAGTGAACGAGTGGCCGATAGCCGAGTTGACCAGGATCCTGCGGGATTACGGCGACGAGCGCCACGCCCGGCGCATCGCCTCGGCCATCGAGGCGGCTCGACCGTTGGCCTCCACCGCCGCGTTGGCCGCCGCGGTGCGAGAGGCCATTCCCGCTCCCGCTCGCCGCCGGGGCGGCCACCCGGCCAAGCGGACCTTCCAAGCCGTCCGCATCGCGGTCAACGACGAGTTGCGCCAGATCGAGCCGGCGTTGGAAGCCGCCATTGATCGGACAGTGCCGGGGGGCCGGGGAGTGGTCCTCAGCTACCACAGCGGGGAAGACCGGATCGCCAAGCGAGTCCTGCGGCGCCGGGCCGGCCTCAGCGACGAGTCCCGCTTCCGAGGCTTGCCCCGATCGCCTTCTCAGCCCCGGCCCGACATCGAGCTGGTCCCTCGGAGCAGTCGCCGGCCCAGCCCTGCTGAGGCGGCCGACAACCCCAGAGCCTCCAGCGCCCGCTTCAGGGGATTCCGCAAGCTGGGAGACGGCCAGGCTGAGGGGGTGGCGTGATGACTGCGCCGCAACGCCGCCTGAGCCCGACTCCCGCCCCGCATCCGGCCCGCTCCCGCCCGCAGCTTCGGGCGGCGCCGCGGCCCAGCCGCAAGCTGATGCCCCGGGTGGGTTGGGCGGCCGCGGTCGCCGTTGTGGTCGCATTGTTCACCCTGGCCCTGGTCCACGCCATGATCGTCGACCGGCAAACCACTCTCGATCACCTCAACCAGGAGCTCGAAGAGGTGCAGGCGGCCAACGACCGGCTGCGGCTCAACGTGGCTCGCTCCGAGGCGCCCGAGCGCATCGTGGCTGAGGCTCTGTACCGGTTGGGAATGGTGGAGTCCGACGGGCGGGTGTACTTGTCCCCGGTGGAATTGGATGAGGTTGAACTCCCCCGCAGGGATTAGGCAAGCCCAGTCGCGCCGTCGTCGGGGCACTGCGATGGCAGTGGCGTTCGCCCTGGTTGCCGCGGGGCTGGGCGTTCGTCTGGCCGACCTCCAGCTCTTCAGCTCTGATGCCTATGTGGAATACGGCCAACAGCAGCGGACCAGGACGGTCAAGCTGACGGCCGACCGGGGGAAGATCTTCGACCGCAACGGGGTGGAGCTCGCGGTATCGGTGCCGCAGTGGACGGTTTGGGCCGACCCCAGCCAAGTGGGCGACCCGGCGGCGGCCGCGTCCGCGCTCGCCCCTGCGCTGGAGGCGGAGCAGGGCCGGCTGCTCGAGCTGCTCAGTGAGCCCGACCAGCATGCCTATCTGGCCCGGATGGTGCCCGACGGAATCTCCCGGGCGGTGGCCGAACTCGAATTGGAGGGGGTGTATCAGCTGGAGGAGTCGGCTCGTTTCAATCCCGCCGGGACCCGCTTGGGCCGAGCCGTTGTCGGGGCTGTGGACGTGGACCAAACAGGCATCAGCGGCCTCGAGTACCAGTATGACGGGCTCCTCGGCGGAGTGCCCGGTGAGATGGTGTTGGAACGCAGCCACGACGGCCGCACCATCCCCACTGGGCTTCGCCGCATCAGAGCCGCACAGCCGGGCGTCGATCTGCACACCACCATCGACCGCTCCTTGCAGTTTGAGGCCGAGCGGGCGCTGATGCGCCGGATCGAAGAGGTTGAGGCGTCCAGCGGCGCGGTCATCATCATGGTGCCCGACACCGGCGAGATACTGGCCATGGCCTCGGTGGGTCGAGACCAAGAGGGCAACCCGGTTTCCCTCAGCGACAATCGAGCGGTCACTTGGGCCTACGAG
>JAPOSH010000182.1 GCA_026709815.1 bacterium | reverse complement strand
CTTCCTGCCGGCAAAGGGCACCGGCCGGTGAACGGTGTCAAAGAACTCGGTCATCGTGAGTATCTATCGATTCGGACACAACGGCCCTTGCGAAGGGGGATCATAGTGGGCCTTAATCAGGCTTGTTTTACCACAGGCACACCTGCTTGCCCATGGGCCGGCTCCAAGGATGGGCACCCGAGGCCGCTGCCTTGCGCGTACGCTTGAAGGGTTGGCATCGAATACCGAGCATGAGAGGCGGGCCCATGTCTTTTCCCTCCGACCTTGAGATCGCCCGCGGGGCGAATCTCCGGCCACTGACCGAGATCGCGGGGGAAGCAGGCATCCCGGTGGAGATGCTGGAGCCCTACGGGGCGGGGGCGGCCAAGATCAGCCTGGACGCCATCGAGGCCCTGGCCGACCGGCCCCGGGCCCGCTACGTGGTGGTGACGGCCATCACCCCCACACCGCTGGGCGAGGGCAAGACCACCACCACCGTGGGACTGGGCCAGGGATTCGGCCACATCGGCAAGCGGGCCACCATCGCCATCCGCCAGCCCTCGTTGGGGCCCACGTTCGGCATCAAAGGCGGCGCGGCCGGCGGCGGCTACAGCCAGGTGGTGCCCATGGAGCTGTTCAACCTCCACCTCACCGGCGACATGCACGCCGTGACCGCGGCCCACAACATGTGCTCGGCCATGCTCGACGCCCACCTCTACCACGGCAACGAATCGGGCCTGGATCTGCACAACATCACCTGGCGCCGGGTGCTGGACATCAACGACCGGGCCCTGCGCAATGTGGTGATCGGCCTGGGCGGGCGGCTCGACGGGGTGCCCCGGGAGAGCGGGTTCGACATCACCGCCGCCTCTGAGGTGATGGCCACCTTGGCGCTGGCCACTTCTTTGTCGGATTTGCGGGCTCGGCTGGGACGCACCGTGGTGGGCTACACCAAGGACGGCAGCCCTGTGACCGCCGAGGATCTGAAAGCGGCCGGCGCCATGGCCGTGCTGTTGAAGGACGCCCTCAAGCCCAACCTGATGCAGACCCTGGAGGGCGGACCCGCCCTGGTGCACACCGGGCCGTTCGGCAACATCGCCACCGGCAACTCCTCCATCGTGGCCGACCGCATCGCCATACACACCGGCGACTTCCTAGTGACTGAGGCCGGATTCGGCGCCGACATGGGCGCGGAGCGGTTCTTCAACATCAAGTGCCGCTACTCGGGGCTCGCGCCCGACGCCGCCGTGATGGTAGCCACCGTGCGGGGGCTCAAAGCCCATTCCGGCAACCACCGCATCGTGGCCGGCAGGCCCCTGCCCGAGGCGCTGCTGGCCGAGAACCCCGACGAGGTGCACGCCGGAGGGGCCAACCTCCGCAAGCAGCTCTCCAACATGAAGGCCCACGGGGTGACCCCGGTGGTGGCCGTCAACGCCTTCCCCGGCGACCACGACGCCGACCTGGCCGCCATCGGCGAGATCGCCGACGAGTACGGCGCCCGCTGCGCGATCACCACCCACTTCTCCGACGGCGGCGCGGGCGCGGCCCAGCTGGCCGAAGCGGTGGCCGAAGCCTGCGAGGAGCCCAGCTCGTTCAAGGTGCTGTACGAAGACGAACTCTCGCTCAAGGACAAGATCGCCGCGGTGGCTACCACGGTGTACGGCGCGGAGAGCGTGGAGTACTCGGCCGCGGCCAACCGCCAGCTCGACACCTACGAGAACGCCGGCTTCGGCCGCCTCCCGGTGTGCATCGCCAAGACCCACCTGTCCATCTCGTCTGATCCCGCCCTCAAAGGGGCCCCCACCGGCTGGACTCTGCCGGTTCGGGAGGTTCGGGCCTCGGTGGGCGCCGGGTTCGTCTACCCCATCTGCGGCGACATGCGCACCATGCCCGGCCTCGGCCGCCACCCCGCCGCCATGGACATCGACCTCGACGAGAACGGCGAAATCATCGGCCTGAGCTGACACCAGCGACGGCCTTTCTGCGCGCCACAGTCTGACTCCATCCAAATATCTGCGCCCGCAATAGTTGACAACGGATTGCAAACGGACGTACAGTGCCCGGCATGACAGTTATCCCCTCTCTCTCCTCCCCCCCCGGTAGCGTCATCCTCTGAGCTATCAGCGCCCCCAGGGCCAGCCTCGGCAAAGCGAGTTCTCGCATTAGCTTTGGCCACAGCCCTGTTGGGGGTTCTCTTGGTGATAGCTCCCGCTCCCACTGTTTTGCCTCTGGTGGGTAGACTCAGAGGTTCCGAAGCCCATGCTCACGATGAACAGGAATGCAACCTGGTTGTCGTTGGACACACTCAAAGACGGGCACGAGAGAACGGTGAGTGGGTGACCCGCACAGTTCCGATCTATGAGCGTAGATGCCACAGCGTCGCCCACAGCCACGGCCCCTCGGGAACAGATATCACTCTAGTCGCAGTCGGAGTAGTCGGTTGCGGAGCTATCGGTGCGGCGAATGTGGTAGCTGGGGGCCTCTGTGCTGCTCAAGTCGGAACCGCTTCTTTGGTTTCGAATAAATCATAGGAAGAGCCATGAGAACAACAGTCGCAAACGCAATTTTCATGATTCCCAAGACATGGCAAGCCCGTTTAACATCATTCATCGGGACCATCCTTGCAGGATCCACCGTATTCCCTACAATGCTACTTGGCTGGGGCCCAATAATCTACCTAGCAATGTTCCTGCCGCTCATGACTGTTACTTTCATTATTGTGCATTGGATTGATCGCCGAATACAAGCCGCTTGACTGCACTTGCAAGGTGACTATTTCCCTTGTGCTCATTGCTATCGGATTACTTTTGTGTTGGTCTGAGTCAATAAGGTAAGCAAAGCTTGCCAATACGAACCATAATCTAGGCTGCTGTAGAAGAATACTGAAAAGCAATTATGGTCGGCTGCTTCTCTGTTAGAGAACATGTGGACATCATTCTCGCTAGAACAAAGAGTCATCATAGATGTAGTAAGCACTGCAAAAGCGATTGGTTACATTAGTTTCCTCGAAAATACTTCACGAGCTTGGTAGGTCAGTTTGTTTGACAAAAAAGAAATTTACCTTTCCTCACAAAACGCTATGTCACAGATGGTAGAAGAGGGTATATCTGCCGTGGGTGGACAGTTAGCAGTGCTAGTGCAGGGAGAAGTGGTAGTTGACATCGCAGTAGGTCAAGCAGAAGGTAATAAAGCGCTAAGACCCGATGACTTACATAATGTGTACTGTTTGTTTAAACCTATACTTTATCTACTCCTCGGTCATCTTCTTGAAACGAGCGGTTGCTCACCCGATGAGCCATTGAACAGAATCTTAAAAATGCCTCACTGGGCACCCGAATGTTTGACATATCGTCAGCTGGCAACACATCAAGCTCCGTTAGCTGAACCTTCTGCAGCTGCCTGGAAATTGACGCCTCCAAATTTACAGGAAGATTTGTTGAATCAACCACGAGTAGAAACAAAACCGGCCTACAGCCAGATAAGCGGAAGTTTGATTGCAGAGCACATAATAGAATCTATTACTGGTCTGCCGCCCAACCTTTACTGTTATCAAGAACTACTCAAGCCTTTCGGTCTAGCTAGCCAAGTAATAGTTCATCCCGAACTTGCTATCTCGATCCGTCAAAGGATTCGGGCACCCATTACAGGTTTACCCATTGAGCCACTGCCCATGCTCTCAGAACTATTGCCCAGCTACCTGCGAGAAACTAGGCTCGCGGTTGGAACTCTTGCGACCATGGGTGGGATGGCTCGGCTATACGAAGCTGTTGGCAGCGTTTTAGAGGGATTTCCAAAGCCAGGATTTCCCTCCCCTGTCTGGCTCAAAAACTTGATGGAAGATGATCGTCCCTTCAGCGATGATCCAGTTTTCCAGCGGCCAGCAAAATGGAGTGCAGGGATGATGACTGACGTTGGACGCCAGAATATCTCCCGAACTGCAGGACCAGGCTCATTTGGCCACACCGGCGGTCTCGCCAATACCGTCGCCTTGTACGACTCCAGCCGCAAGGCGACAATCGCACTCTACTTGAACGGTGTGGGCACAGAACGAGAAGACCATATCCTTCCCCGGATGCAGATTGTTGACACGGTAATCAATGCCTTTCCAAAATATTGAGAGTTTCGGCACTGCCGCTTGGTTCGACCAGATTTCCTTACTGCCATCGACTGTGATTCCAAACCTCCCACGCTTCGTTATCGAACACCAGGCGATAGAATCCCACAACAAGGTCATCGTCCACCAACAGATATTCAGCCAAAATGAGTTGGTCTGCTGGGTACCAGGGCGAGCTATCCAAGAACCTGATATGATACTCATTCGGTCAGCCGAATGTGATAAAGGTGACCTACTTGGGCGTATTCCAGCCTCGGATATAATCACGCGAACCGCGGTAATTATCCAAGGCCAAAAGTCGACCTGTGTCTTAGGCATTGCCAACATGCGCCGCCCCGGTTTGCAGGAAGTCATCGTAGGCACCGTTGACGTATACCTTGAAGCGCTTGGCACACCGTTCGGGGATGCCGACTTTGCTATACGACTCAATCAAGATGGATCACAACAGGTGATCAAGTCATCTGAGGCTGACAGCGACATCACTTTGTTTCTGCACTGGGATGCCTTGACCGAGTGGATCCACACTGACACCGGCCTCGGACACCTGATAAACAGCGGCGCCATCGAGTTTGAAGGTCCGATGTTCAAGCTGAGCTATATCGAAGGCCACATCTGCTGGCCCCGCCATCCCCAAGATAAGCGCAACCACCATCGCTTCAAGACAGCGATGGACACCTACGCCGAACTCCGACGCTCGCCTAGCTATCTACGGCTCATGGACGAGATCGACGCCGCAACCCCTCCCTGACAGAGAACTTGAATCACATCCAGACCCTGCCACATCTCAATTCAAGCGCGCTTGCCTACATCCAAACGCCGTGCCTGCTGAGCACCTCCATCGGTCGGTCGCTGACATTCCAGACCGGCCATTTTGACCGACTCGTCACGACCACCGATGGAATCCATTGACCGCTTCGCGGTCTGCCTGCGAAAATAGAAAGATGACGATGCGACTGACCCGTCTTTACGTTACCGCGATCGCTGCTCTGTTGATCGCGGTACTCATGGCAGCGGCATGCGGCAGCTCGACATCGGTGCAAACCAGTCAAATTGACACAGATGAGAACACTGATAGCGGCAACGACATTGTTGCGCTCGAGCAACCCGAGCAAGCATCCAAGCCTGTACCTGATGAAGTCGTTATCCCTGATCCTGTGCAGCTCGATCCTGTGCAACCCGATCTTGAGCAAGGTGACCCCTGTGCCACAGTAGACGGTCCGGCGATGCTGAACACCGTTCCCAGTCCGTCGCTGACCGTTGACGGTCAGATCGCGCCACTCGTTGGCTTCACCGGTGAACGCTTCGACTTCGGGTCTGGCGAGCAAGACGTGATTGCGCTGCTCGCTGGCAACGGCAGCTCTGTCAGAATCCCCGTTGATCTCGCGATCCGAGCTCCCACCGGCGACGACTTCATCGTCACCATGAACGGTGAACAACTCACCGGCCCTGGCCACTCCCTGCAATTCTCCAACGAAAGCTGCTTTGCGTTCTCTGGAAATGCGATCGGGTCCGACGGCACCTTGTCCCGTGTGGAGTTTGTGTTTGAGATCGGGACCGGTGATAGCGTCTTCAAATTAAACGGAAATCGTGCCATTGTGACCGGGCTACTGGGTCGAAATACCTTTCGCCAAGTGCAGTACCTGCTGGCACAGCATCCCGACGTGGACACTTTGGTACTACAGAATATCAACGGTTCTGACGACGACCGGATCAACGTGGAAACTGGCCGACTCGTGCGTGAAGCCGGGCTCACTACCGTCGTGCCCGCCAACGGGCATATCTACTCTGGCGGTGTTGACTTCTTTGCCGCTGGCGTCACCCGTATCGTGGAGCCGGGTGGCGTGGTCGGAGTACACGCATGGTGTTGCACGCCCGATAGTCGCACCGCCGACGAACTTGCTGTGAACGATCCGGCCCACAACAGCTTGATCGCATATCTCCAAGAGATGCTCGGCCACGATTTAGGGCGAGACTTCTACTTTTTCACCATCCAATCGGCCCCAGCCGATGGGATACACGAGATGACCGACCGCGAGCTCGCACAGTATCTGTTGACCGAATAGTACGGGGATACGGTCTAGGCAGGCCCTGGGCGGGTAGGCTGACGCGGCCGGCAAAAGCTGCGGCGGGCAGAGGGGGATGTCGTACATGGCGAAGCGAGAACGTTTGACCGTTCCGATGGTGCGAGACCGCGGCAGCCTGCGAGAAGCGACGTGGGACGAAGCCCTGTCACGGGCCGCGACCGGGTTCAACCGAGCGCTCGAGCAACACGGGCCCCAGGCGTTCGGGATGTTCAGCTGCTCCAAGGCCACCAACGAGATGAACTACATCGCCCAGAAGTTCATCCGCACCGTGGTGGGCTCGAACAACATCGACTCCTGCAACCGAACTTGACACGCTCCCTCGGTCGTCGGTCTGGCGACAGTGTTCGGAGCGGGAGGGGGCACGAGTTCCTATCAGGAGATCGAAGAGGCCGATGTGATCCTCCTATGGGGCTCCAACGCCCGCGAGGCCCATCCCATCTTCTTCCACCATCTGCTCAGGGGCCTCGACCGCGGTGCCCGCATGTACTGCATCGACCCCCGGTACACCTCCTCGGCCCGCTTCGCCGACGTGTGGGCAGGCATCGACGTGGGCACCGACATCGCCCTGGCCAACGGCATCGGCCGAGAAATCATCCGCGCTGGTTTGTCCGACCAGGACTTCATCGCCCGCTCCACCGCGGGCTACGAGGCCTACGCCGCCTCCGTCGATCCGTTCACCCCCGATGCAGTGGCCGCCGTCTGCGGCATCCCCGCCGATGTGGTGGTGGAGATGGCCCACGCCTACGCCACCGCCGAAAAGGCCCAGATACTATGGACCCTGGGCATCACCGAGCACCACAACGCGGTGGACAACGTGCTGTCCTTGTGCAACCTGGCCCTGCTCACCGGCCACGTCGGGCGATGGGGATCGGGGCTCGTTCCGCTGCGAGGCCAGAACAACGTGCAAGGCGGCGGCGATATGGGGGCGATCCCCAACAAGTTCCCCGGCTTCGCCGGTGTTGACGACCCCGTTCATCGGGCCCGGTTCGAGGCCGCTTACGGTCGGGAGCTCAACCCGGCGCCCGGCTGGCACCTCACGCTGATGTTCGAGGCCATGGAGCGGGGCGACCTGCGGGCGCTGTACGTGATCGGCGAGAACCCGGCCGACTCCGAGGCCGACGCCGCCCATGCCCGGGCCCAGCTCGAGGGCCTGGACATCCTGGTGGTCCAGGACATCTTGATGACCCGCACCGCGGAGATGGCCGACGTGGTGCTGCCCGCCTCGGTGGCCTGGGCGGAGAGCGACGGCACCGTCACCTCCAGCGAGCGCCGGGTGCAGCGGGTGCGGCCCGCGGTCTCGCCCCCCGGGAAAGCCCGCCACGACATCGACATCTTGTGCGACCTGGCCGAGGCCATGGGCGAAGAGCTGGGTCCCCGCGATCCGAGGGCCGCCTGGGACGAAGTGCGATCTTTGTCGCCGATGCACGGCGGCATGTCCTGGGAGCGCCTCGAGGCCGCCGGCGGCCTGCAATGGCCGTGCCCCGATGAAGACCATGCGGGCACCCCCTTCCTCCACGGCTGGCTCTGGGCCGACGATCTGGAGGGCCGAGACCCGGCGCCGTTCTCCGTGGTGGCGCACGCAGGGCCGACCGAGGAGTTGAGCGAGCAGTTCCCCCTGCGCCTCACCACCGGGCGGGCATTGGACTCCTACAACACCGGGGTGCAGAGCGGCAACTACGACTCGCCGCTGCGTTTCGCCGGTCTGGAGTTGAATCCAGCCGATGCCGCGGGCCTGGGCATCGCCGAGGGAGATCTGGTGCGAGTGTCCTCCCCCCGGGGATCGGTGGAGATGAGCGTGCGACTGGCGTCGAGCCTGCCGGTGGGACTGGCCTTCACCACCCTGCACCATCCAGACCTCATCGACGTGAACGTGCTCACCAACCCTGACTGGGACCCGAAATCCGGCACCGCCGAGTTCAAGGCCGCGGCCGTGCGGGTGGAACCGGCCCAAGCCTCCGAGACCGCAGAGGCCACCGTTGGCTGACCTCCGCTTCGGCGACGAACAGCCTAACGATGCCGAGTTGGCCGCCATCGGCACCATCGTCTCCGAGGCCGACGCGGCCACCGTGGTCGAAACCGAGCGGGTGGTGCGCGGCGGCACTGCCCGGCGTCGGGGTCTGCGCCATCTTCTTTTGCCGGTGCTGCACTCGCTTCAGCATGAGATTGGCTGGATTAGCCCCGGCGGTTTGAACGGCGCCGCCAAACGACTGGGGGTGCCGCCGGCCGAGGCCTACGGCGTGGCCACGTTCTACGAGCTGCTTCGCACCACCGACCCCGGCCACCGCGATGACATCGTGCATCTCTGCGTGGACCCCGCGTGTGCTCTGGCCGGCAACGAGGAGCTGCGGAGTTCATTGGAGGCCCGCGGGGCCAAGGTCTGCGAAAGCCCGTGTCTCGGCCAGTGCGAAAGGGCACCCGCGCTCTTCGTTCAGGGTGCAGGGCGTCCCGACCGAGTGCCGGCCGACGACGAGGAGGACTTCCGGTTGCCCCAAGCGGGCGATTCTGGCCTTCGAGTGCTCAGGCGGGTGGGCGTTGTCGACCCCGCTTCCCTGGACTCCTACCGCGACCACGGCGGATATCAGGCCCTCGCCGCGGCCATCGAGATGGGGGCGGAGGCGGTGATAGACGCTGTCCGCGACTCCGGGCTGTCGGGGCGGGGCGGGGCCGCGTTCCCCACCGGCGCCAAATGGCGAGCCGTGGCCGATGAGCCGGGTCCGCACAAACACGTCGTGGCCAACTGCGACGAGTCGGAGCCCGGCACCTTCAAAGACCGCGTCATCTGCGAACGCGATCCGTTCGCGGTCATCGAGTCGATGACCATCGCCGGGCTGGCCACCGGCGCGGCCTGCGGGTGGATCTACATCCGAGGCGAATACCCTCGGGCCACCCGGCGCCTGGAGGGGGCCATCGCCCAGGCCCGGGCCGCGGGTTTACTGGGCCGCGACGCGGCCGGCAGCGGCCAGCGCTTCGACATCGAGCTGCGGCGGGGGGCGGGGGCCTACATCTGCGGCGAGGAGACCGCGCTGTTCAACTCCATCGAGGGCTTCCGGGGAGAGCCCCGCAACAAGCCCCCCTTCCCCACCACCCGCGGCCTGTTCAACCAGCCCACAGCGGTCAACAACCCCGAGACCCTCCTCAACGTGCTCCACATCGCAACCCACGGCCCCGACGCCTACCGCTCGGTGGGCACCGAGCGCTCCCCCGGCACCCGGCTGTTCTGCCTGTCGGGTCGAGTGGCGGCGCCCGGTCTCTACGAGGTGCCGTTCGGCACCACGCTAGGCGACCTCATCGACCTGGCCGGAGGGCCGTTGGGCTCGCTGGCCGCGGTGCTGCTGGGCGGCGCCGCAGGAGCGTTCGTCGGGCCCGACGCCCTCTCCATGCCCCTCACCCTCGAGGACGCCCGCGAGGCGGGGGCCACGCTGGGATCGGGGGTGGTCACCGTGTTCGACGACACTGCTGACATGGAGTCGGTGGTGGTCCGCATCGCCGAGTTCTTCCGGGACGAGTCGTGCGGCCAGTGCGTGCCCTGCCGGGTGGGCACCCAGCGCCAGCACGAGGTGCTGGTAGAACTGCAAGCCTCTGGTGGGCCGCTGGCCCCCCAGCGAGCCGAGCTGATCGACGACATGGCCCGAGCCATGGCCGACGCCTCCATCTGCGGCCTGGGCCACACCGCGTCCTCCGCCGTGCGCTCCGCTGTGGCGCTGGGCCTGATAGGAAAAAGTCCGTGATCACCACAAGCGGGGTCGCGACCGAGAGCGCCGTCACCATCCGAGTGGACGGCAAAGAGGTGGCCGTGCCCGAGGGCGCCACCATTCTGGATGCCTGCGACGCCGCCGGGGTACAGACCCCTGCCATCTGCTACGGCCCCACCCTCACCCCGGTGAACGTGTGCCGGGTGTGCGTGGTGGAGCTAGAGGGCAGCCGAGCACTCGTCCCCTCCTGCTCCCGGGCGGTCGAGGATGCCATGGCGATCCACACCGACAGCGAGCGGGTGCGCCACAGCCGCAAGATGGTGCTGGAGTTCCTGGCCAGCGGGGTCGATGTGTCGCAGGCCGACGAGCTGCGCCAGTGGGCCGAGCATTACGGCGCCGACCCCGACCGCTACGTCCCCGGCGGCGCAACCATGGACGAGCCGGTGCGGGTGCAGGACAACCTCTACATCCGCGACTACGACAAGTGCGTGCTGTGCTATCGCTGCGTGGAGGCCTGCGGGGACGACGCTCAGCACACCTACGCCATCTCAGTGGCCGGCCGGGGTTTCGGCGCCCGCATCTCCACCGAGTTCGACGCGCCCCTGCCCGACTCAGCCTGCGTGTACTGCGGCAACTGCGTGGCCGTGTGCCCCACCAATGCGCTTCAGTTCAAGACCGAGTTCGACCTGCGCCAAGCCGACAGCTGGCGCCCCGAAGACCAGACCGTGACCCGAACCGTGTGCTCCTACTGCGGCGTGGGCTGCAATCTCGAACTCCACGTGCAGGACAATCAGATCGTCAAATGCACCTCCCCTGACGACCACGACGTGACCCGCGGCAACCTGTGCATCAAAGGCCGCTTCGGCTGGAACTACGTTTAGGGCTGTTACAGAAGCGGCTCGAAACGGATACATGGCCTTTGGAGCGGCACTAGCCGGCTATTCGAGCCCGTGTCTGGGATACACGTAGAGGTTCACGGGTGTGTCGGCCAGGACTGCTTCCCATGACCGTCCGACATTCCCCTCTGCGACATGGATGTCTCCACCTGTTGTGATTGCTGCGGCGACATCCGCACAACCCTCACCGCTCGCGAACTCCCGCAGCGCCTCCAAGGGATCAGCCGACAAAAATCTTCCTTCTCCCACAGCTCGCTGATGTAGTCCTTGTATTCGATGCTTTGCCAGCGGTAGATCGCTTCGGCCATGTCCCTGCTGAGTTCTATCGCAATGGCAACGTCATCAAGCAGGTGTTTTTGCAATTGGTCAACTAAGTTGCGTTCATGCTTTTCCACGGGTGTCTCCACTTGTTCGGTAGCTTGGACAGCGCGAAGACAGCAGATCATTCCCCCGGTTCGTGGATACTGCATCGGTCGTTGGAGCCGACGACCGGCTAGATGGCCCGCCGGGACCGGGGTCTCATGGAGGGGGGGGCTCGTCGGCGCAGGCTGCGAGGAGCGCGCAGCAAGCGAGCAGGGCGGCGAGAGTTCTCACTGGGTGGCTCCCTCCGGGACAGTTAGGCTTCCGTTTGGCACCGAACGCCGATAACCAGGACCCGAAGGAAGTCGAGCCAAAGCCCGCTTGCGCCATTCGTCTCGTTTATCGGGGGGAGCCTTGTGACAGGCCCGTTGCGTTCGGTGGCAGCCGCACATGCAAGGCCCCGGCACTTTCGTAGCACTTCCTATGCGAGACTCTGGCATGGCTGAACTCGGACACGTCGTGAACCCGGCCTCATGAACATCAGCTAGCGCAGGCATTCCACAGCTTTTGGGCGATGTCCCATAGCTGGACGATGCCGATCACCCGCTGCTCGTCGTCAACAACCACGATGAAGTCGTAGGTGCTGAAATAGCTGAGCAGTTCGTCACTCATACCGTCTTGTGGGCTGCGATCTAGCCCTTCTCAAGGAGTATTCATTGCTTCACTGACTGATGCGTTGGACACCGAGGCCCAATCCCTTGCCCAGATGGCAATTTGGCGGGAAGTGAGCGCACCGACCAGCTGCTTCGACCCGTGGTCGGTGACGACCGGGAGTTGGTCGAAGCCTCTGTCGTCAAGGACGTCAATAGCTTCAGCAAGCGAGGTCTCTCTAGTGACGCAAACCGGATCCGAGACCATCATCTACCCGAGGGTGATGTCTCTTGGCACATTGGATTCACTCGTATATGACATACCCACCTTATGACTCATCCATATGTTGGGCCATCTCAGGGGATACTGTCACCGGCGTCGGTAGACTTGTAGCATGGATTTAGGCGCTCTCACCAGGGGAAACACCACACAAGACGACCTTGGGCAGAAGAGCCGTGGGAGCGGCGGTGTTGCGGTCGAGCTGGCCGATTTCTCGGACTTGAACTCGGGTGATCTGGTCAAGTTGATCCTCCAGGCCGACAGCGCTCGGCGGCAGTTGGACGGGTATCTGACTGCATTGTTGGGCCGGCTTGGCGATTTGGAAGGCGAGGACGCGGTTGAGGAGTTGTGCCGGCAGTTTGGGCTGGGTCGTCACAAAGCCCGTCAGCAGGCCAAGGCTGCGGGATCGCTGAAGGCGCTGCCGACGACGCTCGAAGCGGCCAAGGAGGGGTGGATCTCGATTGACCATGCCCGGGTGATGAGCGAGTCGCATGAACGAGCTCCGCT
The DNA here is from genome assembly GCA_026709815.1 of bacterium. Lineage (GTDB taxonomy): Bacteria > Actinomycetota > Acidimicrobiia > Acidimicrobiales > Bin134 > Poriferisocius. Next base: position 3,572 of record JAPOSH010000182.1, on the reverse strand, counting down.
GTCCCAAGCCGAAGAGCTTGAGTTGATCACATTGGCTATCTCCGAGGACCTCGACCAGTTCAAGAAGACCGTGGCTCGCGGTGAGGACCAGCGCCGGGCTGATGATGGATTGACCCGCCAGGAGCGGCAGCGAGAGCGTCGTAGCGGCAAGGTGTTCGATGGCGACGACGATATGGTCGTTCTGCACGCCGAGTTTGATCGAGTCGCTGGCGATCGGATCAAGACTGCTGTTCACGATCTGAGCGATCGGCTGTTCCGGGACGACGCCAAGTCTGGAAGCAATCGCACTCATGAACAACGCATTGCCGACGCCCTGGTCGCGCTCATTACTCAACGACCTGAAAGCCCAGGAACCGTCGGCGGCGATGATGTTCAGGGTGACGGCTCAGAATGCGACGAGATTGTGCCGCAGGCCACCACGCTGATCGTCTCTGTTGACTACGACACGCTCTGCGGCCAACTCAAAAGCGCTGGGCTCATCGACGGAACGCCCATCGATATTGAAGACCTCCGCCACATCGCCTGCGACGCGGGCATCGTGCCGGCCATCTTCGCCGCTGACGGGCAGCCACTGTACCTGGGAAGAAAGCAGCGAGCGGTCACCGCCGCTCAGAAGCTGGCCTTGATCGCCCGAGACAAGCAGTGCGTCGGGTGCGGGATGCGGGCCAGCGCTTGCGATGCCCACCACATCATCTGGTGGGACGACGACGGCCCCACCGACATCACCAACCTCGTGTTGCTCTGCCCGAAGTGCCATAAGAAGGTCCACAAGCAGGGTTACCAAGTGGCCACGAGTCCCAACGGGCAACGTCAATTGAAGCGCCCAAAGCGAAGTTCCACTGGAGAGCAACCCCGAGGACCAACCCGCACCGCCGCGGCTTAGCCCTTAGCCCCGGTCGCCTGCTCGCCGGTGATCCAGTACTGCTGAATCCGCTCGACTGCTTCTTGCCTGGTCATTTCCCTCAATCGGGTCTCGGGCAAGCCGACCCTGTTCTTCAGCAAGTAGAGCAGATCAGCCGGAATTGACTCTGTCGACTCTGGCCGCGCTCCGCGATCTGGCGGAATGCCGTCTTGAACGCATCGCCAGAACTCCTCGACACTCACATGAAGTTGGTCGCGCAAGATGTGCCCCCACAGCGCATCGCCATAGGTCGTGCGGTCGGGGGGTCTGGAGACTCTCGTCCTCAAGATGGCGCCGCTGGGAAGCTCCAGCTCGTAGGTCTCGTGGTGCGTGCTGTGCTTGCCGGTAGCGGAGCGAACCAGCCTCCAACCCTCAACCTCGCAGAAGCGGGCATGATCGCGCCGGGTGGGCGCAGGGAAGCTCAAGACTGCCTGCCATGCACCCAGTTGGCGATCTCTGCATCAGAGCTCATGGATACGAACAGCACCAGAGGCCACATGTGCTCGTGATTGGGTGCCAGCCTGAGACGCTCCTCCCAATCATAGGCGTACTCCCTAAGGGCCTCGATGAACTCTTCAACGGCTTCGTCCAGGTCGGCACCGTCAGCGGCAATGGGCGAGCCCGGTAGGAACACCGACCAGCCACCTGTTTCGGCCACCGCATCTGGCCTGCCCAACCGCCAGGAGTCGGCCAAGAGCCCATGCAGTCGGTCTCGCTCAACCAATGCAACCCGACTACCCCGGCGCTCGATCCCTGCTGCTTTCCCGGCCTCGGCAGCGTCGAGCACCTCGCGGAGCCTGCGGCGAGTTTCTGAATAAGTGAGGAATTGCATGGTCATACCCTGGGTCAAACTCTACGTACTTTAAGTACCTAATGTACGCAGACTGGGTCATTTAGACAAGGGAAATCGAACCCCACCGCTTATGGGGTTTCCCTACCTGACGACTGATCATTGTGTGAACCCAGCGTTTGCGAGAGAATTCCGGGCGATGACTGCTATCAAACTCGACGGCGAAATGCTGTCAGCCGAAATTAAAGAGGGCCTGCGGGAGCGGATCGCTGCGCTGGCCGAGAAGGGCGTGACCCCGGGGTTGGGCACGCTGTTGGTGGGCGACGACGGGCCGTCGGCCAACTACGTGGCCATGAAGCACCGCGACAGCGAGGAACTGGGCATGGGCGCCCGGGAGGTCCACCTCCCCGCCGACGCGACTCAAGATGAGGTCGACGCCGTGGTGGACGATTTCAACGCCGACCCGGCGGTGGACGCCTACATCATGCAGTACCCCTTCCCCGACCACCTGGACTACGAGGCCGCGCTCTTGCGGGTACTGCCCGAAAAGGATGCCGACGGCCTGCACCCGGTGAACCTGGGGCGGTTGGTGCAGGGGGTGGAGGCGCCGCTGGCCTGCACCCCGCGGGGCATACAACTGCTGCTGGAGCGCTATGACATCCCCATCGCCGGCCGACACGCGGTGATCATCGGGCGAGGCCTCACCATCGGCCGCCCCCTGGCCAACCTCTTGTCGCTGAAGCGGCCCAATGCCAACGCCGCCGTGACCGTGGTCCACACCGGCGCGGGCGACATCTCCCGCTATACCCGCGACGCCGACATTCTCATCGCCGCGGCCGGGGCGCCCCGCATGGTGACCGCCGACATGGTCAAGCCCGGCGCCGCGGTGGTGGCCGCCGGGGTGAGCTTCGCCGACGGCAAGCTGGTTTCGGACGTGGACGACGGCGCCGCCGAGGTGGCGGGCTGGCTGTCGCCTCGAATCGGCGGGGTAGGGCCGATGACCCGTACCATGCTGATGGCCAACACCGTGGCCGCCGCCGAGCGGGCCGCGGGCTGAGACAACCACGGCGAGCATCCCGACCAGAAAGCACCGACATGGCCGACGCCTACATCATCGACGCAGTCCGCTCCCCCATGGGCCGCTTCGGCGGCGGGCTGAGCCACCTGCACCCGGCCGACCTCGGGGCCAACGTCCTGAGCGGCCTGATCCAGCGCACCGGGGTGGATCCCGCGGCAGTGGACGACTGCATCATGGGCTGTGTGGGTCAGATCGGCGCCCAGGCGTTCAACGTGGCCCGCAACGCCTGGCTGTCGGCCGGGCTGCCCGAGCATGTCCCGGCGGTGACCATCGACCGCCAGTGCGGATCATCGCAGCAGGCCGTCCACTTCGCCGCGCAGGGGGTCATGTCGGGCACCCAGGATTTGGTGGTGGCCGGCGGGGTGGAGGTGATGAGCCTCATCACCCTCAACAGCCAGGGCGACGTGGGCCCCGATCTGGGCATGCGCTACCCCTTCGACGGAGACGGCTGGGCCCGGCGCTTCGGCGATGAAGAGGTCCACCAGTTCCGGGGCGGCAACCTGATCGCCGAGCGGTGGGACGTCACCCTGGAGGACATGAACGGCCTCGCCCTGCGCAGCCACCAGAACGCAGCCCGAGCCTGGGAGGAGCAGCGGTTCGACCGAGAGGTGCTGGCGGTGGGCGACTGCGTCCGCGACGAGGGCATCCGGCCCGACACCTCCATGGAGAAGATGGCCAAGCTGCGCCCGTTCTCCGAGCACGGCCCTTTGACCGCGGCCAACTCCAGCCAGATCACCGACGGATCGGCCGCGCTGCTCATCGCCTCCGAAAAGGCGCCAGGCCGTGCTCGGCCACCGCCTTTT
>JAPOSH010000192.1 GCA_026709815.1 bacterium | reverse complement strand
CGACCCGTTCCCCGACACCGGAACCACCAACTGGAAACCCGCCCAAGCCAACCCCATCTTGCTCAACTGAACCGCCGAGCTGAAGCCCGCTAAGAATCACGCTGCCCATCAGCGCTATCTCTTATTGCGATTATCGATTATTTTTGGGCGGGGTCACGGCCCAGCCATCCGCACGCAGGGCGTCAGCCGCATCTTGTGGGTTCCGACGCACTGCCGCTTTCAGCTGGATGGCCTCCCATCGGGTTCTGTGCTCCTGGACCACCTGATCCCAGTCAGGCTTGGGGTCGACCATCTCCTCTGTGACCATGAACTCCACGAGGTCTTCTAGAGTTGGGCGGAAGCGCTTGCCTCCCATGGGCAGGTGGAGGTCGCGGAGCTTGCGGGTCTTGCGCTCGTCGCCCAAGTAGATCGCATCCAGGTCATCGCGCTGCCCGGCTACATGGAGGTGCGCACCGGGGAATCGGTTCTTGGGATTCCGGGCGTAGTCAATGCCGACGATCAGCTGATCGTCCTCCATCTCTTGTGATGTGTAGAGGCTCATGGTGCTCTGCGTCATGGTCAGGTAGACGCCTTCGGGGTCCAACTCGTATGAGTGGAGCAGGTAGAGGAAGACCACGGCTCTCTTGCTCGAAGGCGAAATTGAGATTGGCAACGATACGGAACGCTTCTTGGATATCCCTGCTCCGATGATGCCGTGCCGCTCGGCAGTCCTGAGTGACGAGACCCGGACACCACTCGCAACTGTCTTATTCAGCAGATCTGAGGTGTTAGCAGCAAAAAGGCTCGCTTGCTTTTCAAGCTTTGCTGCCATTCCCAGAGTCGACGCTGCTCAGCCGCGGCCAAGCCCCGCGATCGAGAACCATGTCCGCCGAAGCTTTTCCGACTCGAATCTGCCGAGTTGGGCTTGGCGGCGGAGTTCCTCCAGTTCGACTCCGGCGTCCTGAAGGGTCTTCTCGATGAGTACGTCAAGCTCTTCTTCGGTGATGTGGTACACCTCTGCTTCAGGCACCGATGTCATGGCTCTCTCCCCTGGGTTGCAGCACGATCAGTGTACTGGAGCACATGACAGCATCTATGGCAGCCGCGCCGCCTGGCATGAATATCGCCAGCGGGGGTGCGGTAGCGTCGGAGTATGCCTACGTTTGATGTTTCGTCTGAGCTGGATATGCAAGAGGTCCGCAATGCGGTGGACCAGGCGGCTCGGGAGATTCAGAGCCGCTACGACTTCAAGAACACCGGCAGCGAGGTGGCGCTGGGTGAGGGGGCCATCACGCTGCGGTCGTCGAGCGAGGACCGGCTCGCGGCGGCCCGACAGGTGCTGGAGGAGAAGCTGGTGCGGCGCAAGGTGTCGCTCAAGGGGGTGACCTACGGGCCGATGGCCGACGCCGCGGGCGGAACGTTTCGCCAAGAGGCGGCTCTGGCCGCGGGCATCTCGGCCGACAAGGCCCGGGAGTTGAACAAGTTCATCAAGAACCTGGGCATGAAGGGGGTCTCATCGCAGACCCAGGGCGGTCAACTGCGGGTGAGCGCCAAAAAGCGCGACATGCTTCAAGAGGTGATCGCGGCCCTCAAAGAGGCAGACTTCGCCATCCCCTTGCAGTTCGGGAACTTCCGGGACTGATCTGCCGGGTTTGGGTGCCTAATAGACCTGTAGATAGATCTGCTAGTAGATAGGCCTGCTAGTAGGCCTGAGGGGCCCACTCGCCGGCGCGGAGGCGGCGGATGCGCTCCTCGGCGGGGGGATGGGTGCTGAACAGGCCGCGGAAGCTGACCCGTCCGGTCAGGGGGTTGACGATGTAGTGCGACGCCTGCTCCACCGGCACCTCCACCGGGATTCGCTGGGAGGCGGCGTTCAGCTTCTCGAGCGCCCGGGCCAGCGGCTCGCCGTCGCCGATCAGCCGGGCCGCGGACGCATCGGCTTGGTACTCCCGGGTGCGGCTGATGGCCATCTGGATCAGGCTGGCGGCGATGGGGGCCAAGATGGCGGCAATCAAAACGCCGACAATATCGCCCATGCCCCGGTCGCGGTCTCGACCGCCGAACAGGATCATGCCCCACACCGCCATTCGGGAGGCGAAGGTGATGGCCATGGCGATGGCGGCCGCCACCGATCCGATGAGGATGTCGCGGTTGCGGATGTGGGCCAGTTCGTGGGCCAGCACCCCTCTGATCTCGTCCCAGGTCAAGTGGTTGATGAGGCCCTCGGTGATGGCCACCGCAGCATGCTTGGGGTTGCGCCCGGTGGCGAAGGCGTTGGGCTGGGGATTGGGGCTCACGTACAGCTTGGGCATCGGAATCTGAGCTTTAGCGGCCAGATCTTCCATCATGGCGTGGTACTGGGGAAGCTGCTGCGGGGTGACGGGCACCGCCCGGGCCGAGGCGATGGCCAGCTTGTCGCTGAACCAGTAGGAGCCGCCCACCACGACCACGGCGATCACAATGCCGATGATCAGCCCGCCGCTGCCGCCCAGCAGCCAGCCGACGGCTACGAACAGCGCGGCCATCAGCACCAGCAGCAGAAATGTCTTGAACGTGTTCATGCTCAGGTTCGCTCCAAGTTGAAGATCAGATTTCGAGGGTCAGGCTATCGGCTGGCGGCGCCAATCTCTTGTTAGCGCCAGCCTGTCAGCGGTCGTAGTAGCCGGAGTAGATGTAGACGCAGGGCACGCCGGCCTCGGCGTACATCTCCACGTTGCGGGGGTCGTCGTCGAGGGCGCACCGCAGCTCGAAGCCGCAGCGGCGGAGGCTGGCCACCTCGGCGGCCTTGTAGTCGCGCGACCGGCCGCTGTCGCCGGGGGGCCGCAGAATCAGCAGGTCCCAGCGGACTTGATGGGCCTTGAGCCAGGCCACCGTGTCGTCGAGCAGCGGCCAGGGGCGGGCGGTGAGCAGCACCACCGCGACGCCGCCGGCCAGTGAGTCGACCAAGGTCACCGCCGCCTCCAGCGGGGGGTCGTCGGGGCAGCCGGCGAAGAACTCGTCCCACCGGCGGGCCTGGGCCAGGGGCTGGCGGCTGGCCGCATCGGAGATGACGCCGTCCACGTCCACGATCACCGCGGGGCCGCCGCCGAGGGGCCCGTCCCGCCATCGCCAGTGGGACGGGCCGGTTGGCGGGCTCAATCTTCTTGGGGGGCGGCGGCGGCTCGGGTGCGGATCTCGTCCACCACCGACTGGTCGGCCAGGGTGGTGGTGTCGCCCAGGCTGCGGCCCTCGGCCACATCTCGCAGCAGGCGGCGCATGATCTTGCCCGAGCGGGTCTTGGGCAGATCGGGAACCAGCACCACCGTCTTGGGCCGGGCGATGGGACCCAGTTTGGCCGCCACATGCTGGCGGACCTCTTCGCCCAGCTCGTCGGTGGCATCGTGGCCCCCCCGCAGGATGACGTAGCCGATGATGGCCTGCCCCGTGGTGTCGTCGGCCGCGCCCACCACCGCGGCCTCGGCCACCGCCGCGTGGTCCACCAGCGCCGACTCCACCTCGGTGGTGGAGATGCGGTGGCCGGAGACGTTCATCACGTCGTCCACCCGACCCAGCAGCCACAGGTAGCCGTCGTCGTCCAACTTGGCCCCGTCGCCGGCGAAATAGCGGCCCTCGAACCGGCGCCAATAGGTCTCCCGGTAGCGCTCGGGATCACCCCAGATGCCCCGCAGCATCGACGGCCACGGGCGGGTGATGGTGAGGTAGCCCCCGCCCCGCTCCACCGGGCGGCCGTCATCGTCCACCAGCTCGGCGAACACCCCGGGAATGGGATGGGTGGCCGATCCCGGCTTGGTGGTGGTGACGCCGGGCAGCGGGGAGATCATGTGGCCGCCGGTCTCGGTTTGCCACCAGGTGTCCACAATGGGGCAGCGGCTGCCGCCGATGTGGGTGTGGTACCACATCCACGCCTCGGGGTTGATGGGCTCGCCCACCGTGCCCAGCACCCGCAGGCTGGACAGGTCGTGCTTGGCCGGCTCCTCAGCGCCCCACTTCATGAAGGTTCGGATGGCGGTGGGGGCGGTGTAGAGCTGGGTCACGCCGTAGCGCTCTGCGATGTCCCACAGTCGGCCGCGGCCGGGGGTGTCGGGCGTGCCCTCGTAGATCACCGACGTGGCGCCGTTGGCCAGCGGGCCGTACACGATGTAGCTGTGGCCGGTGACCCAGCCGATGTCGGCCGCGCACCAGTACACGTCGGTGTCGGGTTTCAGGTCGAACGCGTACTTGTGGGTGAAGGTCACCTGGGTGAGGTAGCCGCCGGTGGTGTGCATGATGCCCTTGGGCTTGGCGGTGGTGCCCGACGTGTACAGCAGGTAGAGCAGCGTCTCGGAGTCCATGGGCTCGGGGAGGCAGTGGGCGTCGGCGGCGGCCATGAGGTCGTGCCACCACAGGTCCCGGCCCTCGGCCATGTCGACATCGGCGTTGCAGCGGTTGACCACCACCACGTGCTCCACTGAGGCCGCGCCCTGGCTGAGGGCGGTGTCCACGTTGGGCTTCAGCATCGACGGCGCCCCCCGGCGGTAGCCGGCGTCGGCGGTGATGATGAGCCGGGCCTGGGCGTCTTCGCAGCGGTCGACGATGGCGTCGGGGGAGAAGCCGCCGAAGATCACCGAGTGAGCCACCCCGATGCGGGTGCAGGCCAGCATGGCCACCGGCAGCTCGGGGATCATCGGCATGTAGATGGCCACCCGGTCGCCCGCGCCTAGCCCCAGGCTCTTGAGCACGTTGGCGAACTTGGACACCTCGGTGAGCAGATCGGCGTAGGTGATGGCCAGAGCGTCGCCCGGCTCGCCCTCCCAGAAGAAGGCGATCTTGTCGCCCCGGCCCGCTTCGACGTGGCGGTCGAGGCAGTTGTACGACACGTTGAGCGCGCCGCCGATGAACCAGCGGGCGAAGGGCAGGTCCCACTCCAAGGTGGTGTGGAAGTCGGTGTCCCAGCTCAGCAGCTCTCGGGCTTGGCGAGCCCAGAACGACTCGTAGTCGGCGTCGGCCTCCTCGTAGAGCGAGCGGTCGCTGGCCAGCGCAGCTGCGGCAAAATCGGCGGCCGGGGCGAAGGTGCGGTCCTCGACGTAATAGTCCTCGATGGTGGCGTCGGCCATGGCTCAGTCCTTTCCAGCCCTCTCACGGGACACCGCAGCGAGCCTATTTTCTTCTCATAAGCTGCACAACTTGTTGCGATTTCAGGCTACACCAGCCAAATATAGTATCAGAATGCCACATTACCAAAAGACCATTTAGAACAATAGATCCAAGAATAAACGGAACCAAGAATAAACTAGATTCTCATGAGTGATCTTCTGAACTCGTGAATATTCCCCCAAGTGTACAAGCTCCAATTACAACTATGAGGATGCGAAAACTTTTCTTACTTAGTTTAGAGGTGATTTCATATTCTTTTTTGAGTTTAGAAATACCAATACAACAAAACACTAAGATAGAGCAGATCAAGACCGCAATAGAAGCTATAAACATTCTATAAACATAAATTTGAGAGAAATCTCGAATTTTTGCCCGAGAATCAAAGACTACCAGAAAGTGCTATGCCGAAAGCTCTCGCTTGGGGTAAAGTAGTGCAATGCTGTCTTTGCGTCAAGAGGGTTGACCAGCGGTTATGGACATTCGAGTTGCCACGCTGTGTGATTTCGCCCAGGTGCGGGAGGGGCTGCTGTTCGTGAGCTCGGCGGGCATCACCCGGGTGTACCGGGAGTCGTTTCCCGCGCCCATCGGGGTCATGCTGGCGCTGGTGCTGGAGATGTCGCCGGTGGAGGCGGACGGCCCCAGCAAGATCAGGGTGGGGGTGGAGGATGCCGACGGAAAGAAGTTGGCCGAGATGGTGGGCGAGGTCCAGGTGAAGCTGGGATCGGGCCATGATCCGGGCGAGATGGTCAACGTGCCGTTCGTGGCCGACTTCCGAGCGGTGAACCTGCCGGTACCGGGCCGCTATCAGGTGGCCATCCACCCCGAGGCCGATGGGGCCAGCCCAGTTGCGCTGGGGTTTCGAGCCGCGGTGCGGCCCAATGCCTGATCTCCAATGCCTGATTGGGGTCAGTTCGTTCCCGACAACTCCCATTCGGCTACGGTGAAACCGCCGAGTCCGGCTGGGTCGAGCAGGGCTTCGGATTCGAGGGCTCGGCTGCGTCCGGCCAGTGCTGCGAGATCGCCTCGGGCGGCACCGGCTTGCCAGGCGGCCTGGCCCTCGGCCACCAGCTCGCCGATGCTGTGGGCTTTGAGCCAGGCGGCTTGGCTGGTGACCCTGGTGGGTTGGCACAGGGCTGAGAGCTGATCGAGCGCCACCTCGCAGGTGATGTCCTGGGTGCCGGGCGCGGCCCATGGGTCGTCGCCCCGTTGGTGGCCCCGGTAGGTTCGCAGCCATTCGGGCCAGGGTCGGGCGGCCATCTGCCCGGTGGTGCTCATGTAGTCGATGACCACCACCGTGCCCTGGCTCAAGATGTCGAGCGCTTGGGCCAGCCAGGCACAGGCCCGGTCTTGGCGGGGGGTGAGCCGGGTCTCGGCGCTCGGGCGATGCTCGCCCACCTCGCCTCCCCTGCCGTCGAATAATCGCAGCGGCAGGTTGTCGAGCAGCTCGTTGGCGATGATCACGCCGGTGATCGGGCCTTCGGGCATGGCGGGGGTTGACTCTCCCACCGTGTGAGCCGCCCGTCCCGCGGCGCTGCGCTCCACGTTGATCCAGCGCAGGGCCGGGGTGCAGCCGGGCTGGGCTTTGGCCACTGTGCGGGCCAGCGTGCCCGGCCCAGCGCCGGCATCGACCACGGTGAACGGGTCGGGTCGGCCCAGCTCCTCCCAGCGGCGGTCCAGCATCCGGCCCACCACGGCGCCGAACAGCGGCCCTGTCTCGGGGCTGGTGATGAAATGCCCCCCCCGCCGCCCGGCGCCTCCCCTCTCGTAGAACCCGTGTTCGGGGTGGTAGAGAGCCCGTTCCATGAACTCGGCAAAACCGGTCATATCACTGAGCGGGACAGGTGCCTGCCACTGAAGACCCCATGGCTGAAGACCCCACGGTTCCAGTATGGCGATGCGGGCGACCGAGAACCTCAGCGGTGCGCGGCATTTGCGGTCTCAATACACTGTGGGCATCGAACAAGCGGAGCTGCGTGGGATAGCGGTATCCGGCACTGGAGGCACCATGACTGAGACCCCGATGACCCGGCCGGGCGAAGTGGCCGGTTGGCCCAAGCTGACCGTTGAGTACCGGACCGATCCGGCGGGCATCGAGCAAGTGCTCCCGCCAGGGCTCACCCCAGGAGAGCCGGTCGTCACCGTGGGCGTGTACTGCGTTCCCGTGCTGGGCGAGCCGGAATACGGCGTGAGCGTGAAGGTACCGGCGAGTTGGAAAGGCGTGAGCGGCCAGTACAGCTTGGGTTTGGGCATCGACCAGGAGGCCGCCATCTTCGTCAGCGGCGAGACCAACGGCCAGCCCAAATACCCGTGCGACATCCGCTTCTACCGCCTGGGCAACCGGGTGGAGGCCCGCACCATCCATCAGGGGTACACGTTCTTGGAGTTCGAGGGCGACGTCGCCGGGGCGGCAGAGCCCAAGGCGGGCCAGTACACCGAGCACGAGTGGTGGACGAAGTACTCCCGGGCCATCGGCGGGGCGGAGAAGCAGTACGACTTCCCGCCTCACGTCGTGGATGTGGCTACCACCTTCGAACAGGCCCACGTTGAGGTGATCGACGGCGAATTGCGGCTGCTGGACAGCCCCTGGGATCCGGTGGCCCGCTACTTCCCCATCCTGGAGCAGCTCTCGGCGCAGTTGGTGACCAACCGGATGATCGACCGGCAGATCACCAACGCTGGTCCGCTGGATCCCGATGCGTTCTGGCCCATGGCCGATGTGATCGGCGGCTCTCGCTGGCCCGGCACTCGGGGCGGCCCCCGCAAGCCGTAGGGGCGGGCTAGAACCACGACTAGAACGACAACTCCACCAGGCGCTCGCTGAGTTCCCACAGCGCGGCCTCAGTGGATGGGTTGTAGATGTGGGGGGCGTAGCCCGTTTCGTCAGTCCCCGGCTCGGCCAGGTTGCAGTCGGCCAGGTACTTGCCGTTGTGGTCCGCCAGTTCCGGGGCGGTTGCGGCCCACACCTGGGTGGCGGCGCCGGACTCCAGGGTCTTGTATTGATAGCCCTGGCCTGAGGATGAACTGGCCTTGATCCGGGCACTCATGGCTTCCATCATCTCGTCGGTCATGTGCCGGCCCAGATTGGTGGGGATCGCGCCGGGGTGCAGCGACAGTGAGACCAGGTCGGGGCCGAAGCGCCGAGCCAGCTCGGCGGCGAAGTGGATGTTGGCGCTCTTCGACCGGCCGTAGGCGGCCCAGGGGTCGTAGGGGGTGTGCTCGAAGTCGGGATCGTCGAGGTCGACGTCGCAGATGCGGTGGCCCCCGGACGAGACGGTGACCACCCGGGGGCTCTCGGCTTGGCGCAAGAGCGGCAGCAGCCGGCCGGTGAGGGCGAAGTGGCCCAAGTGGTTGGTGCCGAACTGCATCTCAAATCCGTCGGCCGTGCGGGCGAGCGGGCAGGCCATGACCCCGGCGTTGTTCATCAGCACGTCGATGCGGTCGAGACGGTCGGCGGCTTCAGCGGCGAAGCGCTCCACGCTGGCCAAGTCAGAGAGGTCGAGTCGGTGCATCGTCAGATCGGCGTCGGGCACCGACGAGCGAATGCGGTCGGCGGCCTCCTGGTTGGCCTCGGCGTTTCGAGCCAGCATCGCGATTCGGGCCCCGCGCCCGGCCAGCACCCGGGCCGACTCTTCTCCCAGCCCGCTGGACGTGCCGGTGATGACGAAGACCTGCCCCGACAGGTCGAGCCCGCCAACGACCTCCTCAGCGGTGGACTCTCGATTGAACGTGCTCATGGGGCGGCCTCCTCGTCAAGGTTGGGAAGAATGGGGAAGATAGTTCGCAGAGGGGGAGGCTGCCGATCAGCGGGGCTCAGCTCAGGGCTCGAAGCGGTAGCGGATGGGGCAGCGGTCGACGTGGTTGACCATGACCCGGGGAAGCCATTGGGGTTCTTCGGTGAGTTCGAGGTCGCGGGCGTGGCGGGCGATGACAGCGGCGGTTTCTTGAAGCTCGGCCCGAGCCAGCGCCTGACCCAGGCAGAAATGCGGGCCCATGCTGAAAGTGAACGACCAGATTGTCGGGTCGCGGGTGATGTCAAACCGGTCGGGATCGGAAAAGCGGGCCGGGTCGCGGTTGGGGCCGCCGATGATGATGCTGAGCGGCTCCCCGGCTTCAAAGCGGTGCCCCGCGGCCTCAGTGTCGGCATTGGCCTTGTTGCCGCTGGCATAGAACGCAGGCCGGTAGCGCAGCACCTCTTCCACCGCGCCCCGCTTGAGCCCCTCGGGGTCTCGGCGCAGCAGCTCTAGCTGGTCGGGATGGCGGGCGAGTTCTAGGAACGTGCTGGTCATCATGCTGGAGGTGGTCTCAATCGCGCCCCCGAAGATGTTGGTGAACAACACGATCAACTCGTCGCGGCTCAGCCGGTGGCCGTCTTCTTCGGCGGCGATCAATCGGCTGAGCAGGTCATCGCGCGGCGTCGAGCGCCGGCTCTCCACCAGCTCGCCCACGAACTCCATCAGTGCCGCGAACGTGGCGTTGGCCTGGTCCCTGATTTCCGGGGTCACGTTTGGACCGAAGGCCTCAGCGGCCCCTCCCGCCAGCTGCTGGCCGATAGTGGCAGCCTCGTCCATCTCGATGTCCAGGAAGGAAACGACCGACATGAAGGGAACCAAGGTGATCTCTTCTCTGAGGTCGAACTCGCCGGTGTCGGCGTGGCGTTCAAGCAGCGACCGCAGGTGCTGTCGGGTCACCGGGCGGACCTTCTCCACCGACCGCGGAGTCAGGGCTCGGCTAGCCAGGCTCCTGATCCGGCGGTGGTCTGCGCCATTGAGGGCGCCGATGGAGTATCGACGCCACTCATAGAGGGGGTCGCCGGGCTTGAACCCCCGTTTCTCGATGTACTCGAGGCCCTCGTTCTCGAACTCCGGGCGCTTCTTGATCTCCTCGGCGTCCGACCAGCGCAAGACGGCCTTGATGCCGTCGGGAGTCACCGCAGTGCGGTGGCGGTCCCGGAGTTCAGCGATGATCGGATAGGGATCGGCCCAGTAGGCGTCGCTGTCGAGCGGGATGACCGGCGTAGCTGTCTCCGACACCCCCAAGACACTAGTGGTGTGTCGCAGTCGCTGGAGCGGTGTCCGCAACGGAAACATCTTTGGCCACACCGATTGGTAACGCTGGGCGGGATCACTCTTGTTCGAGTGTGAGATTGAGACGTGACGGGTTCCAGATAACCTTGGCGATGTCTAGGTAGAGTTCTTGGCGAGACTCGATGTCGAGTTTTGTGAAGGAGTCGGGGTAGGCTTGAAACTCAAGGCTGTGAGTCTCACACAACCGACGGAAGCTGGGGTTGTTCTCGTAGGCTCTTGGATGTAGCGATTGGGCCAGCGGGTTTTGTCCGTAGTAGTGCTGAATTTTTTCCTTGTATGGCATATCGCCGTAGCTGGCGTTGAAGTCCTTTCGCAGGAGCACGAGATCTCCTAGTTTGTTCCGCTGCTCTTGGAATTCGAAGTCATTGGAGAACTCACTGGTATGTCGATCGAATTTGTCGGCCCAGATATGTTCAATCTCGAATGAGTATTTTTTCGACTTGTCGAGATAGTCAGTGAATGTCCCGCTTTTTCCTAGTTCATTATCGAGCCAAGCAGTCATCCGAGCCAGAATGTAACGGATATGACTTCCGTTTCGCTGCGTGAGGCTGTACGTTTTGATCCCGTCAAGATGTTCCCATTCGTTCTCAAGCCAGCGGGCAAGAATATACCGGATTTTGTCGACCGGATGGTTGCGTAGTTGCTTGATCAAGTTGAACATAGTGTAGACGACAGTGGAATAGCCGAAGTTACGGTAATTTACCATTCTTCGCACGACGTAGATATCGAGGGCTCCGGCAACCAGAGCTGCTTTCTTTTTGAAAGTTGCGTCATCATCTTCTGGTGTGATTGCTGCGAGGATCACCGGGATCTGTAGTGTGAAACCGTTTTTAGCGTTGTAGAAGACGGCTTCAAGCCCAGGTTGCAACTCGCCTGACGCGTGAAGCAGTTGTAGGTAACGTTCGCTGAGCTTGAGGAACTCCACCTCCACAAAGCGACGATAGTCGGCACTGCTCTCAAGTCCGAGATTGCTTGAGTTATCGCGTACCCACTTATGGAAGGCGGTTCCGATGATATCGAAGTCACCGGGTTTCGCGTTGGTTTTGCGCTCTCGCTGGGTTTGGGCATAGTTGCCGCGAAGCCACGCTTTGACAAACTCGGTATCAGCATTTTTTTCCGCATCGACAAGATCTGTGACCCTTTTGCGCCAGGAATCATTGAGGTTGCGGATGACTTCTTCGTTGCCGACGCGTGCCAGCAGATAGCTTTTCAGCATGTCGGTGTTGCTCAAGCGGAGACCTCGATCGTTCATCGTCTCGAAGATCTCTAGAGCCATGTCCTGATTTGGAGCACCGATGTCTATAAGAATAACTCGGTGCCGTAGCCAGTCGGCGAAGTAAGGTAGTGTTTCACCTTGAAGATCGCTGGGGTACTGCTCGCTGATTTTCTGGTACCTATTCCAAAGGTTGCGGACAGATTCCGATTCGTCGCTTGGGTCGAATTCTTTGCCTTCAAAGATCGCGTTCATGCACTCCTGTCGTTCTTCGACATCGATATTGAATGTCTTAATCCCGAATTCTGTCGAGAAGATCAGCGAGTTGAGATAATTCGCTTCCTGGAGATTATCTTCAATCATCAGCTGGCGGATGTAAATCAACAAGAGGGTGAGTGTCGTTATGCGCTGTTGACCGTCCACTAGATATCGGATGCCATCTCGATTTGCAGTGACGATTGGGCCAAGGAAATAAGGCCGGTATGAGTTGACCGAAATCCGTTCATGAGATGGATCAAACTCGTTCAGGAAACGATCAGCGAGGTCATTAATTAGCTCTCCAACCTGGGCATCTTCCCAACTGTATTCCCGCTGATAGAAGTCAAGACCGTAACGCTTGTTCGACAATAGCTGAATTACTGTCTGAGCATTCCCGGTAATCTGTTGCACATCAACGGCCATTGCACAAAATTAGCTCCAAAGGTTGAACCAGATCAACTCATCTTCAGGCCGGTTCAGGCTGTGGCGGTGTCGTCGAGGTGTTTGATGATGTTGAAAAACTCATCGAGGTCAGGGGTGGGGAAGATGGCATCGGGGCCCTCGGGGGCGACGGCAGTAAAGGGCGACTCGTAGACGCGGCCAGCATCGATGGTGCCGTGTTCGGTGAGGTAGTCGATCACGAGGTTGACGAATGTGATCTGGTTTCTGGTGTAGTTCTTGTCGTCCAGGAATGCGGCGAAGGCGCTTTTGGCGGCGGCCCGGTCTAAGCCGACGATGGAGCGGATGAACAGGCCGAAGCTGCCAGCGCGTTCTGAGGCCTGGGCGAAAGTGTCGGTGTCGCCGATGCCAGCGGCGACGAGCACCCGCTGAAGTTCGTGGATATCGGTGGGGGTGATTGGCTCGCCGCTTCGGATCTTGGCCACAATGTCGTCGGCTAGGTGCTGATGGAGGAAGTGGCGGGCTTTCTTGTGGAACTGCTCGAACTCGCTGCTGGCGGTGCCGCCGCCGGTTCCGGGGAGATCAACCTCAGCGCCCTCCCCGAGCTCGTCGGCAAAATCTGAGTACAGGATGTTCTTGCGGGTGCGCTCGATGAGATGCACGAGGGTTCGCAGCCGTTTGCGGGCGTCTTCGAGGATGGGGTAGCTGACGTCTTCCCACCACTGGTCGGTTTGGATCTCGGCGATCAGCTGCTGCTGCGCCGAGACCACCGGGATCGAGGTTCCGAGGTCTTCAAGCGCGGATGCGACCTCGATGATGCGGTTGCGCTGCCGTTCGAAGGGCTCGCCGCGGAGCACGCCCAGCTCGGCGTTGAGTATGACGACGTCGAAGCGCTTGGCGTCTTCGTGCTCGGGGTCGAGCTGGTCGGGCAGCCCGGCCACTCGATCATCGAGCGCGGCCAAGTCGTGGCGGGTGATCGACTTCCACGCTTCGGGAGCGCGGAAGCGCTCCACCAGCTCCAAGTGGGGGCGCACCAGGAAGTTGTTCTCATTCATCGACGCTACGGTCTCGCACAGTACGGCGGCCACCTTCGCCCGCTCGCCTGCGAGAGCCGCGATGCCGTCGAGGGCTTCGAGCAGCTCCAGCCGGGCAGAGAACAAGACCTCGCCCAGCGGCCGAGCGCTGGAGGGGTCGGCGGGGACGAGCTCCTGGCTGAAGTACTCGAGGTTTTGGCAGAAGTCGAGCACGTTGAAATGGGTTTTGTGGTCTCCGGGGCCGAACAGGTTCTCACGCCGCCGGGTGCCGCGCCCGAGCATCTGCCAGAACTTGGTCTTGGACCGGACCATCTTGAAGTACACCAGGTTGACCACCTCGGGCACGTCGATGCCGGTGTCGAGCATGTCGACGGAGATGGCGATGTGGGGCGGCTTGTCGGGGTTGGCGAAGTCGTCGATCAGGCTCTGGGCGTAGTTGGTCTGATGGGTGACCACTCGGGCGAAGTTCCCGGAATCCAGCGCCGGGTAGCTGGCGTCGAACCGCTCTTTGATGAAGTCGGCGTGGCGCTGGTTCTTGGCGAAGATGATCGTCTTGCCCAACCGGTCGCCCCCGGCTGTCTTGACGCCCTCGGCCATGAGGCGCTCGAGCGCCCGATCGACGGTGTCGGTGTTGAACAGCCACTTGTTCAGCTGCGCGGCACCCACCTCATCGGGCGGATCCAGCGGAGCGCCGTCTTCGTCGATCCCCCAATCGAGCTCGTCCCAATCATCCTTCTCCCGCTCAGACAATTCGTCGTAGCGGATGCCCTGGCGCACGAACTTCAGCGGCACCGACACCCCCCGGGGCGGAACCAGATAGCCGTCTTTGATGGCGTCGTCGAGCGAGTAGGCATCGGTGGGCACGCCGGTCTCCAGGTCGAACAGGTCGTAGGTGTTCTTGTCCACCTCGTCTTTGGGGGTGGCGGTCAGCCCTACCAGAAGCGAGTCGAAGTAGTCGAAAATGCCCCGGTACTTGCGGTACACCGACCGGTGCGCCTCGTCGATCACCACCAGATCGAAGTGCCCCACCCCGAACCGGCGGGCGCCGTCGGCCCGATACTCGTCGATCTTGTTCGCCATCGTCTGATAGGTGGACACATACACCCGACCGTCCTCTTGGCCCTCGGTCACCAGATTCACCGGCGCCGAGTCCGGCAGATGGGCTTTGAACGCGTTCACCGCCTGGTGTACCAGCGCGGTGCGATCGGCCAAGAACAACACCCGCTTCGCCCAGCCGGCCCGCATCAGCAGATCGACCAGGGCGATCACCGTGCGGGTCTTGCCCGCGCCGGTGGCCATCACCAGTAGTGCCTTGCGCTGCTTGTCGGCCTCGAAGTGCTCGCAAATCGCCCGGATCGCTCGTTGCTGATAGTGGCGGTCCACTATCTTGGGGCCGATGTCCAGCGATGGCAGCTCGCAGCGCGATTCCCGGCGCTGAATGAGCAGGGCCAGCTCGTCGCTGGTGTAGAAGCCCTGCACTCGCCGGGGCGGATGCCGGGAGTCGTCCCACAGCCAGTGCTCATAGCCGTTGCTGTAGAACACCACTGGGCGCTGGCCGGACTCCGCCTCCAGGCAGTCGGCGTACAGCCTGGCCTGCTGCTGTCCCGCCCGAGGATCGACCAGGGCCTGCTTGGCCTCCACCACCGCCAGCGGCAAGCCATCGGCGCCCCAAAGCACATAATCCACATAGCCGACCCCCAAGCCGTTTCCCGGCTGCTGGGGCATACCCCGCACCTCGTATTCGACGTCGCGGCCTGCAACGAGGTCTGTCCACCCCGCCTCAGCCAGCAGGGCGTCGATCTTGTATCGACGGGTGTCGGCCTCCGACCAATCATGAGCCTCAACCGGTACCGACTCGGCCGCACTCTTCGCAGCCGCTACCTCAGCCCGCAACCGGGCCAACTCAGCCGCAAGCTCCTCAGCAGACTGCGTAGCCTCGGCCAACCGCCAACGGGCATGCTCATGCGCCTCGGCCTCGCGTTCCAGCCTCTCCTCCAGCTCTCGGCGCTCTCGCAGCGACGGCCTCTCCGCCTGTCCTGCTTCAATGAGCTGGTGCGGATTGAAGCGCAACGACGGGTCGGGCTTGGAAGAGCGCCCGTAGGTGAACGCCAACCAGAAGCAGAACTGAAACAGCGCCGAGACAACCTCCACCGCCTCCAACTTCGACGGCGCTTTCGACTCATGCACGGCCCGATTCCCCGCCCGCTGAATCTTCTTCGCCACGTCGAACACCCGGCCATCAGCCAATGCCTTGAACGCCGGCTCGTTCAGATATGCATTCAGCTTCTGCTCATACGGCTCCGGCAACGACCGATCATGCCGATACACCCACCGGACCCCAGATTCCAAGCATTTCCGCGCGTAGACCACCGCCGGCCCCGGATCAGACAACGCATGCTCTTCCGCCCAAACCGCCATCTCAAACTCATCGCCAAACTCCGCCTCCAAAAACAAAAATTGCGACCCACTCACAACTCCCCCCGAAAAGCCCGCTGCTGAAGCGAAGCAAAGAGGGTGTCTAAATCAACAAGAGCCTCGCTGAGTTTGATACGCATTGTCTCTACTGCATCAAGCACATTCCCAAACTGCTCTTGTAGTTGCAATGGAGGAAGAGATATTTCAATTTTTTCGACGACTCTCTTGGACACTTCTTTAAAAGTAGCTCCGCTCCCTAAAGCTTCAAGTCGAGGCCGATATTGCCGTAAATACTCGTAAAGAAATCTTGAGTCTATGCAAGCGCGATCTGGCACAAAACTCTTGAAACCTTGGTTAGTCGCCATCGGTACTTTATTAATTGCTACATAACCGATTGGTGCCCGTGAACTCAACAGAACTGAGTGAACTGGTAGCAAAGATGTAGGGCAACTCTGGATACCTTTTACTGATAAGGTGCGGGAAGTAGTATCAATATACGGTCCATTTAAATCACTTAGATCTTTTGGTGTTGCCCAATAGATATCGCCGTTCCAGTAGCTTTCCTCTGATGTCTTCGGCGTTGCACCAGAGATCACCTCTGTTATGTCGCCAAGCTTCGTAGTTACCCACCTTTTATCTGAGACATTTCTGCCAAACATATCATTGAATACGACTTGTGTCAGGGACTCGACCTTTTCGGATGCCTAACGCCCCTTGGCACGAAGC
>JAPOSH010000068.1 GCA_026709815.1 bacterium | reverse complement strand
CGGGCATCCACCCCAAGCCCGAGGGCTGGCCGGGCACTTCGACGATCGCTTCAACACTGCCGTCGGGCGCCGCCGCATTCACGGTGTGCTGGAAGAAGTCCGAGTACCACAGGCGACCGTCATGCCATCGTGGACCTTCGCCGAAGTCGATGCCGTCGATGAACGGCTCAGGTTT
This sequence comes from bacterium, assembly GCA_026709815.1. GTDB lineage: Bacteria > Actinomycetota > Acidimicrobiia > Acidimicrobiales > Bin134 > Poriferisocius. Next base: position 16,129 of record JAPOSH010000068.1, on the reverse strand, counting down.
GGGCAGCAGTTCCATGCCGGGGGACAATAGCCACTGTGGGCGCAATCACCCGGAGGCGAAGGGCCAAGGGCGGTGCTTGACTGGGCCAGAGCCCGGGTGATCGACTCGATCAGCGGCATGTTCGCCCATGCGGAGGCGCCGCTGGTGCGCACCGGAGACTTTCCCGGAGACCCCGGGCTCTGCGGCCCCGGGTCGGTTAGCTGGCGGGTGATCGGCGATGTCAGCGTTTTCGTGGGGGGCATTCGAGCGCTGTTGATCCAAGCCGCCCACCCGGAAGTGGTAGCCGGGGTGGACGAGCACAGCCGCTATCGCGACGATCCCCTGGGACGGCTCAGCCGGACGTCCTTCTACGTCACCTCGGCCACCTACGGGGCGATGCCCGAAGTGGCCGAGGCCATTGATCTCGTGCGGTCGGCCCACCGGGGGGTGAGCGGAATCTCGCACCGCGGCCGGCCCTACAGCGCTTCGACGCCGGAATTCGCCGCGTGGGTTCACAACACGCTCACCGATTCCTTTCTGGAGGCCTACCAGCGTTTCGGGGGCCGTCTCAGCACTGCGGAGGCCGATCAGTTCGTGGCGGAGCAGACCAGGGTGGGGGAGATGCTCGATGCGTCGCCGCTGCCCGCCACGGCGGGCGGGCTACGGGCGTGGATCACCGAGCATCCCGCGTTGGCCCCGAGCCCGGGGATGGCCGCGGCAATGAGGTTTCTCAGGTCCCCGCCGCTGCCCGCCGCGCAGCGAACGGGCTATCAGGTGCTGATGAACGGGGCTGTCAGCACCGTCCCCCGAAGGCTCAGAGCGGTGTTGGGGCTGGTCCCGGCCCCCGGCGCTCGGGCCGCGAGCGCGGCGATGGTCTTGGGACTGCGCCGTATCATGAAGAACAGCCCGGCCTGGCAGGCCGCCCTCGAGCGCTGCGATGCTCCTTACGATCCTCGCCTCTTCCGCGATCAACCGGGCTAGCGCAGGGGGTGTCGGTCCCGCGACGAGGGGCGGTCGGCAGGTTAGGGCCGCAGCCGGCGGACGGGTAGTGTGGCTCGGGCAAGTACCGCTTGGTTGACAAGGAGAGACCCAGGATGGGACGGCTGGACGGCAAAGTAGCGATCATCACCGGAGCAGCCCGGGGACAGGGGGAGGCCGAGGCCCGGCTGTTCGCCTCCGAAGGGGCCAAAGTGGTGCTCGGAGACGTCATCGACCGAGACGGTGAGCAGGTAGCCGCCGGCATCGGCGGGAACGCCCGCTACGTGCATCTCGACGTGTCCCAAGAAGCCGATTGGGCCGCCGCGGTCGAGGTGGCTTCGGGAATGGGAGTGCTGTCCGCCCTCGTCAACAATGCCGCGGTCATCAGGCCCGCGGCCATTGAGGACACCTCCTTGGACGACTACATGGCGGTCATAAACGTCAATCAGGTCGGCGCATTTCTGGGCATGAAGGCCGTTTTCGAGCCGATGAAGACCACAGGGGGGGGATCCATCGTGAACATCAGCTCGATTGACGGCCTCCAGTCCAAGAACGGCCTGATCAGCTACTCCGCTTCCAAGTTCGCCATCCGGGGCATGACCAAGACCGCGGCCATCGAATGGGGCCGGTTCGACATCAGGGTCAACTCCATCCACCCCGGTGGCGTCAACACGCCGATGGGCAATCCCACCAACGACCCCCAGGCCGAGAAGGCGCCCTACGTCTACCAGGCCATTCCCCGAATCGGCGAGCCCATTGAGATTGCCTATGCCGCTCTGTTCTTGGCCAGCGACGAGGCCTCGTACATCACCGGTGCCGAGCTGAGCGTTGACGGCGGCTGGAGAGCCGGGCTGGTCACCCCCGGCCTTCCCGGGACCGATCATGCGGTTGACTACGGGTACAACCCAGCCTGACGCGCCCTTTGCCCGGCCCCATGAGCGAACCCTGGGACGCCCCCAGCGCGGCCCTCAGCCCTGACTACGGCGCCGGCGCCGAGCGGCTGGCCGTGGCCGGTGCCGCCCGCCGACTGCTGCGGGCGGCGCGGGTGACCGAGGTCGGTGGCAGTGCGGCTTCAGAGGCGGTGAAGCTGATCGAGCGAGCCGCAGGATTGCTGGAGGCGGCGCCGATGCCAGACCTCCACCGCCAAGGGGTGATGGGCGATCTGAACCCTGGTTTCGAATCCCGCGACCCGATGGCGTTCTTCCCGTACAGCCCGATCATCGGACGGCTGAATCCGGTGTCACCGCCCGCCGAGTTCTGGGCTGAGGGCGACGAGGTTCACGGGCGGATGAAGCTGTCGGCGGTCTACGCCGGCCCGCCGGGGATGGTCCACGGCGGGATCATCGCCATGGTGTTCGACGAGCTGCTGGGCGTGGTCAACGTGGTGAACGGCACCGGCGGTTACACCGGCACGCTGAAGGTGGTGTACCAGCGTCCCACGCCGCTGCAAAGAGAGATCACCATGCGGGCCTGGCCCGCGGGCGGCGAGGGACGCAAGCTGTTCGCGGCAGGGGAAATGGTCTGCGATGAGGCGGTGACCGCTTCCGCCGAGGGGATATTCGTTCGAGCTAGCCCGCACCAGGGCGAAGAAGCCCGAGGCCGGGGATAGAGCAAGCCCCGGATAGAGCAAGCTGGCAACAGGCGCGGCGCTTGAGCGCTACCTTATTCCCGCAACGGTTAAGTCGAAGCTACCGGTTTGCCCCCCGTTGGATGTTGTGGCGTCGATGGTGTAGGTGCCGGGGCGCAGCGAGACATTGATCCTCGAATTGAGGGTGTTGCCGCCGTGGACGTTGTCGTTGCGGACCACCACGCTTCCCGAACGCACGTCGCTGCCGCGCCGCAAGCGCAAGTACGCATTGGCCTGGCGGGATTCAAGATCGATCTGAATCACCGACGGCTGGGTCAGTGTGAAGGTGAAGTAACGGGCATAGTGGTTCCGGGAACCGTCGTACCAACCGCTGGACACGCAGTTCGCGTCGGCATTCCACTGGCCTGAAACCGTGCCATTTCCGGTGATCGTGTTTCCGCAACCGAGAGGCGTTTGCGCGGTTTGCCGGGCAGACCGCTCGATCACCACCGACGCGGTCCCGTTGAGCCCTGTGACTCTCATGATGAAACTGCCGGTGGAGTTTCGGAACTGGTCAGTGGTGGCCTCGATGGTGTAGCTGCCGGCTGCGAGTGTCCTCCGCATGGACGCGTTGTGGCCGTCCCTGCCGGAGCCGTCGGTGCCTAGCCGTGAGCCTGAGCGCACGTTGGCGCCCGAGCGCAGGTGCAGTTTGTTGTCGACTGACGACGCCAGGTCGATGGTGACGGTGGAGCGCTGGGCCAGGGTGAACGTGTAATACTTCGCGTAGCCGCGGGATGCCCTTGGTGTGTTTTGCGCCAGCGACCGGCAGCTTTCCCTTGTCCACTCGCCAGCCACCACTCCGTCGCTGGTGAGTGTCGTGGTGCATCCGTCAGCGGAGGCTGGAGCGTCTGGGTTGGCGACCCCGAGTGTGAGGCGGAAGCTGCCGGTGTCGTAGTACCGGTAGGTGGTGGCCTCGATGGTGTAGCTGCCGGCTGCGAGCTCCTCGCTGATACGCGAGTTGGAGCCCTGTCCGCCGTCGTCATCGCTTATCAGCAACGAGCCTGAGCGCACATCGGCGCCCGAGCGCAGGAACAGGTAGGTGTCGACCGACGATGTCAGGTCAATGGTGACGGCCGAGCGCCGGGGAAGGGTGAACGTGTAGTACTTGGCGTAGCCTTCGTATTGCTCCGATGAGCGGCAGCCGTCTGCCGCCCACGCGCCGTCCACCGATCCCGAGCCGGAGAGTGTTTCTCCGCATTCGTCGGAGGCCGGGGTCTCAGGCTCGTCTTGGTCGTCGATTTCAGCTTCAACTGTGAGGCGGAAGCTCCCGGTGGTGTTCGGGTGGTAGGTGGTGGCCTCGATGGTGTAGCTGCCGGCCGCGAGACGCTCGCTGATACGCGAGTTTCTGCCCTGCCCGCCGTCGTCGTCGAAGTGCAGATGCACCCCTGATTGGGAATCCTCGCCTGGTCGCAAGTAGAGGAATGGGTCTTCAGAGGACTCCAAATCGATCTGCACCAGCGCTGCCTGATCGAGGCTGAAGGTGTAGTACTTCGCATAGCCTCCGGTCTGCCCCTGTGATTGGCAGCCTGGTGCCCATGCGCCGTCCACCGATCCGAGGCTTGTGAGTGTTTCTGCGCATTCGTCGGAGGCCGGGGTCTCAGGCGTCACGGGGTTGGTGGTCGGCCTGCTGGGCGCGGGCGTGGCGGTGGGCGAAGGTGTAGAAGCGGGTGCCGGGGTAGAGGTCGAAATCGCACCCTGATTGCCGACTGCAAGTGTGAGGCGGAAGCTGCCGGTGTTGTTCGGGCGGAAGGTGGTGGCTTCGATGGTGTAGCTGCCGGCTGCGAGCTGCTCGGTGATACGCGAGTTTCTGCCCTGCCCGCCGTCGTCGTCCCTTCTCGTAAAAAGGTCTGAGCGCTCGTCGGCGCCTGAGCGCAGGTACAGGTAGGTGTCGACCGACGATGTCAGGTCGATGGTGACCGTGGAGCGCCGGCTCAGGGTGAAGGTGTAGTACTTTGCGTAGCCTCGGTTTGGCTCTGATGACTGGCAGCTGTCCGTCGACCACGCGCCGTCCACCGGTCCTGGGCCGGAGAGCGTTTCTCCGCATCCGTCAGAGGTCGTCGTCTCAGGCGTCACGGGGTTGGTGGTCGGCGGCCTGCTGGGCGCGGGCGTGGAAGTGGGTGAAGGGGTGGAGGTGGGCGTGGAGGAAGGCGAGGGCGGAACAATCGCATTCCGGTTGCTGAACTCAAGTGCAAGGCGGAAGCTGCCGGTGTTATTCGGGCGGTAGGTGGTGGCTTCGATGGTGTAGCTGCCGGCTGCGAGTTGGTCTCTGATCTGGGAGTTGGAGCCTCGCCCGCCGTCGTCGTCGAGCCTCAGCAGAGGGCCTGAGCGCACGTTGGCGCCTGAGCGCAGGTACAGGTAGGTGTCGACCGACGATGTCAGGTCGATGGTGACCGTGGAGCGCCGGCTCAGGGTGAAGGTGTAGTACTTTGCGTAGCCTCGGTTTGGCTCTGATGACTGGCAGCCCGGCGCCCACACGCCGTCCACTGCTCCTGCGCTGGAGAGTGTTTCTGCGCATCCGTCAGAGGTCGTGGTCTCAGGCGAGGCGTCCTGGGCGTCGATCTCCAGTGTGAGGCGGAAGCCCCCGATGGAATGCCGGTAGTAGGTGGTGGCCTCGATGGTATAGCTGCCGGCTTCGAGACGCTCCCAGATCTTCGAGTTGGTGCCCTGCCCGCCGTCGTCGTCGGCCCTTTGCAGTGAGCGTGAGCGCTCATCGTCGCCCGAGCGCAGGTACAAGTAGGCGTCGACCTCGGACTCCAAATCAATCTGCACCAGCGATGACTGATCTAGCCGGAACGTGTAGTACTTCGCAGACGCCGGGTAACGCGTCACTGAATGGCAGGCATCTCCCCGTTCGCCCCACTCACCGTTCACCACCGCACTGCCGGAGAGCGCGGTGGCACATCGGTCCTGCGACTGTGCCGTTTGGGCTGCCGCGGTCGACGCCGTGCTCAGCCCGCCGGCCAACAGCGCTGCGGCAACGAGCGAAACCAGCAAAATCCGGTTCGTCCGCCCGGGGGAATCAGATCGCTTCATCGCGCGCTCCTTGAATTGGATAAGGCTGGATACGAGACACCGCCTGCACCCATCACAGAGCCCGGTGCCGAAGCCGGAGCTTTCTCATGCACCCAGTCATGTGATTCCGCCCGAAAAGGTGAGATGACTGTCTACCAATTCAAAAACCTGTCTGCCAATTCAAAAGAAGAGAGCCAACGCCGCGCCGCTAATGCTCTAACTCCACGGCGAACCGGTCGGTGTAGAAGCTGAGGGATTGGCGGCGCTCCTGCGGAGTCATGCCGAAGTCGGCGAGGTTGTAGATCACCCGGCCGTGCCTTCCCCGGGGATGCGCGGCCATGTAGGCGTCCATGGCCGCCTTCACATCGGGAGTGAACGGCTGTTCGGCCAACTTGTAGATGCGCTCCACCATAGCCACATCGTCGGACATGAACTCGTGGAACAGCACGTCGATGGACTGCTCGGACGGCACGAGGTCGCGGTCGCCGGCACAGGCCTGGAGCATGTCCTCGATGAGTTGGGCCCACCACTGGCCGATGGTGTGGACGTCTATCGGATGGGTGGCGCTCATGCGGGCCGAGTAGCAGATCATGGTGGCGAACGAGGCGGTGATCGATACCGGGTCGCGGTGGGTGAACACCACGGTGGCATCGTCGAACACATTCATGAGCGGGCCAATCTGCTCGAGGTGCTGGGGGGACTTGAGCACCCAGCGCTGCCGGGGTGGGCGCTGGTGAGCCAAGACCTGGAGAACCCGCTTCAAATATTGATAGTGCGGCGTCTGGTCGTGCTGTTTGTAGTACGACCGCCACGAGGGCATCACCGCCGAGCAGTCGAACAGCATGGTGGAGAAGCTGGTGGCCAGCAGATGGATCTCCTCATGGACGTGATCCCAAGTCATCTCGTGCATGCGGTCGTAGTGGGGCATGGCCGACTTCATGATCGCCAGCCCGTCCTTGGCCCGCTGAATGCGACCCTCGGTGATGCCGGCTTCTTCGGGCGGCGGCACCGGCTCCAAAGACTCCCACCAGGGCAGCGAGCGCAACGCCGGGTCGGCGGAGATGAGATTGTGCAGATGGGTGGTGCCGCTGCGGGGCAGGCCGGCGATCACGATGGGGCGGTGGATGGGAACCTCGAGGGCGTCGGGATGATCCTTGATGTACTGCTCGATCCGCAGCCGATTGACCGCGAAGGCGGTGAGCTGGCTGAACTGGCTCACCCTGCCCATGGTGGAGAAGCTGGCCTCGGCGTCCATAGCCCGGCACAGCGCGTCCAGCGGCGCCCGGAATTCGCCGGGGCCGAAGTCGCGGAGACCGGTCTGGGCGGTGGCCGCGCCCAGCACAGCCTCGGGGCTCAGCTCGATCTGATCGGCCAGCGGCGCGGTCTGCTCCATCATCTCGGCGATCTCGGGGGCCAGCACCGGGTCGGCGAGGTCTTCGATGCGGATGGGGGCCGGCCGGTTGCTCACACCGGGCAGATTAGCGGTGCCAGCCTCTGCCATCGGGTATCCCGGCATCGCAGTCGGCAAGGCTCAGGCGCCTGCTCGGGCCGCCTTCTGCCGGCGGCGGTGGGCGGCGAGAATCGGCTCGGTGTAGCCATTGGGCTGCTCGCGGCCCTCGAGCACCAAGGCGAGGGCTGCGCTGAACGGAATGCTGGTCGCCAAGTCGCCGCTCATGGGCTCGTAGTCGGGGTCGTCGGCATTCTGGCCGTCCACTACCGCGGCCATCCGCTCCATGGCCTCCACCACCTGTTGTTCGGTCAGCAGACCGTGGTGCAGCCAGTTGGCGATGTGCTGAGACGAGATCCGCAACGTGGCCCGGTCTTCCATCAGGGCAATGCCATTGATGTCGGGCACCTTGGAGCAGCCGACTCCTTGGCCCACCCACCGGGCCACATATCCCAGGATGCCCTGGGCGTTGTTGTCCAACTCTCGCTGGATCTCCGCGGGGGAGAGCTCGCGCCCGGGCGGCAGCACCGCGGGGCGAAGCATGGCTTGGACCGCGGGGGCCCGCTCAGCCGGGGGCGCCGCGATCTCGGCCTGGCGAGCGGCCACGTCCGTCTCCAGATAGTGCAGCGCGTGCAGGGTCGCCGCAGTGGGGGAGGGCACCCATGCGGTGGTCGCGCCCGCTTGGGGATGGCTGATCTTCTCATCGACCATGGCCGCCATATCGTCGGGGCGGGCCCACATCCCCTTGCCGATCTGGGCGTGGCCCGGCAGCCCCATGGCCAGCCCGACCGCCACGTTGGCCTCCTCATAAGCCGTCAGCCATTCCGAGGATTTGATCTCCGCTTTGGGGATCATCGGGCCGGCCTCCATGTTGGTGTGGATGTCGTCGCCGGTTCGGTCCAAAAAGCCGGTGTTGATGAACACCACCCGCTCTGAGACCTCGGCGATGCAGGCGGCCAGATTGAGCGAGGTGCGGCGCTCCTCATCCATGATCCCGATCTTGAGGGTGCGGGGTGCCAGGCCCAGCGCGGCCTCGGTGGCGGCGAGCAGATCGCAGGCCAGCGCAGTTTCACGGGGACCGTGCAGTTTGGGCATCACGATGTAGATCGAACCGGCGAGGCTGTTGCGATGAGGGCCTGTTCCGCTCAGGTCATGCATGGCGCCCCAAGCGGCCACAGCCACGTCGACCAAGGTCTCAGGGATGGGTTCACCGTCCACGCGCACCATGTCGGTGTCCATGTGCAGGCCGACGCTGCGGATGAGCATCACGCTGCGACGGCGAATCGTCAGCGGGTTGCCAGAGGGGTCGGACGCCGCGGTGTCAGCGTTGAGGCTGCGGGTCATGTGCCGGTCGCCTTTGGCGAACGACGCCGTCAAATCTCCTTTCATCAAACCCAGCCAGTTGCCGTAGGCCAGCGTCTTGTCCGCAGCGTCCACCGCAGCCACCGAGTCCTCGAGATCCATGATGGCGGTGAGGGCCGATTCCGCCATCACGTCGGCCAAGCCCGCGGGGTCGTCTTTTCCGATGCGGTGATCTCGGTCGATCACGAGCTCGAGGTGCAGGCCGTGCTTTTGCAGCAGCACCGAGTCCGGGGCCGATGCCCGGCCGGCGAAGCCGGCGAACTGTCGCGGACCGGCCAGTTCCGACGTGGCGCCGTCGGCCAGCCCAACTCGCAGTGCGCTGCTTGACACCGAATACGCCGCGGCGTCGGCATGCGAGCCTGAAGTCAGCGGGAAGTGCCGGTCGAGCAGAGTCCGAACCCTGTCGATCACACGCCGGCCCCTCACCGGGTTGTAGCGCCCGGCGCGATGCGCGCCACCTGATTCGTCGATGGCGTCGGTGCCGTAGAGAGCGTCGTACAAACTGCCCCAGCGGGCGTTGGCCGCGTTGAGCGCATAGCGGGCGTTGTCCAAAGGCACGACCAGCTGGGGTCCGGCCAGCGAGGCGATCTCGCGATCGACCCCTTCTGTGGCCACCGGCATCGGGCCGGGATCGCCGACCAGATAGCCGATGGCGCGCAAAAAGGCCGACGCGTCTTCAGACTGCGCCCCCTGATTGCGGTGCCAGGCGTCAATCTGCGCCTGAAAGTCGTCCCGCTTGTGACGACAGGCTTGGATTCGCGGTCGAAATCGGTCGGCAATGCCGGCAAACGCCGCCCAGAACGGCTCGATGGCCACGCCGGTGCCGGGTGCCAGTCGCTTGACGATGAAGTCGGCCAGCGGGTCGGCCACCTGAAGTCTTCCGAATCTCTGATAGCTCACCGGCACTCAGGGTAGAGCCAAACGGCCCCCTGCTCTGCGATCGAAAGAGGGGTCTCGCTGATATCGATGCGGTCGGCGCCGGCGCGGTTGCTAGCCTGCTCCCACAGCAGTCCTCACTTGATCTCAAAAAAAGAGGTGTCAACATGGCCGTCAGCGCTGCCGGTTCGTTCGATGCCGAGGTCCGATCCACCCAAGCGTGGATGGCCTCGTCCCGTTTCGAGGGCCTCACCCGCCTGCACTCGGCCCGCCAAGTGGTAGAGCAGCGGGGGGTGATAGGCCAGGACTACACCGTGGCTCGGGTGGCGGCCGAGCGGTTTCACGCCCGTCTGCGGGAGCTGTTCGAGCAGCGCCGGTGCATTTCCACGTTCGGACCGTATTCACCGGGTCAGGCCGTGGCCATGAAGCGGGCCGGCATCGAGGGGATCTACTTGGGTGGGTGGGCCACCTCCGCCAAGGGATCCCTGCACGAGGATCCCGGCCCCGATCTGGCCGGCTACCCCTTGAGCATGGTTCCCGACGAGGCGGCGGGGCTGGTGCGGGCGCTGTTGACCGCGGACCGCAACCAGCGGTTCGCCCGGTCGCGGATGACCGCAGAGGAGTGCATGCGCACCCCGGAGACCGATTTCACTCCGGCCATCATCGCCGATGCCGACACCGGCCACGGCGGCGACGCCCATGTGCGCAACCTGATCCGCCGCTTCGTGGAGGCCGGGGTTCCCGGCTACCACATCGAGGACCAGAAGCCGGGGGTCAAGAAATGCGGGCACCAGGGCGGCAAGGTCCTGGTGCCGTGCGACGAGCAGATCAAGCGGCTGAACGCGGCTCGGTTCCAGCTCGACGTGATGGGGGTGGCGGGCATCATCGTGGCCCGCACGGATGCGGAGGCGGCCAACCTGCTCGACGGAGGGGCCGATGAGCGAGACCAGCCCTTCATCATGGGCGCCACTCAGATGTCGGTCCCGTCCTACAAGGACGCCTACCTGGCGGTGTTGCGCCGCCTAGCCGAGGCCGGAGTGGAGGGGGTGACCGGACATCTCCTCTATGCAGTTCCAGAAGACCGCTTGCTTCGGGCCATCGCCTGGCTGGACCAGACCGGGGTCAACCAGATCATCGAGAAGGCCGCGGTCACCTACCACGCCTCTGCTGATCCTCAGGCCGACGAGGCCGTCGACCGGGCCTCCGACGCGTTGGCCGAGGCGTGGCACCGAGCGTCGGGGCTAGCCACCTATTCGCAGGCCGTGGCCGACCAGATGGCTTTGCGGGCATCGGAAGGGGAGAGCTTCGGGATGGATGTGGGGGAGTGGCTCGGCTTCGCCCACACGGTGGACACCGCCACCGCTCGCCGCATGGCCGCAGAGGTGGGCCTCGACGTGGCCTGGGACGCGGAGGTGGCCCGGACCACCGAGGGCTATTACCAGGTGCAGGGCGGCATCGGCTACGCAGTGGCCAAGTCGCTGGCGGTGGCGCCTTACTGCGATCTGTTGTGGATGGAGACCAAGACCGCCGACCTCGACGACGCCAGGGAGTTCGCCGAGGCCGTCCACGCTGTGTATCCCGACAAGATGCTGGCCTACAACCTGTCGCCCTCGTTCAACTGGGATACCACTGGCATGACTGAAACCGAGATGCGGCAATTTCCCGTCGAGCTGGGCCGGCTCGGGTTCGTGTTCAACTTCATCACCTATGGCGGCCATCAGATCGACGGCATGGCCGGCGAGGAGTTCGCCGCCTCCCTCCAACAAGACGGAATGTTGGCCTTGGCCCGCCTCCAGCGGAAGTTCCGCCTGCTGGACTCCCCGTACAAGACGCCCCAAACGCTGGTGGGCGGGCCAAGACTGGACGCCGCGCTCATGGCCAGCTCCGGGCGAACCGCCACCACCCGGGCCATGGGCAAAGGCTCGACGCAGTTCCAGCACCTCGTCCAGACCGAGGTTCCCACTCGCGAGCTGGAGGCCTGGCTGGAGCGGTGGGCGGTGCACAACGACGTCGATGCCGAGCTGAAGGTGCAGCTGCGGCCCTACACCGCAGGATCCGAGGTGCTCGAGCTGGTGGTCCGCAGCGGGCCCAACGATTTGGCCAACGTGGTGTTCGGGGTGCTGCACGACCGTCGGGGTCGGGCCATCTTGTCGGTGCGGGACCAGAACACCCACAGCCTCGCCCTGCGCCGCAAGCGGCTGATGACGCTCATGCACCTGTACCTGATCCGGCGGTACAACGCGGTGTCGGTGCAGTATCTGACCCCGACTGAGGACAACTACCGCCAAGCCGCGGGCATGAGAGAACTCGGCTTTTTCGCCTCGGTCTCCGATGAGGTGGGGGAGATCATCGTGGCCGACGTGGACGAGGCAGTGGTGACCAAGCTGGTGAGCGATGGACAGGCCCTCCAAGAGCTCATCGAAGGCGGGGGCGCCTAACCGCTGATTCCCCCTCATTGACGCTGGGGGCATTGGCACCGGGGGCGTCCTCCATGGCCTTGCGGAGCAATAGGACGAGCAGGGCCGTCGCAAAGGTAACCCCGGCCAGCAGCACCAGCCCCGCAGCCGATCCGCCCGCATCGGAGACCACGCCGAACAGGATCGGGCCGGTCACCCCCCCGGCCTCACCGGCGGTGAAGAACAGCCCGCCGGCCGCGCCCATGTTGCGCTGCGCCACACCGGGAAGCTGCATCATCACCAACAGCGCCACCGGCACCGCCAGGCCCTTGCCCAATCCGATGATGGCCAACCCGGCGAACGCAGCCGGCCTGCCGTCGACGTTGAGCAGAACCGCGGCCACGCCGAACAGGGCGAACAGCATGGACAGGACCGCGATGCGGCTGTGCTCGGGAACAGAGCGCGTTCCGAACAGAGCGCCGAAGATGCCCAGCGCAGTGACCGCTCCGGCCAGGTAGCCCGCCGCCGAACTGGAGAATCCCCGGTCTTCGATCACTGTGGGCAGCCACCCGTTGAGGGAGTGGACGAAAAAGAACATGCCCAGAGCCACGACTAGCATCCGCTGGACAGCCCTATGGCCCAATAGCTCCCAAGCGCCTGAGAACCCGCGCCCGGTATCCACGTCGCGGCCTGCGCCGGGCGCGACCCGCTCGGCGATCGCGGCGGTGATGAGCCACAGTGCGATGACCACGACGTTGATGAAGGCATACACCAGCAGGGTCGACCGCCAACTCCCGTTGAACGCGGGCATCAGCACGCTGTTGGCCGTGACCAGGGGCAGCACGCCTCCCAAAGCCGGCGCGGTCATGGTGATGCCCATGGCCAGGGCGCGCTCCTTCTCGTCGAACCAAACGCTCACCAACTTGGGGGCGCCGACCGAGACCAGGGGGCCACCCAGGCCGAAGAGCGCTACCGCGCCGAAGAGCTCTATGAAGCTGTCGGCCGCCGGGCGCAGCAACACCGATGCCGAGATGATTGCGGTGGCAATCCCCAGCGAGCGGCGCAAACCGAGGCGGTCGATCAGCGCGCCCGACGGGATTGCGGCGGCCAGATACACCAGCGGCCACGCTCCCAACACCGTGCCCATGGCGCCTTTGCTCAGACCGAGGTCTTCGCGGATGACCTCCACCAACGGCGCCATGGAGAGCACGGCCAGGCCGAAGGAGAAGTACACCGTCCACAGCGCGCCGAGCATCACCCAGCGAAAATGGTGACGCTGATGGTCTACGGGCACGCCGGGACCGTAGCAACGCGCCGCCGATCATCTGTCATGCTGGCCCCATGGGCACAGCAGTGGTAACCGGGGCCGGGCAGGGGCTGGGGCGGGCGATAGCAAAACGGCTCGCAGCCGATGGGCATCAGATCGTCGCCGTGGATCTGGATCCGCAGACCGCGGCGGCCACCGCGGCGTCGCTCGGCGGCCAGTGGCGGCAGTGCGACGTGTCCGACCCCGGCTCGGTGGCGGCGCTGGCCGAGTCGCTGGATGGGGTGGAGGTGCTGGTGAACAACGCCGGCATCTGGATCTTCTCCGACATGGCCGACAGCACCCCGGGCGATGTGCGCCGCGTGCTGGAGGTGAACGTGATGGGCGTCTTCTACTGCACCCAGGCCTTGGCGCCGCTGATGGGACCGGGCTCGGCCATCGTCAACCTCTCGTCCAACGCGGCCTACTCGAACTCGCCGGGGGTGGGCATCTACCCGCCGTCGAAGGCCGCGGTGGAGAGCCTCACCAGGCAAACCGCCCTGGAGTTGGGCCGTCGGGGCATACGGGCCAATGCCGTCGGCCCCGGCATGATCCTCACCGAGGGCACCCGAGTCAACTATGAGGGCGAAATGGGAGCGCAGCGGGCCCGGGCTGTGCCCCTCGGCCGCAACGGCCACCCCTCCGACGTGGCCGATGTGGTGGGCTTTCTGGCCTCCGACGATGCCCGCTACGTGACGGGCCAGGTTATCTACGTCGACGGCGGCCTCAGCGCCGGCCGCCTCGCCCTTTAGCGGCGGCGCATCATCAGCATACGGAAGCACATTTTCACTACTTTCATTTTATTATATTACATAACGAGGATTCTCAATGCTAATGTGGAAAAATATTGAAATTGGCTATTGACATTTGAGAGTTAACTGTTTATAGTCTCCTCAACTGGCCAGAAGCCAGGGCTATCGGCCTCGCAGGCCCCTGTCGATTCTTTACGAGCGGAGAGCTGCATGAGGACCGCCTGGCCCACCTGCCTCATTGCCGCACTGCTTCTGGCCGGTTGCACCAGCGATCATCGCGACCTCCCCGGCGGTTCGCCCGCCGCGCCAGAGGCCTCCAGAGCTTCCTCGGAAGCGCTTGCGACCGCAGGGGCCTCACTGCCTGCGTCAGCGGAGAGCCTTGAAGCGGCCACTCCGGGGCCAGAGGCTTCGGCGACCGCAGGGATCCCGCCGTCGCCGCCAGCGGAGAGCCTGGAGACGGCCATTGCGGCGCCGGAGGCTTCGGCGACCGCGCAAACCCCCTCGCCAATCATGACAGCCCAGGCAGAGGTAACCGACGACGCGGCAGACCGCCTGCCGACCGCGGGCCCGGATGAACCCGACGAGTCAGACGCCCTCCCCCAGGCCGATTGGTTCCGGGATCCGACGTGCCGCCACGAGCATCGCTGGTGGTCGGGATCTGAGTGGACCGCGGCGGTCTCCGACGACGGCGCCGAGGGCGAACACGCGCTGACCGACGACGGCCAGCTGGCGCCCCCAGACCCCAGCTGGCCGGTGGACCCCTGTGTGGAAGCGGGCATCATGCTCACGCGATTTCCGTTCACCGCCGAAGAGCTGGGCTGCACAGGATCTGATCCCGCCTGCGTGCTCGAAGAAGGCGAGCTGCCCCGGGCGACTCGGCTGGTCTCCTACCAGGAACTCGTGGATTCTGGCGGGTACAACCGCCGGCTCCTTCACGACCTCGCTCCCGAGGGGCTTTCCGATGACGTGGTGCTCGGCTATCTGACCGAGTGCCTGGTGGATTGGCCCCTATTCCCCCACGAGCGTCTGGGGTACGAGGGGACCCCGGTCCAGACATGCAGCATGGTGTGGCGCTACATGGCCTATCCGATCACCTATCTGGGAGCGCGCGACGACCTGCGGTGCGTATGGGAGGCCTATAAGTCGTACTACTTGCGGGGCGAGGGGCGCGTGGCCCGGTACATCCTCACCGGGTGGGCCGAGCGCTGCGCGAGCTGGCTCGACCCCCAGCCGCACCGGGCCATACCAGACGACTGCCAGCTGCCCGACGGCTACCACAGCCGTCTGAGCGCGGATGACCGCTTCGCCGAATACGGCCTCTCGTTCGACGATCCCGATCTGACGGCCGGGGCCGTCCGCCTGCGCTGGTGCAGCCTCCTGGCGCGGTGCGAGGACTTGTGGCGACAAGTGGCGCCCACCCGCTCTGCCTACTTCACCCGGGCCGGCTGGAGCAGCCCGTGCTTAGAGCGGGTGTCGGGCCATGAGATCAACACCGTGCGCAAAGGGCGGTGCGAGGAACTGGACATTCTGGCCAGCTTGGTCAGGGCCGAGGGCGAGGCGGATCTGCCCACACTGCCCTCCCTGCCCCCCGGCCTCTGGTTCAGCTGTTAGGAGCCGATGCCATGGGTGCCAAAAAGATAGCGATCCTGCTGCTGGCGTTCGCGCTGGCCGCCACCGCCCAAACCTGTACCACCACGACCCCCTTCAGCCCGAACCCCGACCGGACCACCCCGGCGCCCACGCCGGCCCCGACCAGCGATCCATCGGTCCGGCCGTCCTGTCCGCCGGGGCAGATCCCCTACGGCGTATTCGATTCGTGGCTCGGTTGCCGAGACGACCCCAATGTCCCCGACCAACAGACAAATCCCGCCGATCCCTCCCCGGGCGACGAGGATGCCACCGAAGACGAGGATGAAAAACAGGGCCCCGGGAGCTACGTGGTCGAAACGAAGACCACCGAGGACGGCGAGAAGGTGGTATTCGAGCGTCCGCCGCTTTGCAGCACGGTGCCGGCCAATACACCGTGCATCACCGGCCACTACGAAGATGAGGACGGAAACGAAGTCTGGCTGTTGCCCGAAGACGAGGGGGGCAACCCCTTCGACAAGGTGAACACCGTCTTCTGCGGCAACTACGGGGATTCTCTGGACCATACCGACGCCCCCACGCCCCACACCCACCCCGCCCCCTTCCCCTACGACCACGACGGCGACCCGAAGACGCCCGACATCTGCTCGCACAGCAGCGAAAACTGCGCCTGGCACAACACCTGCCCGCCGCCGCGGCCCACGCCGAATCCGGTTGTGCCTGCGCCGACGCCTGCCCCGCGGCCCACGCCGAACCCGGTTGTGCCTGCGCCGACGCCTGCCCCGCGGCCCACGCCGAACCCGGTTGTGC
>JAPOSH010000125.1 GCA_026709815.1 bacterium | reverse complement strand
AGGCACGCCGCCAGCGTTCGTCCTGAGCCAGGATCAAACTCTCCATCAACATCTCCAGCGGTTTCTCCCCGAGGGGATTGCTGCCTTCGATCAAGTGCTCGCCTTGCTAATTTGCCTCGGCAAGACGATGCGATTCCGGAAAGTCATCGAGAGCCGAAGCTCTCCCTGACTTGGTTTCCTTGGAATTGTGTCAGGTCGACGACTGCGACGCGAGGTGCGCCGAGACGTCGCCCGCACTGGCTTTTCCGTCCTCTCTTCCGTTTTCAAGGAGCGTGAGGCGGTGACCCTGACGGGAGAACCGCATCGGCACCGGACTGGCCGGACCTTGCCCTGCCTTCGCGAGCGGCCCGCAAGCTGCTCGTTTTCGAGGCGAGAGGTAACGTTACCGGCCCCAGCCGGCAGCGTCAACTCAATAACGATTTCAGCGGTTCTCAACTTGCAAGAGGTGATAGCGGCGCTTGCCCCGGCGCAACAGCAGATAGCGGCCGTGCAGCAGCCGGTCGGCGGCCACGGCGGACGCTGTGGCCGAGACGCGCTCGTTGTTCACATACACCGATCCCTCGGACAGCCCCCGACGGGCGTCGCCCTTCGAGGATGCCAGCCCCGTGGCGGCCAGCAGCCCCACCAGGTCGAAGCTGTTGGCGGCGGCGTCGAACCCGCTGTCAGGGGTGAGGGCAACGGTCGAGGTGGGCACCTCGCCGGCCACCGCTTCAAATGCCGCTCGGTCCATGCCGCCGACCGACGAGCCGAACAGGATCCGGGCCGCCTCGGCGGCCGCTGAGGCCGCTGCCGGGCCGTGTACCAGCGAGGTGGCCTCGTGGGCCAAGGTGCGCTGGGCCTCTCGCTTGCCGGGATCGCGCCGGTGGGCGTCGATCAGCTCGGCGATCTCGGGCACCGAGAGCATGGTGAACTGGAGCAGGCTGCGCTCTGCGTCCTCGTCGGGAATCTGAATGAAGTACTGGTGGAAGCGGTAGGGGCTGGTGCGCTCGGGGTCCAGCCATATGGCGCCCTCGGCGGTCTTGCCGAACTTGGCGCCGTCGGATCGGGTGAGCAGCGGCCAGGTGAGGCCGTGGACGGGGGCGCCGCAGCGCCGCCGGATGAGATCGACGCCGGCGGTGATGTTGCCCCACTGGTCGGAGCCGCCGACCTGGAGCTCGCACCGGAGATTGTTGTGCAGCCACCAATAGTCGTAAGCCTGCAACAGCATGTAGGCGAACTCGGTGAAGGAGATGCCGGTCTCGCTCTCCATTCGGCGGCGCACCGAGTGCTTGGCCGCCATCTGGTTCACAGTGGCGTGCTTGCCGGTGTCCCGCAAGAACTCGATGAGTGTGAGGTCGCGGGTCCAGTCGTAGTTGTTGACCAGCTCGGCGTTCCCGTCGAAGTCCAGCAGCTTCTCAAGCTGTCCTCTGATGCCCGACAGGTTGGCGGCCAGGGTGTCGTCGTCCAACAGGTTGCGCTCGTCGGAGCGCCCGCTGGGGTCGCCCACCATGCCGGTGGCCCCGCCGACCAGGGCAATGGGCCGGTGGCCCGCCTCCTGAAAGCGCCGCAGCACCAGAATGCCGATGAGGTTGCCCAAGTGCAGGGAGCTGGCCGTAGGGTCAATGCCGTGGTACACCGCAATCGGGCCCTCCCCCAGCCTGCGGGCCAGCAGGTCCCGGTCGGTGGTGTCCTGTACCAGCCCGCGGGAATGGAGTTCTTCGAGCACCGAGCGAATGCTATGCACAACCGCAGCGGCGGGAGAAAGAGAGCATGACCGGCAGGCGGCTCGGATTGACGATCGGCATCGCGGTGCTGGTGCTGTTCGCAGCGTTCTGGGTCGGGGCCACGATCTGGTTCTTCGGGAACGGCAACCCCGACCGGCTGCAAGACCGGGAGTGGGCCGCCGAGGCCGAAGCCCGATGCGCCGAGGCCCGAGACGAGCTAGACCGGCTGCCTCAAGCCCGCAACGCGCTGAACATGGCCGACCGGGCCGGCCAGATTGAAGCCTCGACCGCGGTGCTGGCCGAGATGACAGCTGATCTGGCCGTCTCCGCCCCCGGCGGCGAGGACGGAGAGCTGATCGGGTTGTGGCTGGGGAGCTGGCGGATTTACCTCAACGATCGCCTCGCCCACGCCGATGCCCTCCGAGCCGGCGAGGACCGCCAGTTCCGGGTGACTGTGGACCAGCAGCGGGGCGACGGGGTCGATGCCCTGCTCGATGCCTTCGCCGACCGCAACCGCATGCCATCCTGCGGCGATCCGCTAGACATCGGCTAGTGGGCAATCTCCATAGACCATGTTCACGGGCTGGGGTGAGACATTGTGTCCAGAGTCTCAGCACCCAACTCGGCCAGGTGTATGAGGCCGGGGTCGCAGCCGAAATCGGCTACGCCGCCTAGCGGCACCCAGCGCAGGCCCCGAGATTCGTGGTTGCCCCGGGGCGCGGCGCCGGCCGGGGCCTGCACCAAGAACCGCACGTCGTAGTGCAGATGGCGATCTTCGTGCGGGGGATCCACCTCGTGGATGTCGAGGTGCAGGGGCCGGGGCCAAATGCGCAGGCCGTCGATGCCGGTCTCCTCGGTGGCCTCCCGCAGAGCCACCGCGGCCAAGTTGGCATCGCCGTCGGCGTGGCCCCCCGGCTGCAACCATCGACCGAGCTTGGCGTGCAGCAGCAGCAGCGTGTTGACCCCGGCGCGGTCCACTACCAGCGCCGACCCGGTGAGGTGTCCGGGTCGGCACGTTCTCAGGGCGGCGTCAGCATGGGAGTCGATCAGCGCCCGGTAGCGGTGGCCCCGATCGTCGTCAAAGGGGGCCAGCACCGCTCGAGCCACAGCAAGGTCATCGGTGGGGGCCAGCAGAGCGTGGCCCTCGCTCAGCCACACCAGGTCTTCTGCGCCGCTCATCGAGACAGGTCAACACAGCCGGGAACGTACCAACGCCATGGCAGGTGGGCCCCGGCGCTGAGCCCGATGCGAATCGAGCGGCCCGGCTCAGCGGGGGGCGCGGTCTCGTCGTCGAGCAACTCGATCCCGGAATCGGCGGCTGCTATGTCGGCGCCGTTGGCCCCGCCGTCGATGCCCAGCGCGGCGGCCAGCTTGGCCGGCCCGCTGCAAAGGTCCCGATCCCGGCGGGCCGCCGGCCGCCGTTCTCGCATCTCCTCCAGGCCAGCCAGCGGGGTCAGCGCCCGTAGCAGCACCGCGGCGCATTCCCCGTCGGCGCCGCACACCACGTTGGCGCACCAGTGCATCCCGTAGGTGAAGTACACATACAGCCGTCCGGGCGGGCCGAACATGACCTCGGTGCGGGGGGTCATCCCTCGGTAGCCGTGGCTGCCGGGATCATCGGCGCCGGCGTAGGCCTCCACTTCCACGATCCGGCCCCGGCAAGTCCCGACGGCCAGCACCTTGTTCAGCAGGTCGGGGGCCACTTGGCGCGGATCTCGGGCGTAGAACTCCCGTTGCAGCCTCATCGCCATCACAATAAGGCAGCCGGATTGGCTTGCCGCCCATACTGGTATGGCTTTCGCTGGCTGCGGCAAAGGGAGTGCTCATGCCCACTACAAAATTGCGGACTTCACTGCTGGGAGCGGCGCTGGTTGTCGGCGTGCTGGCCGGGGCGGCCGGATGCAGCGACAACGCGGATGCGCCGCCGTCGGTAACGATCAGTTTCGGCCACCCCTTCCCGCCTACCCATCCGGTTCACGTGGAGGTGTTCGAGCCGTGGGCCAACGAGGTGCTCCAAGCCACCGACGGCACTGTGATCATCGAGCTCTATCCCGGTCAGGGGTTGAGCCCTCGTAGCGAGGTGTACAAGAACACCGTCGATGGGGGCCAGGGCATCGGCTGGGCTCTTCAGGGCTACTCCCTGGGCCGCTTCCCGGCCGCCGAGGTGGTGGGAATGCCGTTCGCATTCGACAGTGCGGTGGAAGCCACCGAGGTTCTGTGGACTCTCCACGACGAGTTCGAGGCCATCCGCAATGAGTACGCCGACGTGAAACTCCTCGGGCTGTGGACCAACGATGTGGCCGACCTGTGGCTGGCCGCACCCCAGGCCTCTGCTGCCCCCGACCTCTCTGGGCTGACGGTGCGGGCGCCAACCCAGATCCAGGTCGAGGTGGTCGAGGCCCTGGGGGGGAACCCGGTAAATCTGCCCGTCCAGGAAATCCGAGCCGCACTGGTCCAGGGGGACATCGACGGGGTGATGATTGCCAACTCGGGCCTGGGCAGCTACGACCTCTACGGCGTGCTGGGCAGCGGAGTGGAGTGCAACTGCCATGTGTCGGCCAGCTTCTTGGCCATGAACCAAGAGCTGTGGGACAGCCTGTCGGATTCCCAGCAGCAGGCCATCGACCGGTTGTCGGGCCGAGCGGTCTCCCTCGCCGCGGCAGGGGCCTACGACACCGCCTCACAGGCAGCAGACGAGCGCTACCCGCAAGCAGGGATCAACAAGGTCGTGCTCGACGAAGCCGAGTTGGCTGCTTGGAGGGAGTCCGCCCAGTCGGTGGCGGATCGGTGGATCGGCCGCCATGCCGCCGACTTTCCGGCCCGTGAGATGTACAACCGGATGCTGGAACTGGCTGCCGACTAGCGGTGTGTCAGAAACGGGCGGCGTCGGCCGCCAGACGGGCGCGGAAGCGCTCGATCTGGGTTGCCACCGGCTCGGGGCCGGCGCCGCCGGGAGTGGTCCGGCGGGTAACAGCGGCGCCGGAGGCGAGCAACTCGGCCGCAGCCTCTCCCAGCCGGGGGTCGGCCCGCACCAGGTCGGCCAGGGCGGACTCGCCCTCCAGGCTGCGGCGCACCAGGTGGCCCACCGCGGCGTGGGCGTCACGGAAGGCCATGCCGTCGACCACCAGGTGCTCGGCCAAATCGGTGGCCGCCGACGAGGGGGCATCGGCGGCGGCGGCCATGGCATCAGCGTGGAAGGCGATTGAGGCCATCAGCCCGGTCATGGCCCGCAGGCCGAGGCGGATCTGCTCGACGGCGTCGAACAAGGGCTCCTTGTCTTCCTGGAGGTCGCGGTTGTAGGCCAAAGGCAGCCCCTTGAGGGTGGCCAGAAGGCCGGTGAGGTTGCCGATGAGCCGACCCGCTTTGGCCCGGGCCAGCTCGGCGATGTCGGGGTTCTTCTTCTGGGGAAGCATGGAGCTGCCGGTGGCATAGGCGTCGTCGAGGGTGGCGAAGCCGGCCTCCTCGGAGGTCCAGAACACGATCTCCTCGCCGAGGCGGGACAGGTGGACGCCCACCATGGCCAACGCGAACAGGGCTTCAGCCACGAAGTCCCGGTCGGACACTGCGTCCATGGAGTTCTCGAAGCGGGCGGCAAAGCCCAGCTCGGCCGCGGCCATGTCGGGATCGAGGGGCAGCGACGAGCCGGCCACCGCACCCGCCCCCAGCGGGCTGACGTCCAGGCGGGCGCGGGCGTCGGCTAGCCGGTCCACATCTCGGGTCAGCGCCCAGCCGTGGGCCAGCAGGTGGTGGGCCAAAAGCACCGGCTGGGCCCGCTGAAGATGGGTGTAGCCCGGCAGATAGGCGCCGCCGGCGGACACCGCCCGCTCCAGAAGCACCTGCTGGAGGGCGATCGCGTCGGCGGCGACGGAGGCCAGCTCCCGCTTGGCGAACAGGCGCAGATCAGTGGCCACTTGGTCGTTGCGGCTCCGACCGGTGTGGAGCTTGGCCCCCGCCGCACCGGCCAGCTCGGTGACCCGGCGCTCGACGGCGGTGTGGATGTCCTCGTCACCGGGAGCGAATTCGAATTCACCGGAGGCCAGCTCCTGTTCGGCCTGCTCGAGAGCCGCCAGCACTGCGGCCACCTCGGTCTCCGACAGCAGGCCGACGCGGCCCAGCATTCGGACGTGGGCCCGCGACCCGGCGATGTCGTCGGGCGCCAGGCGGACGTCGAACCCGATGCTGGCGGTGTAGGCCATCAGCACTTCGGCCGGGTCGCCGCCGAACCTGCCGTGCCAGAGGGTGCTCATGACGGTCCTGCTCTTTGGGCCAGCGTGCGTCCTCTTTGGGCCAGCGTGCGTCCTCTTTGGGCCAGCGTGCGCAGCCGCAGCGCGTGGAGCCTGATGAAACCCTCGGCGTCGGCTTGGCGGTAAGCGCCCTGGTCCTCCTCAAAGGTGACGACCGCCTCGTCGAACAGGCTGTCGTCGGATTGCCGGCCGGTTACGGTGATGTTGCCCCGGTACAGCTTGAGCCGCACCGTGCCGTTCACCCGCTGCTGGGAATGGTCGATGGCGGTCTGGAGCATCTGGCGCTCCGGGCTCCACCAGTAGCCGTTGTAGATCAGCTGGGCGTAGCGGGGCATGAGCTCGTCTTTGAGGTGGGCTGCCTCCCGGTCGAGGGTGAGGCTCTCCATGGCCCGGTGGGCCTTGAGCATGATGGCGCCGCCGGGGGTCTCGTAGCAGCCCCGCGACTTCATGCCCACGTAGCGGTTCTCCACCAAATCCAGCCGGCCGATGCCGTTGGCCCCGCCGATGCGGTTCAGCTCGGCCAGCACCGCAGCCGGGCTGAGGGGCTTTCCGTCGATGGCGGTGATGTCGCCGCCGTCGAAGGCGAGCTCTATCTCGGTTGGCTCGTCCGGGGCGCTCTGGGGCGATACCGACCAGCGCCACATCTCTTCGGGGGGCTCGGTCCAAGGGTCTTCCAGGGGGCCGCCCTCATAGGAGATGTGGAGCAGGTTGGCGTCCATGGAGAACGGGGAGCCGCCTTCCCGCTCGGCTTCGATGGGGATGCCGTGCTCTGCGGCGTAGGCCACCAGCTTCTCCCGAGAGCCCAAGTCCCAGAGGCGCCAGGGGGCCACCACCGAGATGTCGGGGTTGAGGGCGTAGGCCCCCAGCTCGAAACGCACCTGGTCGTTGCCCTTTCCGGTGGCGCCGTGGGAGACGGCATCGGCGCCGGTCTCGGCGGCGATCTCCACCAGCCGTTTGGCGATGAGGGGACGAGCAATGGAAGTGCCCAACAGGTACTCCCCCTCGTAGACGGCATTGGCCCGGAACATGGGGAATACGAAGTCGGTGGCGAAGTCCTCCCGCAGGTCCTCAACGTAGATCTCCTTCACCCCCATGGCCTCGGCCTTGGCCCGAGCCGGCGCCAGCTCCTCGCCCTGGCCCAAATCAGCGGTGAACGTGACCACTTCGCAGCCGTAGGTGTCTTGCAGCCACCGCAGGATCACCGAGGTGTCCAAACCGCCGGAGTAGGCCAGCACGATCTTGTTCAGCCTCTGGTTCACGAGCTCTCCTTTTGATGCCTGTTCAGCTTCTGATCTGTTCTTGCGCCAGTCCGGCTTGGGTGCGGAAGAAGTCGGCCACGGACGCGCCGCCCGCATCCTCGGTGGCCACCACCAGCACGGTGTCGTCGCCGGCGACCGTTCCCAGCACGCCGTGTACCGATGAGCGATCGATGGCCGACCCGACCACATGGGCCGACCCTGGCGGAGCATTCAGAACCACCAGGTTTCCCGAGCAGCCCACCGCCACAACCCACTCTCCCAGCACCCGGCGGAGGTGGTCGTCGGGGGTGACCTGCTCGGCGGGCAGCTCGGGGATGGCATAGACCGACCCGCCGCCGGTGGGCACCTTCACCGCCCCGAGATCGTCGAGGTCGCGCGACACCGTGGCCTGGGTGACGTCCACCCCTTGAGCGGTCAGCAGCTCCACCAGGTGATCCTGGCTGGACACCGACTCCTGCCGGAGAATCTGCGCGATCCGGTGCTGGCGCTGGTTCTTGCCCAAGCTCATGTCCCCAAGCTCATTTCATCGCCAGCAGAAATGCGAGCAGGCCCCGGGCGGCGTGCATCCGATTCTCGGCCTGCTGCCAGACGCGGCTCCGGGGGCCGTAGAGGACGCTTTCGGCGACCTCGAGGCCGGGATGGGCGGGCAGGCAGTGCAAGAACACCGCGTCGGGCGCCGCCCGGCTCATCAGCCGCTCATCCACGGTGTAGCGGCCCGAGAAGGCTTGGAGCTTCTCGGCGGCCTCGGCCTCTTGGCCCATCGATACCCACACGTCGGTGTACACCACATGGGCGCCGTCGACCGCTCTGAGCGGATCTTCGACCATCTCGGGGTCGGTGCCGCTGCCGGCGATTCGGTTGAGGTCGACGGGGTCGAACCGGCAGCCGGCAGGACTGGCTACCGCGAACTGAGCACCGGCTCGGCCGGCGGCGATGGCCAGCGACCGGGCCACGTTGTTGGGATCGCCCACGTAGGCGATGCGACAGCCGCTGATCTCCCCGAATACCTGCTTTATAGTCAGCAGGTCGGCCAGGGCCTGCAAGGGATGGGCCCGATCGCTCAACATGTTGACCACCGGCACCGGGCTGACCGCGGCCATGCGCTCCAGCACGGCGTGGTCGAACACCCGGGCGCCGATAGCGGCGTGATAGCAGGCCAGGGTGCGGGCGATGTCCTCGGCCGACTCCCGCTCGTCGATGCCCACCTCGGCGCCGGCAACCGATACCGGGTGGCCGCCCAGCTGCACCACGGCCATCTCCATGGAGTGCCGGGTCCGGGCCGAGGGCTTCTCGAACAGCAGCGCCATGCCCTTGCCCTTCAGCGCCGAGGGGGGAGAGGGGTCGGCGGCAAGCTCCAGCACCGCGGCCAGCTCGTCCGCAGCGAGGTCATCCACCTCGAGGAAGCGGCGGACCTGCTTCATGGCGCCAGCAACTGCTCGAGCACGGCCACCCCATGGGCGATCTCATCGTCGCTGATGATGAGGGGGGGGGCGATGCGCAGGGCGCTGGCCCCCGCGGTGCCCAGCACCAGGCCCGCGGCCAGGCCCGCGGCCACCCCGTCGGCGGCCGCGCGCCCCTCGGCCAGCTCCACGCCGAGCAGAAGGCCCCGGCCCCGCACCCCGGCCACCCCGTCGAGCGCTTGCAGGGCGGCTCGCATCGTCTCTCCGGCGGCGGCCGCCCGGGCCGGCAGATCGAGCTGTTCCATCACGGCCAGCGTGGCCTTGGCCGCCGACGCCGCCAAGGGCTGGCCGCCGAACGTGGTGGCGTGGTCGCCCGGTTTGAAGGCCGCCGCGACCTCAGTCCGGGCCCAGCATGCGCCGATGGGCATGCCGTTGCCCAGCGCCTTGGCCATGGTCACCACGTCAGGCTCGACGCCGTCGTGGTGGTGGGCGAACCAGCGGCCGGTGCGGGCCAGCCCGGTCTGCACCTCGTCGAGCATGAGCAGCACGCCCCGGTCGTCGCACAGCTCGCGCACCGCCCGGAAGTAGCCCTCAGAGCAAACGTTGATGCCCCCCTCACCCTGGATGGGCTCCAACAGCACCGCGGCCGTGGTGTCGTCGATGGCTTTCTCCATCTCGGCGATGTCATCCCAGGGCGCATGGCGAAAGCCCTCGGGCAGGGGCTGGAAGGCCTCGTGCTTCTCGGCCTGGCCGGTGGCATGCAGGGTGGCCAGGGTCCGGCCGTGGAACGAACGCCCCGCGCTGATCACGGTGTGGCGCCCGTACCCGGCCCATTTGCGAGCCAGCTTGATGGCGCACTCGTTGGCCTCCGCCCCGCTGTTGGCGAAGAACACCTGGCCCGCGGGCCCGCCGATCAGGCGGTCGATGGCCCGGGCCACGTGCATCTGGGGCTCGGTGGCATACAGGTTGGACACATGGCACAGGGTGCGGGCCTGCTGGGCCACCGCGTCGGCCACCTCGGGGTGGGCGTGGCCGAGACTGACCACCGCGATGCCGCTGAGAAGGTCCAAATAACGGGCACCCTCTCGATCCCAGAGCCAGCACCCCTCCCCCCGCACGAACATGACCGGGGGCGGGCCGTAGGTGGGCATGACTGGACAGGGGCCGGTGTCTGCGCCCACCGCCTCGGCGTGGATGGTCATGGGGAGGCCTCCGATTCGTGTCGTGTGTCGGGGCAGACCATGGTGCCCACCCCGGCATCGGTGAACAGCTCCAGCAGCAGCACATGGGGGGTGGCACCGTTCACCATGTGGGCCGAGGCCACGCCGTGGCGCACGGCGTGAATGGCGGCGCCGGCCTTGGGGATCATGCCTCCGCTCACGTCCCCGGCGGCGACCATGGCGTCGAGATCGGAAGCGGTGATCACGCTTATGAGGGAGGACGGATCACCGGGGTCGGCGCACAGGCCCTCCACGTCGGTCAAAAACACCGCCTTGGCCGCGCCCAGGGCCCCGGCCAGGATCCCGGCCACGGTGTCGGCGTTTATGTTGAGCGCCTGGCCGGTGGGATCGGCGCCGATGGTGGACACCACCGGAATCAGGCGCTCATCCAACAGCCGGTCGACGATGGCGGTGTTGACCGTGTCCACCGTGCCCACATAGCCCAGATCGGGATTCTCGGCCCGGGCCTGGATCAGGCCGGCGTCCTCCCCCGACACGCCCACCGCCAACGGGCCGTGGACGTTGACGGCCGAGACGATGTCGCGGTTGACCCGGCCCACCAGCACCATGCGGGCGATGTCGAGGGTCTCGGCGTCGGTCACCCGCAGCCCGTCGACGAAGCGGGGCTGCAGGCCGAGCCGCTCCATCATCTCGCCGATTTGCGGGCCGCCGCCGTGGACCACCACGGGGCGGATGCCCACTGATTGCATCAGCACGATATCGGCCGCGAATCCGGCCAAGTGGTCGCCGCCCATGGTGCTGCCGCCGTACTTCACCACCACGGTTGAGCCCGAGAACCGCTGGATGTAGGGAAGGGCCTGGGTGAGGACGGCCGCGGTGTCCTCGGCTTTGAAGCTCACGACGTGCCCATGTTCTCGTCGATGTAGGCGTGGGTGAGGTCGGTGGTGATGACGCGGGCCGAGCCTTCGCCCAGGCCGAGGTCCACATGGAGGTCGAGGCGCCGGCCGGTCATGTATCGGGCCAGCTCGGGGGGATGGGCGGGCTCGCCGTGCTGGTACACCACATGAGAGCCGTAGGCGATGGTCAGCCTGGCGGGGTCAAAGGCCACTCCGGCCGCGCCCATCTCTGAGGCGATGCGGCCCCAATAGGGGTCTTGGCCGTACCAGGAGCACTTCACCAGCTGGCAGTTGGCCGTGTCCCGGGCCGCTTTGGCCGCCTCGGCATCGGATGCCGCCCCGGTGACCCGCAGGAACACCGTCTTGGTGGAGCCCTCGGCGTCGTCGGCCATTTGGAGGGCCAGGCTCTCGCAGGCATCGGCGATGGCTCGGGTGAGGGCAGCGGGATCAACGGGGCCGGCCCCGCCGTTGGCCACGATCAGCACCGTGTCGTTGGTGGACTCGGCCCCGTCCACCGTGAGGGTGTTGAACGTTTGGGCCACGCCGGCTCTGAGAGCTGATCGGAGGGTCTCGGGCTCCGCGGCGGCGTCGGTGGCCAGCACCGCCAGCATGGTGGACATATGGGGCTCCAACATGGCCGCGCCCTTGGCCATGCCGCCCACGGTGAAGCCGTCACCGGCCACCACTGCCTGTTTGGGCACCGTATCGGTGGTCATGATGGCCTCGGCTGCTCGGGGGCCGCCGTCGGGGTCGAGGGCGCGGGCCGCCTCGGCGATCCCCGAGCAGACCGCGTCCATGGGCAGGACATAGCCAATGAGGCCCGTGGAGCACACCAAGACCTCCTCGGCGGCCACCCCGAGGGCGGCCGCGGTTTCCTGACACATCTGGCGGGCGTCAGCCATGCCCTGCGCCCCGGTGGCGGCATTGGCGTTGCCGCTGTTGAGAACAACGGCGGCAGCCCTCCCGCCCGTGGCCGCCAAGTGCTCCCGGCACACCAGCACCGGGGCGGCGGTCATCTTGTTGGAGGTGAACACCCCGGCGGCGCTGACGGCCGCGGCGTCGGCGGTGGCCACCAGCGCGAGATCGGGCTTGCCGCCGGGCTTGATGCCGCAGGTCACCCCGGCGGCGGTGAATCCAGGGACGTCGGTCACGCTCATGGATACACCCCCGTTGCGGTCAGCCCCGCGGTCTCCTCCAGACCGCAGATCAGGTTGGCGCACTGGACGGCCTGGCCGGCTGCCCCCTTCACCAGGTTGTCGATAGCGCACAGCGCCACCACCGTGTTCGTGCGGGCGTCGTGGCGGACAGTCAGATGAGCGGCGTTGGACCCCAGCGTGGCCTTGGTGGACGGAGAGCGCTCGGACACCACGACGAACGGCTCGTCGGCATAGGCATCGGCCAGCGCGCCCAGCAGCGCATCGGTGGAGGTTCCCGTTGCGGGCTTGGCGTAGCAAGTGGCCAGGATGCCCCGGTTCATCGGGGCGAGGTGGGGGGTGAACAGCACCGAGGCGCCGGCGGCCTGCTCGATTTCCGGGGTATGGCGGTGGTCGAGCAGCCCGTAAGCGGTGAAGTCCTCATCCACGGCGCAAAATGCGGTGTGGGCCTTG
This sequence comes from bacterium, assembly GCA_026709815.1. Lineage (GTDB taxonomy): Bacteria > Actinomycetota > Acidimicrobiia > Acidimicrobiales > Bin134 > Poriferisocius. The sequence continues at coordinate 4,116 of JAPOSH010000125.1, read as the reverse complement.
GGCGGGCGGCCTGCGCCCGAGACGCCGCTGGCCGCGTCCACGATGACTCCGTCGGGCCAGATGAGCCCCATGCGGACCAGCGGGGCGATGGCCAGCACCGCGGCGGTGGGATAGCACCCGGGCACCGCCACGGCGCGGGCGCCGACCAGCTCGTCTCGAAACAGCTCGGGCAGGCCGTAGGCGAATCGCCCGAGCATCTCAGGAGCGAGATGCGGCGCCCCGTACCACTGCTGGTACTGCCCGGCGTCCTTCAGCCGGAAGTCAGCAGCCAGATCGACGGCGGCCTTGCCTTGTTCGATGATGCCGCCGGCGAGGGCCATGGACTGCCCATGAGGCAGGGCCAGGAACGCCAAGGCTGCTTCGTCCAACAAGCGGGGGTCGTACTTCACGAACTCCTGATCAGCACCGATCGCAGCCAGATGAGGGTAGAGGCCGACGACCGGCTGGCCCGCCTGGGTGTCACCGGTGACGAAGCGCACGTCGAAGCCCGGATGCTGGCCCAACAGCCGCATCAGCTCCGCGCCGACATACCCCGACGCCCCGATGATTCCAACCGGCAACTGCTCCACGGGCAGCATTATTCACTAATTTGCATATTCATGCAAACCGATTCAGGGGATCTCGTCCCCGCAACCCTTTTCTGCGCCCTGTAGCTTTTCGAGATCAGCTAGAAAAGCGCCGAGGCATTGGCGGCAGATGGGTCATTTTTCTGGATCGGCATGCAGAACGCTGGGAGCGGCGGCGGTGGCTCTGGGGGCTGTCTTGGTGGCCGCCTCGGGTTTCGCGGCATGGGTAGAGGTATTGGGGTCGGAGTTGACCGGGTTTCGCCTCGCCGAATTGATCGGCGACTTCGGCGGAGACGTGGAAGGGGTGCCCCCGGAATGGGTGGGGGCGGCCTGGTATGTGCTGCCGCTGTCCGCCAGCGGGTGCTGGCTCGCCCTCTTCCGCCACAGACCGCCAACGGTGTCTTCAGCTCACATATGGGTGGGGGCGGCGGTCGCGGTGGGCGGCGGGCTGTACATGCTCTGGCAAGGACCTCAGCTTGGCCCGCTGCTCGCCGGCGGCGGCGGCCTCTTGATCTGCGGCGGCGGCATCATCGGACGGACAGGGCCGCAAAACCCGGAACAAGGGTAAACGACACCGATCGCGGCGAAAACGAAATCGCCCGGCGATACCCTGGCAGTCGGCATGCGTCGCTTCTCCAAAGGCCAGCTCGCCGGCACCCTGTTCGGCCTCGCCTTCTTGGGCCTCGTGGTCTACAGCGCGGTCTCAAGCATCACGAGCACCGACCGCGGCGCTGAAAGCGCTGAGAAAGCGGTCCAAGAGCTGCTAGATGCGCTGAGCCGGGAGGACGTCTTGGCGGTGATCGGCGTTATGGCCCCCTTCGAGGTGGGCTCATCGGCTGACCTCTACCCGGACATCGTCGATCTAGCTGCGGCCGCCGGTGCCATACAGAGCACAGATTGGCTGGCCGGGATGGACTTTGCAGCCGAGGAGATCGAGATGCGCTCAACGCTGCTGCATCCCGACGTGGCCATGGTGAGCATGGTCAGCGGCCGCTTCGAAATGAACTTGGACGACTCCGTGGCCGACCCGGCCCTGGCCGAATTGGGCGGCTTGCGGGCATCGCTCACCGTGCAAGAGGCGCTTGGCGACATCGATGATGCGATGCGGAGGGCCAATAGGGCTTTGGAAGAGGTCGGCATATCGCCATTTCGGCTACGCGCCCCCGACGAGCTGTTCGTGATGACCGTCAGACACGACGGCCGATGGTACGTGAGCGCCTCCTACACCGCCGCCGAATACGCCCGCCAATCGCTTGATCTCCCGGCCGCCGACTTCACCGCATCCCGAGAAGACGCCCCCGCTGGCGCCGACTCCCCCTCCGACGTGATCACCGACATGGTGGCGGTTGTCAACAGCCGCTCGCTGGGCGAACACTGGGAGGCACTGCTCGCCGACGACCCCGGTGGCTATTTCGCCCCGTTCGACGTGTTGTCGCCTCCCGACGAGCTGGGAGTCTTCATGGATTACACCCCCGCCATGGAGGCGTTCAGCCAACGGCTGGGCGAGCAGATGGGAGTGGATGCAAGCGTCTTCGGCAACACCGCACAGATAGCGGGCGAGCTCTTCGACGTGGACGGCACCGTCGCCTTGGACGTCAGCGTTCGAGAGGAGCCGATCGGGGACAATGCCGTCGCGCTCCATCTGGAGTCAGTCTCGATGCAAGTCGACGCCGAGCTCACCGACTTGTCTCTAGGAGAAGTCCTTTACCTCTTCCTTGACGTCGATTGGACGGGGCTGTGCCTATCGGGCCAAGCGGTCTTGGGCAACGGCTCTTCCAGGGAGTTGGCAAAGCAGGAGTGGGCTGAGCGGGAATTGCCCGGCGCCTCGCGGCCAAGAACCGCGGTGTTAAGAGACGGCGCCACGAGGGAGTGGGTCGAGTTTGAACAGTGCCTATCGGGCGAGTTGCGCCCCGCGGGTTTCGACGAGATCTTCGTCGTGGTCTCTGAAGTGGACGGCTCCTGGTACATAAGCTATGTGGAGACGGCCCTAGCCTACGCCGACCTGTTCGTCGACCACGCCCTGAACAGCCCGGACTTCTCCTCGGAATCGCAGCTGGCCTCTCCCCTCCGTTGAGCTTCGACGAGGGGGAGGCTTGCCGGGCCCGGCGAGCCTCAGCCGCGCAGGATGGCGTTGTGGGCGGCGGTGACGGCTTCTATGCAGGATTGCCGGAATCGGGCCACCTCGGCGTCGCTGAGGGTGCGGTCGGAGGCTTCGAAGCGGAGGGTGTAGGCCAGGCTGCGGCGACCCTCGCCCAGATGGGCGGAGCGGAACACGTCGAACAGGACCACGGAGGCCAGCAGCTCTCCACCGGCTCGGGCGATGGTGGCGGCCACGTCGTCGGCTGAGACCTCGTCGGGAACGGTGAAGGCCAAATCGATGTCGCTGGACGGATAGCGGCTGGGCGCCCGATACGGCGCCAGTCCCCGGTCGGCGGCCAGCAGGGCGCCGAGGTCTGCTTCCAACCAAGCCACCCGCTCATCGATCTCATAGGCGTCCAGCATCTTGGGATCGATCTCGCCCAGCGCACCGACCGGCCGGCCATCGGCCAGCACCCGCCCTGACCGTCCCGGGTGAAGGCCCTCCACCGGGCCGTTGGCCACTCCGGGGCGGGCCACGGTCAGGCGGCGGGCCAGGCGGCGCCACAGCGTGGTGGCCGCGGCGGCCTGTCGGCCGGCCAGGATCACGGCCAGGTGCTCGTGCTCGTCGGGAAGATCCCCGCCCCCGCCGGGATTCACCCGTCCGATCTCGAACAGCGACACCCCGGTGGTGCGCCGAGCCGCGTTGTAGGCCACCGCCTTGAGCAGTCCGGGCCGCAACGAGGTGCGCATGATCGACTCCTCGGCCACCAAAGGGTTGGCCACGGTGATGCCTTCGCCGCCCAAACCGGCTCGGGCCAGATCGCCCGGGGCCAAAAAGGGCAGGGGCATGGCTTCGCTGATCCCCATGCCGGTGAGCAGCGCCCGTATCCGGCGGCGGTCTTGTTGTCGGGGGGTGAGAGCGCCGGCCTGTTCGGTCACCGGCACCGTGCGCTCGATCTTGGAATAGCCGTAGATCCGCCCCACCTCCTCGACCACGTCGATCTCCGTGGCCGAATCGGGTCGCCACGACGGAATGCTCACCTCGAACTCCTGGCTTTCGCCCCCTGATTCGCAGGCGAAGCCGATGGGTTCGAGCAGATCGGTCATCTCCCGGGTGCTCAAGCCGGTTCCCAAAATGGAGTTGACCCGCTGAGGCCTGACCCGGACGGTGATGGGCGCCGGCCGGTTGCCCGCGGCATCCATCATGCCCGGGCTGGTAGTGGCCCCCAGCGCGGCGGCCAGTTCGGCGAAGCGGTCCAGCGCCCTGGGGATGACGTCGGGGTCGGTCCCCCGCTCGAATCGAGCTGAGGCCTCGCTGCGCAGTCCCAGTCGGCGGGCGGTGCGGGCGATGGTCATGGGATCCCACCAGGCGGCCTCCAACAGCACCGAGCGAGTGTCAGCGGAGATCTCGGTGGAGGCGCCGCCCATGACCCCGGCCAAGCCGATGGCCTCGTCACCGCGGTTGACGATC
>JAPOSH010000006.1:6710-16562 GCA_026709815.1 bacterium | reverse complement strand
TCACCCCAGCAGACTTCACCTTCTGCGACGACGCCATCTAAACCAACCCCAACCCGTTCGGCCCGCCCCCCACACACAAGGGCGGGCCGAACCGCGCCCAACCCTGGCCAAAGGACTGGAACAGCCAGGCCTGTCCACACCTCAAACCGGCCTATCCATCTGGATGCGCCAAACCGGCATCAACAGGTGCGCGGTTTCGACATAAAACCATGCGCAAAAGCGACATTGCCTCCGATGCGGGGGGATACGCTGACACGATGGGGCAATATTTAGCCCGCCTGGTGGATCCTTGGCTCGCCGACGTGCTGGCTGCTGCGCCCGCGGTCATGATCACCGGCGCACGGCGCGCTCTCACACCAAGCTGTTGGCCGACATCGGAGTCATCGCCGAGGTGCCGGCATGGAGCAGCAATCGTCTGAAGCGGCTGGCTCGGTCCCCCAAGCGGTATGTCGCCGACACCGGGCTGTGGGGCGCGGCGGTGCGAGCTGATCTGGATCTGGTGATGAGCGACGGCGATCTGCTCGGCCGACTCATCGACACGTTCGTGGCCAACCAGATACGGGCCGAGGCAGTTGTGGACCCGGCACGGCCCCAGATATACCACCTGCGAGACCGCGACGGCCGCCACGAGGTGGACCTTGTCGCCGACCTCGGCGCCACGGGAATCATCGGCATCGAGATCAAAGCCCACAGCGCGCCCAGCCGACACCATGCTCGCCACCTGATATGGCTGCGAGACCTGCTGGGCCGCCGATTCAAAGCCGGTGCTGTCCTTCACACCGGTCCTGCCCAATTCACTCTCGACGACCGCATAGACGCCATCCCCATCTGCGCGCTTTGGAGTTAGCGTCAGAACGGCAGGGTCGAGCGGGGGCTGATGCGGAGGTGGGACCAGCCGTGGGTATCCATGAAGGCCCAGGAGCGGCGGTGAAGAGGGGTGGGGCCATGGGTGGCCAGGGCGGCGCGGTGGCGGGGGCAGGGGTAGCCCTTGTTGGAGTCGAAGCAGTAGTCGGGGTAGTCGACGGCTGCGGATCTCATGAGCCGGTCGCGGGTGACCTTGGCCAGGATGGAGGCGGCGGCGATGGACAAACAGGTGGCGTCGCCTTTGATCAGCGCCCGGGTCTTGCCGTTGCCCACAAAATCCCACTGACCGTCCACCAGCACCGCGTCGGGGTCTAGACCCAGGCCGTCCAGCGCCCGGCGGGCGGCCAGCCGCTGAGCCGCCGACATGCCGAGTTGGTCGCATTCGTCATTGCTGGCATGGCCCGCCGACCACGCCGTACACCACGCCGCGATCCGGTCGAAGAGCCCTTCCCGCTGGCCTTCGGTCAAGAGCTTGGAGTCCCGCACCCCGTAAACCCTCCGATCGGCAGGCAACACCGCGGCCACCAGCGTGAGAGGACCGGCCCACGCACCCTTGCCCACCTCGTCTATGCCCACCACCACCCGGTGGCCCTCGGCCCACAGACCGCGCTCAACCGCCAAAGTGGGGGCAGCCGACTTGCGTGCGACCCGCATCTGTTCACAATAACGATCGCGATGCCGCCAACAGCGCCTCCGTGGGCATGATTGTCGGGGACGCTGGGGGCGAAACTTCCCCACTGGTCCCTCCGGCCCCGATCGCGGGTATCACACCACCTGCTTGCTCGGGCCTTCCGAATCGCCGTCATCAAAGCCTGTCTGCCAACCCAGCAAATCTTGGGGGCGAACGGGGCTGGAAACATCCATGTGCCACGCCATCACCAGCAACCGATCCTCACCGGCATCAGCCACCAACCAAGGTTCTCCCGCGGTTCCCAATGGATCTACCCGAGGGACGGCGGCACCAGGGGCTAGGCATTCAGACCACGCAAACCAATGGTGCTTCTTGCCCAACTCCATGAACTGCACCGCGTCGCGGCCGATGCCCGCCGCCCCGTGAACCGGCTCGATCGGCTTAAGCAGCCGCAGATAACCGGCGACCCCACCTTCGATATCAATGATTAAACGGCTGAAGCGCTGTTCCGCTGCCTTGCGAACAACCCATCCGCCGCCCACCACTCCCTGCATGAGATCGGTCCTCGCACCATAGACATCGCTGCCGTCGTGGCGGTCGCGGTGGATCACCGAACCGGGAGGAGTGGTGTCATCGTCGGGATCCTCAGCCTCGCCGAAGACGCGCCGCTGATGGCGTTCCCTCCACACTGCCAAAGCGTCTCCATAAGCCTTGACCAACCACCCTTGGGCCATGAAGGAGGTCCCTTGAAGCTGATGAAGGCTGTCCAACTGCTCGGGGTCGGGCTCAGCCCGTGCCATCAACAAAGAGGCCGGAGGCTCGTTCTCGAGTCGAAGCTCGACGGCAGACACAGGAGCGTTGTCGGCGGTATGGGCAACTCCGAACGGGCGGTACAGAAACTCGGTGATCAACAAGCGATGGTCGGCGTACTGCTCGGCCATGCTCCTCAGCCTCAGCACTTCAGCTGCGAAGTGAGACGCGTGCTCGCTGAGGCGTCTTCTGATGGCATTGCCCTCTTCCAACTGCCGGATATTCTCTAGCAGGCGAGCGGCAAGAAAACCAAAAAGGGTCAATCCTCCCACCAGTGTGATGATCCCTAAGGGCCAGCGGTAGCCCACGGCGAATACGAAGAGAAGAGCCAACGCTGCCCCCAACGCCGTCAGCACCAAACGGGCCCATTTCCGGGCTGCAGCAGCATCCTCGTGCTCGCTCCCTACCGAGTACAGGGCGGCGTTTTCTCTGAATCTCCGCTGGGCCGAACTCACAGCTTGGTGCAATGTGTCGCCCACCCGGACCATCAGTGCATCGCGGTCACCTGCCCCAGCGTGATCTCCCTCAAGCTCCTCTGAACGGCCGAGCTCAGCAGGTTCGCCTTCTTCGCCGTCATTGGGCGGGTCGTCTCTCTGAGCATCGGGCCCCAGCAAGATATCCGAGGCGTCCGGCGGGGCCCACCTCGGGGCGATGCCCGCAGGGTCGGTCCACACCAGACGAACGGCATCGCCTCCTTCGCCATCATGTGGTACCGAGACTCCCCCTGGCATGGTGGTCCCATCCACCAATCCGAACATCGCCTCCCGCAAGGTCTGCCAAACCTCCGGCGTTGCTCGGGCGGCACCAGCAGTACCACCCGGCAACGGGAAGTCGCTGCGCTGCAGGTGTGACGCGAGGGCAACAAGATCGTCGGCACCCTCAAGCACCAATCGCTTCAGGCCCTGCTTACCAGCTCCTCCGATGGGCACCAAACCTCCCGTCCGACTGGCAAGCCGTTGCATGGCCTTCTCGTGTTCGGAATCGGGCGCCAGCGCCGGCAGGGAGCCAAAAAGGCCCTGCCAGAGTTGGATGGACCCCCGCCAGAGTCGGGTGAGCACGAACTCGTCCCTGGTCTCGGGCAACCGGGGCGGGTGATTGCAGCGAAAGCCGCAGGCGTGGGCAAGCTCATTGGCCATGTTCGCGGGTGGTACGGCGCCAGGCACAGCACGCTTCACCCCTGCCGCTGTGGGCAGCGGCCAGGGCGGCTCGGTGAGCATGGATGAGGGTCTGGCGAGACTCGCCGCCGAGGGAGTGTGAAGGACCCGCATCTGGCAGTGTACGAAGCGCACTGGCTTGTATGGCCCATCGGCCCGGTCAGGCGGGAGGTCAAGGCCGCTCTGGGACCCCCGCCAGCCCCCAGCCGAGCAGAGAGCAACCAGCGCACACAGCTCCAGCGGCGCGCGCTCGGCTGCGACCACCTTCGGCGTCTGCTCATGGGGTTGCGAACCGACATCATGAATGAGGTGGAAGTCCCACAAGGGCGCGCAGTCGGCCATATCGCGGCTGGCCTCAGCCACAGCCACGCCGACGGTCATCGACTTGAAGGGGATGCCTCCCCCCAGCAGGCCACTAACCGCTTGGAGGGCATCTTCTTCTTGACGAGCCAGTCTGGAGGTATCAGGCTCTTGCGGGCTGTGCGGATGGCGCAGGGCTGCCAACCAAACCTCCGAGAGGGGCCAGATCGACATCGCCTCCCCCAGAGTGGACTGGCTCCACCGGCCTGCGGCGCTGTGCCAACAAGCCGCCTCGTAGCCATCTCTGCCCAAGTCCAGCGCAGGCGACCACACCACGGGACCGAGCAGCCCTGCTCCGCACCACTCGGCCAAGCTCTCTTGCAGCGGCGCGGTGAGGCCTGGCGAATCCGCCGAGGTCAGCACCAGGAGCCGCTGACCCTCAGTCACACCACGCTCTTTCGTTGGGCTTCGTCATCCAATAGCGTGTGCAGCTGGCTGTAGCACTTTACGAACAGCTCGGCCATCTCCATGGTCGGCACTCCTGGCTCAGCTTGACCGTCTGCCTCTCTATGGCGGACATCCCTTGATCGCTTGGTCTTCTGGTCTTCGAACTCGGCCAAGTTGGCCTCCAAATACTGCCGGGCGCTAGCCAGCCGCTCTTTTGAGGTATTTCCTGTGGCTTTCGGCTGCTCCCGGGCAACGGCGGGATGAGGCGCAGTGCCGCTCTCCACAATCTGCTCCAAGTCGGCGTGAAGCATGTTCCTGCCCGAAGGCTCTCCAAGATCATGGAGCCGTTTGTAGCCCTCGTAAACCGAGAAACCCTCGCCGTTGACGGTGCCGAACGTGAGTGAGAATGCCTCCAGCAATCCGGCAAGCACGTCGTTGTTGCCGCCCAGACGGCTGAGCATCGGCCAGGGAAACTCCACTGTGTCGCTGCCAGCAGTGATCCGCACCGGCTTATCTATGTCGGCAGTCACGTATCCGCACAGTCGGGCAACGGCGAATCCCCGGATGATCGACTCAAGCACTTTGCGGGGCAGGGGAACGAATCCGTCCAGCCGCCGGCCGCGTCGCCACATCCAAAACGACGCCGCCCTTTCGCTGGGCTCCTCATTGGATGCCAAGGCCTCCATAACCGGCCTGGTGAAGGATCTAACGACTAGTGGATGGACAGGGCTCTCGATGTACTGCGAAATCAGCACCGAGGCTGTGTCGCTGCCGCCCGATTCATAGACCTGCTCGCCCACAATCTCTCGAGCGGAATCAGCGGCCGGGTGACCCTCGGCAAACGGAAACTGAGAGCATACCGTGAGCAGCGATAATGGGTTGCGGTGGCATTCCGAATAAAGATCGTCGTCGATGCTGACCAGTGGCTTTGACTGACTCATGGCCTTGCCAAGCTGAAGTCGGAATGTTTCCATGCGATCGGCGTGATCCACCCTCCTCTGTCCGGTGTGGGGATCGCTAGCTTCCAAGTACGTTGCCAAGCCCTCGCCCACGACCCGCGCAAACCTGCCGCCCGAATCGCGAGTCCACTGCCGCACTCGCATCTCGATGTCGCTCTTGCCAGCCTGGCAAGACAGGCTGGCAGCGGTACCGGGTGTCCACCGCATGTGAGCAGGGAAAACCAGTGGCTGAATGTCTTCCTTGCTTGCCATGAGCGGTGTACCGGCTACCAGTCGATAGCGCAGAGCGCAGTGGAGCGGTAAGTTGTGGACCGTAGGACACGTTGACTACCTCTGCCTCCCGGCAGAGGTCGGTCAACATATCCTCCCATTCCGCATGGCCTTCAAGGGGAAGCTCGACGCTAGACGGCAGGTAGCGCTTGGATACGCCAGAGCCATCTGTCGGCCATGCCTTCACTTCGTCGCTGTCCAATGCGCTGTCGACTTGCCCGAGAGCAGCCCGCAGAGCATCTGAAATCACCCGCAGGACTTGGTCGCCAGCCTGCTCGATAACATCAGCCGCAGCGTTCAGTCGCAGAGACTGCCAGCGATAGGCAATCCCTCGGGATATCTGCTCAACAGCGTCGCTGAGCACCTTGTCTTCCCCACCGATCATTCTCCCTGCACTCGAAAGCGAACCCAAGGCGGCGGAGGATTCTTCCATAGACTTCCTATAGGCGATTGACGCATGCTCTCGCACTCGATCAACTTCAGCAGGGTTCAGCCGATCTGCAGCATAAACCAATGCTCCAGCTGCAACTGGAAGAGACGTAATTGCGGCTACTTGTGACGCGGCTTCGCAGGTAGCATCCACCATCTTTTGGCACCAATCAGCATCGGATATACCCTGAGCTTCCCGTTCGATCTTTTCTCTGTGATCACGCTCGAACCTCTGAAGTTGTGTGCGCCACTGGTCTGCATCACCTCTTCGCTCTGCGGGCACATCCATAGCCTGCTTGACCCGATTCGCAATTTCTTGTACCCGCTCGCCGAGAGCGAAATGCTCAGCAGCTCCGGCACAACCGGGCACTGATTCAGGTTCTGCCTTCCCTATAGGGACCGCTTGATAGACCGTTTTGGCATATTTCTCAGCCAACCTCTGCACAAGTTCCTCATCAGTGTCTTGGTTCTCAGACACTCCGCTCTGAACCGTTCTGAGATGGCCCTGTTGTAATTCTTTCAGCACGCACTTTGTCAGCCTGTCCTCGGCCCACTGGGCAAAGCGGTCCCGACCAACCGTCACCTTGGCTGCTCCGAATGAGGAGATCGCCCCGAACTGCTGCTCTCGGCCAAAGGAATAACCCCCGAAGTTCTCCTTGGCATCGTTGCGCCAGTTGACGTTGATGAAGTTGTGTATGCGCTCCTGTACCACGCTTGAGGTGACCCAGGTTGACAAAGCCTCTCCCACTGCACGATACACCTCGGCTGTGCTGCCTAAACTCGCTCCCCTGTACCCAGACCGACCAAGGATGAATACCGAGTGGGGTCCCAGCCCTGCTCCTTGCACGCCTTTGGTGGATAGAAGTGTCTCGATTTCTCCGGGCTCTGACCAGTACGCCGCCAGCATCTCCGACATCAGACCTAGCGAATTGGCCGCCATAGCCTGCTTGTTGTCAAAATCGAAGATATCGTTGGCAAACAGCACTAAAGAGGGATGACTGCCTAGGTGATTGCTCAATCGCAAGAGGTCGACCACATCGAGGGCTACTCCTGCCCCAGTGCCGCCAGCCATAGAGGTACACACCACCACCAGCGGTGCAGGGGCATCCGACCCCAACGCAGCTTCCACCCCGAGGCACTTGCCCACCTCAAACAGCTCTTGCGCCCCCGATTGGGCCCGCCCAAAGGCCTCTTCCAACCGAGGCAGAAGGGTCCTTTCCAGCGACCGCAGACCAGATGCACGCCCGATGGCTCGGTTCTGGCCTGCTCCATCTTTCAGTGGTATACGAACTTGATGAGGATCAGGCAGCCAACCGCACAACAGGTCGGGACGCCCCTGGGACTCGTTGTGGCTAGCGGTCAGCGACCGGTGAAGCGCGCCATAGGTGTCGAACTCGTTGGAAAGACTCAAGAAGTCGCGCTCGGGAATAGCCGGAATCTCGGTCGGAGACTCCTGAACAGTCAGCGTGTCCAAGCCGATGAACTGCCAGGCGCTGGGCATATCATGGGGCCAGTCGCTGTGTTCGAGCCGCCTCCTAACTGAGTCCCGCACATAGCGGACGGCCTTTTCTCCGGAGCCGCCGCAACCTATGAAGATCACTGGTCTGAGCATTTGTTCTGCCTCTCTTGTCTCTATCTGTCAAACGGGTCGATGTAGTCAGAATCGCTACCCGTCTTGAATTCACCGGATGCTGACGGATCGCTGAATTGGCTAGGCTGTTCTGTAGCAAGAGGGTCGTCGTACTTCTCAGGTGACGATTTAGACCCCCCTTCGGCCTGCCCCGCCGGAGGCCCGGCGGGTTCGTCATCCTTTTGTGCCACCCGCTTCTCCTCGATCTGATACGACGCGGCATGCTGTGCATCGTTGATGCGAACCTGCGCCTCGAACTCGTCGGAAGGCAGATCCCATACGATCAGGCTGTCACCAGCCGGCGAAATATCTAGCGCCCAGCCGGTTTCCAATCCGTTGCCAATGAGCCCGACATGTTCGCTCTTGCGATTGCTGATGCTGCCTTGAGGTCCAATGCACTTCCCGCTGAGAGACTTGGCGGCCAACCGAGGAGGTCTACCGAGCAGCAGGGGCCTCCACGCCGAGAACACACGCAAATCGCCAACCCGCGCCGCTGCCGAGCGCCGCGACAGCTCAAAGGAGAACTGCCGCTCGTTACCTAAATCCGCCTCCAGAGGGTTGTCCGGGTCGCTGCTAAAGGGCACCACTAGGTAATCGGGAGATGCCAGCGGTGACCAGGGTCGCAGCCTCCAAGCGGCGAACACCCTGAGCAACAGGGCTAGCAAAATCAAGGCGACCAAGATCAGCAGAAATTCGCGGAGCTTGTCCCCAACCGTCGGCAAATCCGCGACTATGGTGACCGCTCCTGGGGAAGTCGTTGGCTCTTCGATGGAGTTCCAAAAGGCGGACCACTCCTCTTCCGAAGGCGCCCACGAGTGGAAGTCGCCCTCGAAGGACACATAGACCCGAAGCTCTTCTTCTAAGCCGGCAGGCCGGGCGAAGCCGAAGTCCGTTTCAACCTCGACCTCAGCATCCTCAGACAGTCTTAGGTCCACCTCCAAAGCTGGACAATCGTGGGTAACAGCCGCGTCGACCTGCTTCCATTTGCCGGGAATCTCGCACGACCAATTCAATTGGTGCGACGAGCCACCCATAGCAATACCGTCGACCCAAGGTCTCATGTCATCAATCGTCGCCACCCACGGCAGGTAGCCAGGCATCGCCTCAACCTCAAACTTCATTTCGCTGCTAGCGACGCTTTCGGGAGCGCTCCAGCCCAATGAGCCCCTATCGCCCACGTCCTCCTTCATGCGCTCCCACCGGTTCATTGCCGCCTCGACGCTGCGGTGGTCGTCTAGGACATCGTTCAAGTCGAGCTCGATGCTGCCGATGTCGCGTTGCCAAGCAAGAGGCTGGCCGCGTTCGCCGCTGGGGCCGAAACCGTCGGCCCCTCCGTAATAGAACTCCTGATCCAGCACAGCTACTGCACCCACAGGGCCGTGGTCCGCAATGGCCGTGGTCAGCTTTTGGCCGTCTCCTCCCGCCTCAGCAGTGTCCCACCACATCACCTCGTCCTTGATTCTCGGTACCTCGAGGCGATGCCCCTGATCGTCCTTCACTCGAACGGGGTCGCAAGGAGATCGCTGGCAAGTGAGGTAGGGCCGGGTTGGATACACCGGGTCACCCGTGCCGTCGTCTAGCCTTAGGCGCAGCTCAACCGACTGGTAGCCATCGGGGAAGTTCTGGATGAAACCGACCAGATTTCCCTCTTCGTTTAGGCCAAGATCGGCGTCCGGGCTGTCGGTGGTAATAACCTTGATCGCAGCAGCGGCCTTGGAGGCGTCCTCAGACGAATCGCTGGTGTCGCCCCAAAAGAGTATTTTCCACTCTCCTTGCCACTCCCAATCGGCATTTTGAGCCAACTGCTTAGCCGCCTGATGGCCGATGACTTCCCAACGGCTCCGGTAGAGGCGGCGCGACAAGAACCAGAACGGATCCACCGCCTGGTAACCCGCAGAATCGTCTTCGGTGTGGAAGATGGGGTTGCTCTCCCGGCCCGACGGCGCCTGCAAGCGCATATTCACATCGTCGGGATTCCTGATACCCCTATTCAGGAAGGTCAGATCCACCGACAGCCGAAAGCTCTCCACTTCTGGTTTCAGCGTAAATCGGTATTCGCACGGGCTGTTCTCGGTGCCATTGCCAGCAATGCTGCCATCGTCCGCGCACGGCTTAGGGGGATCCGTGGGCCTGCATGAGTCTTGCTCCCCAGGAAGCAGATAGGGGGTGGGCTGGCCGCAAACTACTTCGCTCACTGCCTCGGCAATGAACTCGCCTAGAGCAGATTCCAGCCCTTCGGCATCAAGCTGAGAGATCTCGCCATCCAGCTCATACTGGCGGCCCCCCCCCCCCCCCCCGCAAAAAGGCACAAGCTGCGCGCGGCGGGTGGTGCGGGGGGACACCAGCGCAAACACCGAC
>JAPOSH010000006.1:0-6700 GCA_026709815.1 bacterium | reverse complement strand
CACACCCTTTCGCTTACTGCCCCGGCAAAGAACCCGCCCAGCGCCGATCCCACCCCTCCCGACTCCAGCCGAAAGATCAGGCCCACCACCCCACACCCCCCCCCCCCCCCCCCCCAAGCAGTTCTCCGAACAAGAGCCTCAGCGGGTTGTCTGAGGGAGACCCATCGGTCAACAGCACCGCCTGGGTCCATACGCCCCGCTCGGAGAGAAGCTCCATGGCGTCGGAGTCGCACAAATCTTGAAGCTGATTCCATTCTTCTGGAGACACATCTCTGCTGGTGCCATCGGTGGCGTGCTCCCCATCGGTGAACCACAGCACCAGGTTGCAACCCTCCACCGGCACTTGGCCGAATCGCCAGGCAGCGCCGCTAAGGGCTTGGCGATAGTCAGTGAGCGTGGTCTCACCCCCAGTGGGCAGATCCGTGATATCGTCATATCTTCCGATCAAGTCCCGCTGGGCAGCGCCAGCGCCCTGCCATCTGTGGTGAGGGGTGTATCCGGTCGCAAACGTGTCCACTCCGATGTTGATCTCGAAGTCGAACTCAGAAAGCTCGTTCAAGTATGACCAGGTCCGCTCCAAGCTGGCCAGGCTGTTGACCACGGCAGCAAGGCCATCCCTGCGGGCATTGCGGGGGTCGGTCCTTTGCAGACTCAGCGACGAATCCAACAATAACAATACGTTGAAGCGAAGAGCTCCAGCTTCGAGGGCGCAATTGTCGGTTACCGCCACCCCGGTTTCGGCTGCCGCTATCTCCTGGGATGCGGGAACAGGCAGATATCCGACTGCAACTACTATTCCGGCTACTGCGACCAGCGCGAGCTTCCTCATGGCGCTCCGGCCAGTGTCGAGGCGGCCATCCAGGCCACCCATACCGCGAGGGCGAACGCAGCGACCCGAAGGGCGACCGGCAGCGGAGGTCTTCGGTATTTCTTGGCCCTATAGCCCGCGCGGCGAGCCAATACGTCGGAAAGCACCGCCAGCAGGTAGCCGGCTGCTGCAGCTGCCACGGCCACATGGCCCTCCGAGCCGCTCAGTGAGGCAGTCAGCCCGACCAGGGTCAGCGCCGCAGCAGCAATACCCAGCAACACCGCTGGGCTGTGCAGCCTTCGCCGGGAATCGCCCGAAGCGACCTCACCGGAAAACAGATCGGTCCCGGCACCCCAAGGGTCCTGACTCATCAACTCTCCAATCTCGCCATTGCCAATGCAGGCCGAAGGCAGCAACATAGCGAAGTCCAGTGACGACTTGCCAGAGCTGCTTGAAAAAACGTGTCTTAGCAGGGAAAACGAAGTCGTCAACGCCAAGCGGCGCCTTGAACTGATCGGCCTGCTCAGCCAGACCGAACGCTTCGACTTTGAGGCTGCCGAACCCGCTTGGGGCGGGGACACCTAGTTGCCGCGAACCCTCTATCTCGCCGACACCAGCGCCCTTTCCCGCTTTTCAAAGCCCATCGTCGCCTACGCTGCCGCCCCTCTGATCGCCGAAGGGCGGATCGCAGTATGCGCCCCCGTGTCATCACAGGTCAACCGCACCGGTGGATTGTGAGGCGCGGCACCGCCGACTAACGGTAAGGGGGGTGTCGGGGCCGGTGGGGGCAGCCGACTTGCGTGCGGCCCGCATCTGTTCACGGTAACGAGCGGGATGCGGCCAACAGCGCTTCTCCGGTCGGTTGGCCGCTCGACCAGTCTCGGTCCAGCGCCGGGGCGCAGATGGCGACCGGCACCAGGCCAGGGCGGGAGTCCAGCTCCCACAAAAGCGCGGGCCGGGGGCCGTGCCAGCGCACCGCGTACGACACCGGGCCGAACCGGGTGGGCAGCCCGTAAACTGCCAGAGATCCGCCTTTCCATGCCGGTCGGAAGCCGGGCGCCAAAAGCAGGTCGTCGCCGCCGTCATCCACCAGCTCGGCCCGCAGCCCTTCGGAGGCAGGGGCAGCCGGACGGAGGTCCAGGCGGCGGAAGTCCTGAGCGGCTCGATTCGCCGAGGCGGTGGCCAGGAGGCGCTCGACCGGCGCCACCGCCACCTCGGCGCCTGTTCGGGCGGCAGCCTCGACCGCCTCGGCCACCGCCTCGGCGAATCGAGCCGCAGCCTGTTCATCACCGGTCAGGTCGTGGTGGACCGTGAATGCCCGCAGCCGCTCGGCCGGCGCGTCGGTGGTCCACCGAGCGGCGATCTCTTCCAATACCAGCTCGGCGTCATCATGGAAGCCGTGGTGGTCGAGCCGCACCGACAGCTCGCACAGCTCGGCCACATCGGCCGCCTCCATGCGGCCCGTGCTCCCCAGCCAGCGGCGTCGATTGCGCTCGATTCGCCCGGCCAATCGGTCGTCGGGAACCTCGATTCGAGCCCCCCGATCCAGATGGGCCCGCCAGCCGCGCGCCACCGCGTCGGCGTCGGGCAGATCAGCCGGAGGCGGAATCGCCCCCCGGCCCAGAGACGCGCTCACTGCTAGCCGGGCGGTGTGGGGCAGCGGCCACACCGCCGCGGCCACATCGCGGCCCTTGCCGGCCGACACCGTGTGGCCCCCGACGGCGACTTCGAGCAGTGCCTCGACCGCGTCGGCGCCGAACGCAACCCCCGCGGGCGGGCGGTCCCATGCCAGCGCCGGCTCTTTTCCCACCGACAACCCGTTCTTGCCGGCCGACAGCACCGCACCCGGCGCCGTAACGACAAGAGCCACGCCGAAGGCCGTGGCGGCGTCGTTACCAACCTCCACCACTGCTACTGCGGGACCCCTGCGGGCCGCCACCGCCCATACTCGCTGCACCGCATCGCCGTCGGGCACCTTCATTCGGGTCTCCGACACCGCTGCGGCCCCCACCTCGCTCTGTCGGACTGCGGCCTCTTGCGACGCCCGGTACCAGCGGTCCGAGGCCCCCACCCACCAATCCAGCGTCCACGCCCCGCTTCCCGGTTGCAGCAGACCGCGGGGGCTCAACTCCCCCCAACCGGCAGCCCCCAGAACATCCAGAGCCTTGCTCATCGAGAAGAGCGGCGCACGAACTGCCACATTCGGCGGAGCCGCGAACCTTGGCTCTTGTCATCCTCCGGCTCCGGGCGGGCTTGGCGTCCCATCAGCATCTTGGTGGCTCGAGCAGCGGTGCGCGTTCCCTTGATCACCGCGAAGACCTCACCGCTGAGGGGCATCTCCACGCCGTGCTCGGCGGCGAGCTCCACCACCACCCCGGCGGTGAACACCCCCTCGGCCACCTGATCCATCTCGGCCAGCACCTCTTTGAGCTTGCGACCCCGTCCGAGCTGCTCGCCCACATGGCGATTCCGGCTCTGGGGGCTCATGCAGGTGGCCAGGAGGTCGCCCATCCCGGCCAGTCCGGCGAAGGTGTCGGCCCGGCCGCCCATGGCCGTGCCCAGTCGCCCCATCTCGGCCAGCCCCCGGGTGATCACCGCGGCCCGGGTGTTGTCTCCGGCCCCGAGGCCGTCCACCATGCCCGAGGCCAGGGCGATGACGTTCTTGAGGGTGCCGCCCAGTTCGCAGCCCACCACGTCGTCGTTGGTGTAGACCCGGAACAGGTCGGTGGTGAACACCTCTTGCAAGGCAGCGGCCACCGTGTCGTCGGCCATGGCGATGACCGAGGTGGCGGCGTGGCCGGCCAGGATCTCCTTGGCCAGGTTGGGGCCGGTGAGAGCCCCCGCGGGGTGGGCGGGCGCCACCTGGTTGACGATCTCGGTCATGCGCCGGCGGGTCCCCTGCTCCAGCCCCTTGGTGAGGCTCACCACCGGCACCCAGGGCCGCAAATGCGGGGCCGCCTGCTCCATGACCGGCCGGAACACCGAAGACGGGACGCCCATCACTACCACCTCAGCCTCCGATACGGCCTGCTCCAGGTCGTCGGTGGCCCGCAGACGGGGGTGCAGGTCGAAGCCGGCCAGATAACGGGGGTTGGCGTGGCGCCCGTTCACCGCGGCCACCGTTTCCGGATCCCGGCACCACAGAACGGTCGGCTCGTTGTGCGCGGCCAGATGGGCCACCGTCGTGCCCCAAGATCCCCCCCCCATGACCGCCACCCGACTCGACATAAGCATTGAGCGTAGACGGGCTACTGCCAAAGGCAACGAGCTATAGCGCTCTGAGGGCCTCCACGCCGCGAACCACATCCTTCTCGAGCCACGGTCCGCCAGCCCGTGCAGGCCACCGCCAGATCAGAGCTGCGGGCACATGAGAGCTGCGGGTGGTTGGAGCGGTTGGCCTTAGACTCTTGCAGGTGAGCCCACAGTCGGCGGCGGTGTTGATCCCGGTCAAAGCCTTCAAAGAGGCCAAGCACCGATTGGCGCCGGCCCTCGGGGCGTCCGAGCGGGCTGAGCTGGCCCGCGACATGGCAACCCATGTGGTCCGGTCGGCCGCGCCGCTCCCCGCCGCAGTGGTGTGCGACGACCGCGTCGTGCGGGAGTGGGCCGACTCGGTGGGGGCCGCGGTGGTGTGGCGCCCCGGCACCGGGCTGAACGCCGCGGTGCGCAGCGGAGTGGATCACCTGCAGGCCGCGGGCTACGAACGGGTCATCGTGGCCCACGGAGATCTCCCGAGGGCCGGATCGCTGGCCCCGCTGGGGGATTGGCCCGGCGTGACGCTGGTTCCCGACCGCCGCAACGACGGGACCAACGTGATCGCTCTGCCCAGCGACTGCCCTTTCGAATTCTCCTACGGCAAAGGCTCGTTCAGCCGCCATTTCGCCCAGGCCCAGCGGTTGGGGCGCAGTCTGAGGGTCCTGCGCGACCCGGCCTTCGGCCTCGACATCGACCTGCCCGCCGACCTTGAAGAACTGGCTGTGAGATCGTGAGGTCCCAAGACCTGGCCACCCCCGAGCGGGCCCTGGCCATCGGCGCCCACCCCGACGACATCGAGCTGCAAGCCGGGGCCACACTGGCCAAATGGGCTGCCCGCGGCTGTGAAGTGAGCCTGCTGGTATGCACCGATGGCTCCAAGGGCACGTGGGACCCCGAGGCCGACCTCGACCAGCTGGTGGCGGTGCGCCAACACGAGCAGCGAAGCGCGGCCCGGCGGCTGGGCGCAGCGGGCGAAGTGGTGTTCTTGGGCTGGGTGGACGGGGAGTTGGAGTCCGGCCCAGCGCCTCGCCGCCAGGTGGCCTCGTGGATCCGGACCCTGCGCCCCACCGTGGTGCTGGGCCACGACCCGTGGCGGCGTTGGCGGCTGCATCCCGACCACCGCCATGCCGGCTGGTTGACCGTTGACGGCATCGTGGCCGCCCGCGACCCCCATTTCTATCCCGAGCTGGGCTTGGCCCCCCACCGTCCCCGCGCCCTGCTGCTGTTCGAGACCGACGAGCCCGACCACGCTGAGGACACCACCGGATTCGAGCAGGCCAAGGCCGGCGCGGTCGAGGCCTTCGTCAGCCAATACGAGACCACCATGGGCCTGCCGCCCGACCCCGGCGACGCCGACTTGGCCCGGTTCCGCGCCCAGATGGCCAGCGAGCTGGCCGATTCGGGAGCACGAGCCGGGTTGGCCTCCGCCGAGCTGTTCAAGCTGATCGACGATCTGTAGCCCAACCTGTAGGGAGCTCCCATGCTGCAAGACCAGAAAATCCTCATCACCGGCATGACCGGCCAGATCGCCCTGCCTATGGCCGCCTACCTGGCCGAGCACAACGAGGTGTGGGGCATCGCCCGGTTCAGCGCCGAGGGCAGCCGGGAGCAGGTGGAGGCCGCCGGGATCCGCACCGAGGTGGCCGACGTGGCCGACGGGGACTTCTCCATGCTGCCCGACGACTTCGACTACCTGGTCCACATGGCGGCCTTCCAAGGCCAAGGGCTGGACTACGACTGGGCCATCAGGGTGAACGCCGAGGGCACCGGGCTGCTCATGGCCCACTGCCATGGGGCCAAGGCCGCGCTCATCGCCTCCACCTGCTCGGTGTACCACCCCCACCCCGACCCCTGGCACCTCTACACCGAGACCGACCGCCTCGGCGACTGCAACGCCGTCCACGCCCCCACCTACTCGGTGTCGAAGATCGGCGGGGAGGCAGTGGCCCGCACCATGGCCCGAGCCCTCAACCTGCCCACCACCATCGCCCGCATCAACGCCAGCTACGGCCCCAACGGCGGGCTGCCGGTGTACCACATGGACTGGCTCATGAGCGGCCAGCCGATCCGGCTGCGGGCCCCGGCCCCCTCGCCCTACTCCCCCATCCACCAAGACGATATGAACGCCCAGGTCGAGTCGCTATTGGCCGCGGCGTCGGTGCCGGCCACGGTGGTCAACTGGGGCGGCGACGAACACGTCAAGGCCGAGGATTGGGTGATGCTGCTGGGCGAGCTGTCGGGCAGAATGCCCGAGATCGTCTACGATGATTTCCCCGGCTCTCAGCCGGGCAGCGGGGCCGATCCGGCCAAGCGGCGGTCGCTCACCGGGCCCTGCCGGGTGAGCTGGCGAGACGGCCTGACTGGGGCCTACGAGATGCGCTATCCCGGCGGTCGGCCCGCCCCCGGCATCGGCGGCGCCGAGCGGCTGAGCGCAGCCTACGGCAACGACTAGTACGTCTTTGCTTGGTCGGCGATTTGTTTGAGCATGGCTGTGATAACCCCAGCGACAACGTGATCTGTATCTGACGGCGCAGTTTGCAGATCCGGGTACTCTATGGATGCGTCCAGCGTGGAGATCTGTGTTGTGAGGTTCCCCCCGTTGGCTGGACACGTGGTTTATGCGGCTTGGTTTAGTCGTTG
>JAPOSH010000037.1 GCA_026709815.1 bacterium | reverse complement strand
TGCCCACCGCCAGCGGCGGACCGAGCTTCCAGGTGGCCATGAACAGCGGATAATTCCAGGGGGCGATGGCGCCCACCACCCCGATGGGATCGCGCCGCACCATCGAGGTGTAGCCATCGAGGTATTCGCCCGCGGCTTTGCCGTCGAGGAAGCGCCCCGCTGAGGCGAAGAACCGCCAGTTGTCGCACAGCTGGTCCATCTCGAACTCGATGATCGACACCGGCTTGCCCACGTTCTCGCACTCGATCTCCGACAGCTCGGCCACGTTGTCCTCCACGATGTCGGCCACCTGGTGGAGTATCTCGCTGCGCTCCCGCGGCGTCTTGGCCGACCATTCTCCGAAGGCGGCGGACGCGGCGTTGACCGCGGCGTCCACATCGGCCACCGAGCTGGAGGCCACCTCGCCGATCGCCTTTCCGGTGGCCGGATTCACCACCTGATCGGTCGCGCCCTGGATCGCCGGCTGGAACTTGCCGTTGATGTAGTTGTCGGTCAGCTTCATCATGCCGCCCCCGTCCGCTCTGACACTGCGCTCATATTGCAGCAACAAAACCGCATAATCAAGCCCCTTGACCGGCTGAAAACGGTTGTTGGCGCCGCTTGGGCGACGGATTCGGTTGCACAAGGCCGGTTTGTGTTGTTAAATCGGTGTCCGCGGGCCGAAACAGGGGGCGCCATCGATGCAGCATGAGGAGTTGGTCGCGCTGGCCGAACGCCACTTGTGGGGTCATTTCAGCAGCCTCGGCAGCGCAGTCGACGCCATGCGGATCATGGAGCGGGGCGACGGGTGCTACGTGTGGGACGCCAAGGGGAACCAATACCTCGACGGGCTGGCCGGGCTGTTCGTGTCGCAGGCCGGCCACGGGCGGGAGGAGCTGGCGGCCGCCGCCGGGCAGCAGGCCTCCAAGCTGGGGTACTTCCCCATCTGGACCTACGCCCACCCCGGCGCGGTGGAGTTGGCCGCTCGCCTGGCCTCGCTCACTCCCGGTGATCTGAACCGGGTGTTCTTCACCAGCGGGGGGTCGGAGTCGGTGGAGTCGGCCTGGAAGCTGGCCCGCCAATATTTCAGAGTCATCGGCCAGCCCGAGCGGCACAAGGTGATCAGCCGCCATCTCTCCTACCACGGCACTTCTATGGGAGCGCTGTCGATCACCGGGCTGGCCGCGCTGCGCGAGCCTTTCGAGCCCCTGGTGCCCGGCGTCTCCCACGCCGCCAACACCAACCGCTACCGCTGCGAGCTGTGCGCCGGCTGCGAGGCCTGCACCCTGAAATGCGCCGACGACATCGAGCGGTTGATCTTGCGGGAGGGCCCCGAGACGGTGGCGGCCGTGTTCGTGGAGCCGGTTCAAAACGCCGGGGGCTGCTTCGTGGCCCCCGACGGCTATTTCACCCGCCTCCGCGAGATCTGCGACCGGCACGGCATCCTCCTGGTCTCCGACGAGGTGATCTGCGCCTTCGGCCGCCTCGGCACCATGTTCGGGTCTGAGCGGCTCGGCTACCTGCCCGACATCATCACCTGCGCCAAAGGCATGACGTCGGGCTACGCGCCGCTGGGGGCCATGATCGCCAGCGACCGCATCGCCGAGCCGTTCGTGGGCACCGACGAGTCGTTTCTGCACGGCTTCACCTTCGCCGGCCACCCGGTGAGCTGCGCGGTGGCCATGGCCAACCTCGATGTGTTCGACAAGGAGCAGCTCCTCGCCCATGTCGCAGCCCACGAGGGGGCCTTCCGGGCTGCCCTCGAAGACCTGAGCGACCTTTCCATCGTCGGGGAGGTCCGCGGCATGGGCTATTTCTACGGGATCGAACTGGTGAAAGACCGCGACACCAAGGAGACGTTCAACCGCCAGGAGGCCGAATCGCTGTTGCGAGGCTTCCTCAGCAATCGCCTCTTGGAGCTGGGCTTGATCTGCCGGGCCGACGACCGGGGCGAGCCGGTGATCCAGCTCTCACCGCCCCTGATCGCTGGCCCCGACGAGTTCGACCGCATCAACCAAGTGCTCCGCAAGGTACTGACCGAGGCCCAAGGGCGGCTCAGCCGATGAACCATCCGCCCGGCGGGGCTGGCTGAGCGACGATGGCCGCGGTGTTCGATCTCGACGAAGTGGACAAGGCCATCATCCGCGAGCTGCAAACCGACGGGCGCAAGCCCTACGCCCAGCTGGCCCCGCTGGTGGGGCTCTCCCAAGCCGCCACCCGTCAGCGGGTCAACCGGCTGATGGATCGGGGGGTGGTGCAGATCGTGGCGGTGACCGACCCCGTCGGTCTCGGCGTGGGCTACCAGGCCTGGATCGGCGTCAACGTGTCTGGAGACGCCCGCCAGGTGGCCGAAGCCCTGGCCGAGATCGACGAGGCCGAGTACGTGGTGATCGTGGCGGGAAGGTTCGACGTCATCGCCGAGATCGTGTGCGCCGACAGCGAGGCGTTCTTGTCGGTGATCAACGACCGGATCCGGTCCATTCCCGGCGTGATCGACCTCGAGGCGCTGCACTATCTCCGGCTGGTCAAGCAAACCTACAACTGGGGCACCGGATAGTGAGCGGCGAGCCGATCCCAGCGGTGAAGCTCACCGGCATCACCAAGCGCTTCGGCGACGTGGTGGCGGTGGACGACATCGGCCTGGAGATCGCCGACGGCGAGTTCTTCGCCCTGCTGGGGCCGTCGGGCTGCGGCAAGACCACCACGCTGCGCATGATCGCCGGGCTGGAGTTCCCCACCGAGGGCAGCCTCAAGATCTTCGGCAATGAAGCCGGCACGCTGCCAGCCAACAAGCGACCGGTGAACACCGTCTTCCAGGACTATGCCCTGTTCCCCCACATGACGGTGGAGGCCAACGTGGCGTTCGGCCTCAAAATGCAGCGAGTGCCCAAGAACGAGATCGCCAGCCGGGTGCAGGAGGCCATCGGCCTGGTGCGTCTGGAAGGCATGGGCCAGCGCCGGTCGCAGCAGCTTTCGGGAGGTCAGCGCCAGCGGGTCGCGCTGGCCCGAGCGCTGGTCAACCGGCCCAAGGTGCTGCTGCTGGACGAGCCGCTGGGCGCCCTGGACCTCAAACTGCGCCAGGAGATGCAAAGCGAGCTCAAAGCGCTTCAGCGCGAGGTGGGCATCACCTTCGTGTTCGTCACCCACGACCAGGAAGAGGCGTTGACCATGGCCGACCGGATCGGGGTCATGAATCAGGGCGAGCTGCTCCAGGTGGGCTCGCCGGCGGAGATCTACGAGCACCCGGTCAACCGCTTCGTGGCCAACTTCATCGGCCAGACCAATCTCCTCGACGCCTCAGTGGTGTCCAACGACAAGGTGTGTCTGGCCAACGGGGAGCACATACCCGGCCATTGTGATCTCCCCGTGGGCACCCGGGTGGCGGTGTGCCTGCGACCGGAGCGGGCCGAAATGTACCCGCCCGCAAAGGTGCCCGACGGTCAGCGGTCGGTGACGGGCCGCTTGGAGAGCGTGACCTACCTGGGCAACGCGCTGGTGTACACGGTGGTGCTCGACTGGGCCCGCTTAGAGGTGCGCCGCGAGAACCAGCCCGGCGGGTACCGGCCCCATGTGGGCGAAGAAGTGGCGGTGTCGTGGACCGATAAAGCCATCTCGGTGGTGCGGGCGTGACGGTGGTGGCCGACCGGCCCAACGGGCTCGAAAAAGCGGACGCGGCCACCCCCGAGTTCGAGAAGGCCGCCAACCGAGCCGCGTCGCGACGAGGCTTTCTGCTGTCGCTTCCCGCCTACACCTATCTGGTGCTGTTCTTCGCCGTCCCGCTGGGGATCGTGATGATCTACTCGTTCGCCACCCGGAACCGGTTCGGCGGCACCGATCTCTCGGGCTGGAACCTCGACGCCTACCGCAAGCTCGGCGAGCCGATTGTGCGCGACATCTTGTTCCGGTCGCTGTGGCTGGCCGCCCTCACCACGCTGATCTGCTTGGTGGTGGCCTACCCCTTCGCCTACTTCATCGCCACCCGCACCCCGGTGATCCGCAATCTGATGCTGGTGTTCGTGATGATCCCGTTCTGGACCAACTTCTTGGTCCGCAACTACGCCTGGCGGGTGCTGCTGGGCAACGACGGGCTGTTCACCAACATCTCTGAGGCCCTCGGACTCGGCGAGCGGGAACTGCTGTTCACCACCTCTGCGGTGGTGATCGGACTGGTCTACGGCTTCTTGCCCTTCATGGTTCTGCCCTTGTACGCGTCGATCGAGCGGATCGACCTCAGCCTGATCGAGGCCAGCCGCGACTTGTACGCGTCGGGCTTCCAGACGCTGCGGCGGGTGCTGCTGCCGCTGTCGATGCCCGGAGTGATCGCCGGATCGATCCTGGTGTTCGTCCCCAGCCTGGGGGCGTATGTGACGCCGGAGATCCTGGGCGGGGCCAAGACCACCCTATTGGGGTCCTACATCGTGACTCAGTTCCTGACGGCCCGGAACTGGCCGGTGGGGGCGTCTCTCTCCTTCGTGCTGATGACGATCATGCTGATCGCCACCCTGGTGTACTTCCGAACCGGGGGCAGGAATCTGTGAGCAGCACGGTCCAGCCCCGGGGAACCACCAAGATCGCCCTCGCAGCCCACTCCTGGCTGGTCTACCTGTTCTTCTTCGCCCCGATCCTCGTGCTCATCGTGTTCTCCTTCAGCGACGACAACAACGTGGGACGGTGGGGCGGCTTCACCCTGGAGTGGTACCAGGACTTCGTCGAGAACACGCAGCTTCAAAACGCGGTGTGGGTGTCAATACGAGTGGCTGTTTTGTCCACGGTCATCTCGGTGGTGCTGGGCACCCTGGCCGCCCTGGCGCTGGAGCGCTTCAAGTTCCGGGGCCGCAAAGTGTTCGACGCTCTGCTGTACCTGCCGATCATCATTCCCGACGTGACCATGGCGGTGATGATGCTGCTGTTCTTCTCCGAGTTCTTCGACCTGCTGGAAACCTGGTTCGGCCTCGACTGGCAGAAGGGGCTCAGCTCCATCACCATCAGCCACATCGCCTTCAACATCAGCTTCGTGTCGGTGGTGGTGCGGGCCCGCTTGGCGGGGATGAGCGAAGTGCTCGAGGAGGCCGCTCTCGACCTCTACGCGTCCCGGTGGAAGACGTTCCGCTATGTGACGTTTCCGCAAATCCTGCCGGGCGTGGCCGCAGGCGCGCTTTTGGCTCTGACCCTGTCGCTCGACGATGTCGTGATCACACAGTTCTCGTCCGGCCCGGGGGCCACTACTCTGCCGGTATTCGTGTTCGGCCTCATCCGCCGGGGTGTCACCCCGCTGATAAACGCCACCTCAGTGCTTATGCTGGCCGCATCGGTCATCCTGGTGGCGTTGTCGCTGGCCTTCCAGCAATTCAGCGGGCGCCCCTCCCTGCGCACCGCACGGCAAGCCATATCCGCCAAACCGACTACCAACACCCAAAGCAAAGAGGGGATACCCCAATGACAACCAAATGCTCATCTGGCCGAAGACTGTTCGGGCTGATCGCGATGCCCAGAAGCTCATCTGGCCGAAGACTGTTCGGGCTGATCGCAGTGCTGCTGGCCTTCGCGCTGGTGGCCGCGGCGTGCGGCAACGACGACGACAGCGAAGGTGGAATCGCCAACTGCGAGGTGAACGAGACCGACGGCGATCTCAACATCTTCAACTGGGCCGAGTACATCGACGAGGAGCAGCTCGCCGCCTTCTCCGAGGAGTACGGCGTGAGTGCGACCATGGACGTGTACGACTCCAACGAGGCCATGCAGCCCATCGTGGCCGCCGGCAACTCGGGCTACGACCTGATTGTGCCGTCGGACTACATGGTGGCCATCCTCATCGCCGGCGAGACCATCTCGCCGCTGAACAAGGACGCCATCCCCAACATCTCCAACATCTCCGACGATTTCCGGGATCTGATCTACGACCCGGCGGGCGACTACTCGGTTCCCTACCAGTGGGGCACCACCGGCATCGCGGTGGACACCGATGCGTTGGGCACCGACTTCCCCCGGACCTGGGGCCTGATCTTCGATCCGGCCCTCGCCGATGCCTACAGCGGCTCTATCTCGCTGCTCAACGATCCTCGGGAGACCATGGGCGCGGCCCTCAAGTACCTGGGCTACTCCCTGAACTCCACCGACGAGGACGCTTTGCAGCAAGCCACCGACCTGGTGGCCAGCTCACGCGGGCGCTTGGCCGCGTTCAACACCGACTCGGCCGACGAGTTCCTCACCACCGGGGAGACGGTGATCGCCCACGGCTACTCGGGCGACATGTTCACCCAGTTCCTGGAGACCGAAGACCCGTCGCGCTACGTCTACTTCGTGCCCGACGAGGGCGGCACCCGCTGGATCGACAACATGGCGATCCCGTTCGACGCCGGCAGCCCATGCACGGCCCACACCTTCATCAACTGGCTGCTCACCCCCGAGCAGGGCGCGGCCTTGTCCAACTGGAACTACTACTCCACCCCCAACGAGGCCGCCTTCTCCGGGCTCGACGAAGACCTCCAGGCCTTCCTCAGCACGCCCGGGGTGGCCCCGGTGGACAACGTGGAGGAGATCGTGGACACCGGCGACTACGAGGTGAACTTCTCCGACGCCTTCATTGAGGCCAAGGGCTGATAATCCCGCTCTGCGAAGAACCGCAGGAACTGAGGTGGCAGACATGCCTCAACCCCTCGGAGGCAATCAGATGCCCCGTTTCGGCGGCATTGCCACCTTCATGCGCTTGCCCGGCCGGTCGGCGGCGACCGACCTCGACGTGGCCGTCGTGGGCGTGCCGATCGACATCGGCACGTCCAACCGGCCGGGCGCCCGCTTCGGGCCGAGGGGCATCCGCAGCGAGTCGGTGCTGATCCGCCCCTACAACATGGCCACCAGGGCGGCGCCGTTCGACAGCCTGCGCATCGACGACATCGGCGATGTCGCCACCAACCCCTACAACCTGGCCGACGCGGTGGCCCGCATCGAGGCCTTCTACGACGACCTGCTCCAAAACGACGTGATCGCAGTGTCGATGGGAGGCGACCACACCATCGCCCTGCCCATCATGCGGGCCATGCGGCGCAAGCACGGACCGCTGGGGCTGATCCACGTGGACGCCCACACCGACATCAACGATCACATGTTCGGCGAGCCCATCGCGCACGGCACGCCGTTTCGCCGGGCCGCCGAAGAAGGGCTGCTGGATGCCCGGCGAGTGGTCCAGATCGGCGTGCGGGGCACGGGATACGCTGCCGACGACTTCGACTGGTCCCGCGGGCAGGGCTTCCGGGTGGTACAGGCAGAGGAGTGCTGGAACCGCTCGCTGGCGCCGCTGATGGCCGAGGTGCGCGAGCAGGTGGGCGGCGGACCGGTGTACATGAGCTTCGACATCGACGGGCTCGACCCGGCGTACGCCCCCGGCACCGGCACCCCCGAGATCGGCGGCCTGACCACCCCTCAGGCGCTAGAGATCATCAGAGGCTGCCGCGGCCTCGATGTGGTCGGCTGTGATCTGGTGGAGGTGGCTCCCGTCTACGACCCCACCGGCGCCACCACCCTGTGCGCCGCCAACTTGCTGTTCGAGATGCTGTGCGTGCTGCCAGGGGTGGTATGTTCGGACTGAGCCGTGAGACGGCCAACATCTACGACCAACGACCTGCCTGCGCAGGCTTGACCTACGCAGTCGGTCGCGAAAGGACGGAAGGAAAGCCAATGAGCACCAATAAAGAAACCAAAAAGATGCCGAACCCTGAAGCAGATCGGCGAGAAATGACCGATTCGGAACTCGAAGAAGTGCGAGGTGGAAGAGGCACATCTTCCAAGGACTCCTCTACAGCTGCCGCCCAAAGTAAACGCCACTAAACAGGCCACTATCTCGCCTGAATCCACAGGCGGGGTGGTGGAATCAGCGGGCTTAACCGGATGTCAAGCCCGCTGATTCCACGGTTGAGATCCCGCGCAACAGCGGCTAGCGGGTCGTGCGCTCGACGAGGGTGCCGACCGCGGAGCGGCACAGGCCGATTACCAGGTCGCCCTCCCAGTGCCCGGCCTCGGACCGGTCGTCTGCTTCTGAGGGCCTGCGGTGGATCATCGCGTCGGGCGTGACGTGCGCCCAGGCCTTTCGGCGGGTCCGGCCCGCGAGCCTGTCAGACGCTCCCTTGTCAAGCGGCGAGTTTGAGGGGTTGTTTTCGGGTGTTTTCGTCGCGCCGCATTCGACGTATGACGCGGTTGGCGAGGTCTTCCAATCTGCCCATCGCCGAGCGAGCGTGGCCCGGCGCGCGCTCAAGGGGGGGAGCTCAGGGCAATTACCCGCGAAGGTGGATTCGTTAATCTTGACTGGGCGGGGTAGGGTTCGGCCAGCGCTTTCGCTGTTGGGCGACCGCAATCGAATCCAAGGAGTGGCCCTGGCTGTCATCCGAGGTTTGATTTACTACATTTAGAACCCAATCGTTAGGACTAGGGCCTGCCGACAACAGAAGCCGATAGTGGGATCAGAGATTGGTGGAAGTTCCATGTTTTCGGGACAGTCGTAGGTGCCCCGGACAATCGATGCGGCCAGCACTGCTGCCAGCAAGGCGACCACCAAAGCTGTTGCGATAGCCGCTGCGAAAAACCGTATACGAATCATGCTAATCACGGGTATGCCAAGTAAATATGCCGTTGGAATATGTGTAAATAAGGATGTATAGAATCATAAGAGGGTGTTCAAACGGGAGTCAACCGAAATGGCTGTCAAAAGGCGACAAGTTTATGTCGTCTTTTGACAAGGCTGATGAACTTCCCCAGTGGCTATAACACGCACCGTATGGGCTGGCCGTGTTGCTGTGTGGATGGGCTCAGAGGGCTTTGGGGCGGCGGGGGATGAACGGGCTGGTTTGGCCGATGTAGTCGGCATAGCCAGGCCGGCTGCTCTTCAAGTTGCCTTCCAGCGCCGGGACCCCGGAGACCTTGAGCAGCGTCCAGTGGTTGAAAGCGGGGCCGATGAGCCCGATGGCGCCGATGGGCGTGGAGGCGGCCACCAGCCCGATGCCCCACCACGCAACGGCATCCCCGAAGTAGTTGGGATGGCGGGTATAGCGCCACAAACCCCGGTCCATCACCTGGCCCGCACTGGCCGGATCAGCCTTGAACCGGGCCAGCTGCCAATCACCCACCGCCTCGAACCCGAACCCCACCACAAACACCGCCGCCCCGACCACCCACAACGGCACCCACCCCCGACCAGCCTCGCCGACACCCAACTGAAGAGGAAGCGACACCACCCACATCGCCGCCCCCTGCAAAGCGAACTCCCACGTGAGGCCGCTGAACCGAGAGCCGTCGCCCGAGCGTTGGCGCATCGAGTTGCTGCGGCCTGCTCCAAGGTTGCGAAACGCCAAATAGACGGAAAGGCGCAGCCCCCAGGCAGTGGCCATCGCCGCCAACAGCACCGCCCGCACCCCGTGCCCATCGGTCACCAGCATGCTCACCCAGGCCACAACGGCGAACCCGAAACCCCACAAGACGCCCCACAAGATCTCAACCATGTTCGGACTGCGCATCGCCACACCGATGGCCCACATAGCGGCCATCAAGCCTGCGATGGCGGCGGCGGAAACCCAGAGGACCACGAGAGCTGCGCTCAAGCTTTGGGGCGGCGGGGGATGAACGAGCTGGTATTTTGCATGTAGTCGGCGTAGCCGGTGCGGTTCTTCGTCAATGCCCGTTCCAGCATCGGCACCCCAGACACTCTGAGCAAGAACAAGGTGATGACGGCGGGGCCGATGAGCCCGATGGCGCCGATGGGGGTGGAGGCGGCCACCAGCCCGATGCCCCACCACGCAACGGCATCCCCGAAGTAGTTGGGATGGCGGGTATAGCGCCACAAACCCCGGTCCATCACCTGGCCCGCACTGGCCGGATCAGCCTTGAACCGGGCCAGCTGCCAATCACCCACCGCCTCAAACCCGAACCCCACCACAAACACCGCCGCCCCGACCACCCACAACGGCGCCCAACCCCGGCCCGCCTCGCTGATACCGAGCTGAAGGGGAAGCGAAACCACCCACATCACCGCCCCCTGCAACCCGAACACCCGGTACAAGCTGGTGATCCAGAACCGGTCTCCGGCCCGGCGCCGCATCGACTGATAGCGGTAGTCCTCCCCCTTGCCGAGGTTGCGTATCCCGAGGTAGATGGCCAGACGCAGCCCCCAGGTAGTGGCCATCGCCGCCAGCAGCACCGCCCTCACCCCGTGACCATCGGTGACCAGCAGGCTGGCCCAAGCCACCGCCACAAAGCCGAATCCCCACAAGATGTCGACGATGCTGGCGTCTCGCACTGCCACGCTGATGGCCCACACCGCCACCATCAGCCCGGCGATCACCGCTGCCGCTGCCCAAAGAACCATACGCGACCAGCGTACCGCGGCAGCCACAGACGGTTTCGGCACCGAGCGCCTACCGGACAGAAGGGCTTCACGGTATCCTGACTGCCTTCGAGCCGACCGTGGTTCCGGCCCAGCTGGGAGGACTGAGTGACAGCAAGACCCGAAGACTTCGAGCTGATCCGCACTGAGGTCCGCCGCCTGTGCGACAGGTTCGGCAACGAGTATTGGCGCGGGCTCGAGCCCAGCGGCTACCCCGAGGAGTTCGCGGCCGAGCTGACCGCTCACGGGTGGCTCGGATCGCTGATCCCCGAGCAGTACGGCGGCGGCGGGCTGAGCCTGGCCGGGGCTTCGGTGATCCTGGAGGAGATCTCGGCCAGCGGTGGGAACCCCAGCGCCTGCCATGCCCAGATGTATGTGATGGGCACCTTGCTGCGCCACGGATCCGAAGCGCAGAAGCAGAAGTACCTGCCCCAGGTGGCCGACGGGCGCAAGCGGCTTCAAGCCTTCGGGGTAACCGAGCCCACCGCCGGCTCTGAGACCACCGCCATCCGCACCCGGGCCGAGCGAGACGGCGACTCGTGGCGCATAAACGGCCAGAAGATCTGGACCTCGCGCGCACTGCACTCCGACCTGATGATCCTGCTGGCCCGCACCGCCCCGGTGGCCGAGGCCAAGAACCGCACCGACGGGCTGTCGGTGTTCCTCATCGAGCTGCGGGGCGACGACGGGGATCTGGTGCCGGGGCTGACCATCAACCCCATTCCTACGATGATGAACCACAACACCACCGAGGTGTTCTTCGAAGAGGTGGTGGTGCCCGGCGATTCCCTGGTCGGCACCGAGGGGCTGGGATTCCGCCACATCCTCGACGGCATGAATGCTGAGCGGATCCTCATCGCAGCCGAGTGCATCGGCGACGGCCGCTTCTTCCTCGACCGGGCCAGCGAGTACGCCAAGGGGCGCGAGGTGTTCGGCCGGCCGATCGGCATGAACCAAGGAGTGGCGTTCCCGCTGGCCAAGGCGTACACCAACCTCCAGGCGGCCGATCTCATGCGATGGAAGGCGGCCAACCTGTTCGATGCCGGGGCACCGTGCGGGGCCGAGGCCAACATGGCGAAACTGCTGGCCTCAGAAGCCTCGTGGGAGGCCGGCAATGCGGCGCTCAACACCCATGGCGGGTTCGGGTTCGCCCAGGAATACGACATCGAGCGCAAGTTCCGCGAGACCCGGCTCTACCAAGTGGCCCCGATCAACAACAACTTGGTGCTGGCCTTCGTAGCCCAGAAGTGCCTCGGGCTGCCCAAGAGCTACTGACACTCAGGCCATCGTCCTCAAAGCCATTGACGGCTCCCTTCAATCCAAAACCGTCTGGAAGACACGAGGCGGGCCGGAAGCTAAACCTAGCAAGCCGCCTAAACCTAGAGAGCCGCGGGGGTTAGAGGATTGCGCCGGATTCCTTCATGGCGGCGATGTCCTCCCAGGCTATGCCGGTTTCTAGCAGGAGGGTCTCGGTGTGCTCGCCGTGTTCGGGGGCCCGCTCCACCGTCACGGGCTGCTCGTCGAACATGGCGGGATTGGCCACCAGCTGCACCTCTTGGCCGTTGCCGGCTGTCATGGTGGGGAGGTAGCCGTTGGCAATCACCTGAGGGTCTTCGTAAAGCTCGGGGAGGGTTTGGAACGGCACCCAGACTCCCTTGAAGTGAGCTAGGGCCTCCTTCCAGTGGGAGAGGGGCTGAGAGCCGAAAACCTCGTCGAGAACGGAGATGCACTCCTCGTTGTTCTCTGCCCGTGCCTGTATGTCGACGAACTTCGGATGGGCTATCAGGTCGGGACGGCCGATGCATTCGCACAAGGCCGCCCAATACCTGTCGGGCTGGAGCAGGATGATGATGAGAAAGCGTCCGTCTGAGGTGCGATAGCTGTTCACAACGGGGTTGGGGGCCTTGCTGCGGTCGCCGGGAGGGAAGCGCTCTATGCCGTGGAGCCCGGAAGCCACCACCAGTGGGGAGATCTGCCACATGGCTGTAGCCAGCAGCGACACATCCACGATGGAGGGCTCGCCGGTGGCGGCCCTCTGGTAGAGAGCGGCTGCTATCGCGCCGGCCGTGGCCATGCCGCCCATGACGTCGCCGTAAGCAGGGCCGGGCTGACCCATGGGGAACCCGTCCGGCTGGGTGGGCGTAACCGCGCCCATTCCGCCCCGGGCCCAAAAGGATGTGCCGTCGTAGCCGCCTCTGTCGGCATCGGGGCCGTGGGGGCCTTGGCCGGAGCCGCGGGCGATGATGAGCTGGGGGTTGCGCTGGCGCAAGTCCTCGGTATCTATGCCCAGCTTGCGGCGCATCGGCGCCAAATAGTTGGTGAGGAACACATCGGCGGTTTCCACCAGCTTCATAAACGCCTCGCGTCCGTCGGGATGGGCCAGGTTGATCCCCACAGAGCGCTTGCCCCGGTTGGGCTGCTCAATCATGAAGTTCACCCCGTCTCCGCCGCCGGGGATAAGGCCCGATGTGATGAGCCCCCGCTGGGGATCGCCGGTCACCGGGTGCTCCACCTTGATGACGTCGGCTCCCCAATCGACCAGCACCGAGCCGCCCGAGGGCACGAACATCCATGTCGCCACCTCGATGACCCGGACCCCGGCGAGGGGACGGCCACCCGCCATACCGCCGCCGGCTTGCGCATTCGGCGCCCGCCCGTCGGGGGAGCGTTGCTCGGTGTTCTCAGTGCTGGTCATCGGGCCTCCTCGCTCAAGATGCTTCCTCGATCAAGATAATGGCATCCTCAGGGCAGTTCATGTGGGCCCGGCGGGACTGCTCAACCAGCTCGGGAGCCACATCGCGCTCGTGGGTGGGCTGGCAGTAGCCGTCATCGTCGGCGTCAAAGACATCGGGGGCCAGCGCGTAGCAGCGCCCGTGGCCCTGGCAGAGATCGGTGTCAACCCGGATGCGCATCGCAGACAACACTAGATGATTGCTCCGGCCCGGTGAGACCGGAGTGCCGGCGAGGTGCGAGACTTAACCCTGATGGTCGTTGACGTCCCTGACGCTTTGCCGCAACAGGCGGAGGCCCCCGGCGAGGTTGAGCGCCGATTCAGCCAGTCGATGGCGGTGTCGGGCGCTCGATGCCTGCTGACGTATGCGGTGTTCCCCTTCCTGCTGCCGCTGCTCGGGTTGGCCGGCGCGGTGGGGCCGGCGCTGGGCGTGGCGATAGGGCTGGTAGCAATTGCCTTCAATGGTTTGAGTATCCGGCGATTCTGGAGGGCCGACCACCGGCTCAAGTGGCTGGCATGCACGGTGAACGCGGCGGTGATCGTGCTGCTCTGCTATCTCACGGTCGGTGATTTCGCCGAACTCGCCGGCTGAGCCGGTCGATTCTGGGGCGCTCGGGCGCTCCAAAGTTGCCCGAAACCCGCTGGCGCGGCTGGTTTGGTTAGTCGCGGGGCTAGTGTGCGTGGGCCTGGGGTCCCTCGGGGTGATTGTGCCCGGACTGCCCACAACCGTTTTCTTCATCATGGCCGCGGGGGCGTTCTCCCGGTCGAGCGAGCGGCTTGAGCGTTGGGTGCTGGGGCTGCCGGGCGTGGGCAGACTGGTGGCCGACTACCGAGCCGGGCTGGGAATGCCGCTACGAGCCAAGGTGATCGCCGGTGTGATGATCGCAGGCGCAGTGGGCGCGAGTTGCGGCATCGCTATCGGCTCATGGACATGGCGGGGAATTGTGATCGGGTTGGGGATTGTGGGTCTGGCCTACATATTCGGGCGGATCCCCACCCGGCGCTGAACGCCTGCCGGAGAGCGCTAAATCTCTTCTTCTTGAGGTCAGAGGTTGGCGATCTCGTGCTCGATGCGGGATTCGACATATTGGCGAGCGCCGGCTATCCGGCTGGGAAGGTGCTGCGAGGGGAAAAGGCCGTCGGAGGGCCGGTGGCTCTTCAGCACTTGCTTGGCAATGGTGTCTTTGTGGACTTCGGTGGGACCGTCGACGATCCCTATCACAGGACCGGAAACCCACATGGATATCAGGGGCATCTCGTTGGAGACCCCGAGAGAGCCGTGAGCGTGCATAGCCCGATATACCACGTCGATATGCACCTTGGGGGTTGCCACCTTGATCCCTGCGATATACTGGCGAACCGCGGCGTAGTCCTGCTCGTTGTCGATCAGCCAGGCGCAGTGCAGCACTTGCAGGCGGAATTGCTGGATCTGGATCCATGAATCGGCAATCCAGTGCTGGATGGACTGCTTATCCGCTATGAGCGAACCCTTCGTCTCACGCGACAGCACCCGCTCGCACATCATGTCGAGGGCCTGCTGAGCCACTCCCACCGTTCGCATGGCATGGTGGACCCTGCCGCCGCCCAGACGGGTTTGGGCGATCTTGAAGCCCGACCCCTCGTCTCCCAGCAAGCTCTCGGCGGGCACCCTCACCTCGTTGAATCGGAGGTAGGCGTGGTCGCCGTCCCCCAGCGACTCGTTCATCCCGACGCCCACATTGGCCACCACCTCTATGCCGGGGGTGTCGGTGGGCACCAGGAACATAGACGAGCCCCGATGCACCGGGACATCGGGATCGGTGATGACCATCACGATCATGAACGTGGCGTATTTGAAATTGGAGGTGAACCACTTCTCACCGCTGATGACCCATTCGTCGCCGTCGCGTCGGGCCCGGCAGGTGAAGTAGCTGGGGTCGGACCCGCCTTGTGGTTCGGTCATCGAGTACGAGGAGGAAATCTCCCCGTCGAGCAGAGGCCGCAGGTAGAGCCGCTTCTGCTCGGCATTGCCGTAGTGGGCGATGATCTCGGCATTGCCGGAATCGGGCGCCTGGCACCCGAACACCACCTGGGCCCAAAGCGACCGGCCCAGTATCTCGTTCATCAGGGCCAGCTTCACCTGGCCATAGCCCTGGCCGCCCAGGTGCGATCCCATGTGGCAAGCCCACAGGCCCCTTTCCTGCACCTGTGCCTGGAGCGGGCGGATCAGTGCGTTCGCCGTCTCATTGGAGCGGTCGAAGGGGTTGACCTGGTCGCGGAAGTAGAGGTCGATGGGCTCGACCTCCCTAGTGACAAAGGCATCCATCCAGTCGAGTTTCTCTTGGAACTCGGGGTCAACCGAGAAATCAATCGTCATGTGAGTACTATACTATGTATAGTACGCTGTTTGGGCCTAGAATAACGCAGCATGAAGTTCCAGATGACACCGGCAGAGATGCTGAACGCAGCCCGAGCCCCCGAACCCGGCGACGAGGGCTATGACCCGTTCGAGGCCACCAACCAGGCCCATTTGGCCCAAGACGGCGTGCCCGACCCTTATCCGGTGTTGTCCGAGCTGCTGTCCAAATGCCCGGCGCATTTGGGGAGCATGTCGGAAATCACCGGAGCGGTCACGACCAGCGACCTGCTCGCCGGGGAGCGCCAAATGGTGAACATACTGTCGTTCGACGCGGCAGAAGCGGTACTGCGGGATGGGTCAACCTTCTCGTCGGCGGGATACGCGGAGTCCATGGGCCTCGTCATGGGCCACACCATTTTGGAGATGGACGAGCCGGAGCACGGGCGATACCGCAAGCTGATACAGCAGGCGTTCACCCGCCGAGAAATGGAGCGCTGGGAACGCGAGATCGTGATTCCGGTGCTCGATCACTATGTGGACGCATTCGCGGAACGGGGACGCGCCGATCTGGTGGCCGAGTTGATGTTCGTGTTCCCAATGCATGTGATCGCAATCGCCCTGGGGCTGCCCGAGACCGACCTGCCGGCTTTCTATCGCCGAGCAGTGGAGATCACCAACATAGCCAACGAGGTGGAACGGGGGTTCGCCGCCTCGCAGTGGCTGTACGACTACCTTGAGCCGGTGGTCGAATCGCGCCGGGCCGAGCCCCGCGACGACCTCATCAGCCTGCTGGCCCACAGCGAGCTCGAGGGAACGCAGCTGACCAACGATGAGATCATCGCATTCTGCCGCCTTCTTCTGCCTGCGGGGGCGGAAACCACCTATCGGGCCGCCAGCAACATGATGGTGGGCCTGTTGTGCAATCCAGACCAGCTTGAGGCGGTCAACCAAGATCGCTCGCTGTTGACCGCAGCGGTGGAGGAGTCGCTGCGATGGGAAACCCCGCTGGTGGGAATCGGCCGGACTGCGGTTGCCGACGAGTTGGTGGACGGCGTCGAGATCCCGGCCGGTGCCGCAGTCAACATCTCGCTGGGCTGCGCCAATCGGGATCCCTCCAAATTCGAGGAGCCCGACCGGTTCGACATCTTCAGGGAGTCGAAGTCGCACATCTCCTTTGCGACCGGGCCTCACCTCTGCCTGGGCATCCACCTAGCCCGCATGGAGATGCGGGCCACACTGACGTGCCTACTCGACCGCCTGCCCGGGCTGCGGCTGGACCCGGAGACCGACCCTCCGAAGATCCTCGGCTGGGGCTTCAGATCTCCCGCCGCTCTCCATGTGGTTTGGGACGTCTGAGGTTCGCTGTTTTTAAATGCGTTCGGCCCGCCCTGTGGGGGGCGGGCCGAACGGGTTGGGGTTGGGGTTGGTTTAGATGGCGTCGTCGCAGAAGGTGAAGTCTGCTGGGGTGA
>JAPOSH010000221.1 GCA_026709815.1 bacterium | reverse complement strand
GCTTCGCGCAGCTTCGCGGCCTGCACGATGCTCGGGGTGTATGCCGCCAGGATGCCGCCGGGGCGCAATGAGGCGCGGGCGTGGGGCGCCACTCGCCAGGGTTCGGGCAAGTCCAACACCACCCGGTCCAATCCTTCGGCGTCGATGCCCTGGTAGCAGTCCTTAACCTCCACCCGGTATCGGACGTCGGCCTGAGAGCCGAGGAAACCCCTCACGTTCTCAATGGCCTGCTGGGCGAAGTCATCCCGGATCTCATAGCCCAGAACCTCTGCCCCGGCGCGCAGCAGGCTCAGCGACAGCGCTCCTGAGCCCACTCCCGACTCCAATACCCGGGCGCCGGGAAACACATCGGCCTGCATCATAATGGCCGCGCTGTCTTTGGGGTACACCACCTGCGCCCCTCGGGGCATCTTCAGAACGTAGTCAGAAAGGGTGGGGCGCCAGACAGTCAGTTCGGCATTGCGGGATGTGCGGACTTGCGCCCCTTCGGTGCCGCCGATCAAGTCATCGTGGCCCACCGACCCTGCGTGAGTGTGGAACTCGCGGCCCTCTTGCAGTTTGATCAGGTAGCGGCGGTCCTTGCGATCGGTCAGAAGAACGATTTCGCCGGCTTTGAGCGCTGGGCTCATCTCCCAAGGCGCCGCGCCGGGCATCGTCCCGCGAAGCCCTTGAACCCCGGGGGCGATCCGAAGCGGGGGGCGGCGGTCAGATCTCGGCTCACTGCCGGCGGTCGGGCAAGTGGGATATGAGCAGTCCCTCTCCGGGGCGCAGCTCTTCAGTCGACACCGTTCGCAGCTGCCGAGTGCCGGCGAACCGGCGCAAAAGGCGGATTGTCCAGGCCATGGCGCCCAAGACCAGCCAAGCCCGACGTCCTCCTAGCAGGCCGCGGACAACGCCCTGTCGCCGGAGATAGCCCAGAAGACCGGCCATATTCTGATTCCGATCAGACCCGGCGGACTTCGACCACAGTCCGCGCCGCCCGGCCGCGCCGCCGTCCCAGCCAGAAGGCCGCCGCGGCCAGCGCCCCGATTGCCGCGATGGCTGCGCCGAGCAAGGGGGTGCGGGCTGCTTGAGCCGTATGGCCCAGGTCGCCGCTCAGCTCCCGGAACTTGTCCCTGATCTCATCTCGGCTGATGACCCGGTGGTTCGCAATGGCATCGCTCACGGGCGGTCTCCTTTTGACAGCCGCGCCCTGATCGCCGCGGCGGCGGCCAAAACCACCACCACTGCGGCGAGCACCGCCACATAGGGCAGGGCGCTCATGTTGCCTTCGAACACCCCGGCGGCCTCGGTCTGAAGCAGGCGCAGCCCGGCAATCACCAAGAAGACCAGCCCCACCCCGATGCTCAACGCGCCGAGAATGCCGAGCTTCAGGGTTGTTCCCAGCTTGGCCAGCGGCGCCACGATCTCCTGGCG
This sequence comes from bacterium, assembly GCA_026709815.1. Lineage (GTDB taxonomy): Bacteria > Actinomycetota > Acidimicrobiia > Acidimicrobiales > Bin134 > Poriferisocius. Next base: position 15,949 of record JAPOSH010000221.1, on the reverse strand, counting down.
GGCATAGCCGACCACGAGGTCTTTCAATTCCTCCGCCGCCTTCTGGGGTGAACTGGCTTTGGCAGCCGCTTTTGAACGCATCGTCAATGGCCCTCCCGCGGGTCTCTCCAGTCGTCAAACAGACTACCCCGCCGGGCTTGCCCGCCCCTATCTCGATTCCGGCCCGGATCTGCTGTTCCTGTTCGCACCTTTGAAAGGAGCCTTCTGGCGGGTTCTGCTACCCCATCTGGATTCTGGCTCGGGTCAGCTCTTCAGCATCGGCGAGGAAAGCGGCCAACTGCTCTAACCGCTGAGCGGCGTCGGCCGCGGTCAAGATCTGCTGGCGGTCCATCGGCCCCAGGGGAGACAGGGCGGCAAGCTGCCATATTGCGGTCGAGGGGTCGTCGGACACCTCAAAACCGGCCGGCGGTCCCGGCGCCCCCAACTCGGACTGCAATGCCCGCACTCGGCGCCAGGCGGATACGACTGGCGCCAGCCCGGCGTCGACCTTCTCCGCCTGCGCGTTCTGCAGGCGCCCGTCGGGCCAGTCTCGTGCTTCGGCTCGGGGATACGGGTCGTCGTCTAGCCATCGACATACTTGAATCCGGCGGATCCCGCCGACCACGAGGCCCCAACGCCCGTCGGGGAACTCCTGGGCGTCGATGATTCTGGCCATGGTGCCGGCACCGGTGCGGACGTCCCCGCCCCCTACTTCTCTGCCCCTCTCGATGAGAACGACCCCGAATTCCCGGCGTCCGCCCATGCAGTCTCCGACCATCCTCCGGTAGCGCGGCTCGAAGACGTGGATGGGCACCACCATCGTCGGCATCAGCACCATCCCCAGTGGGAACATGGGCGTGATCTGCGCCTCGCTCATCGCGCTGCGTTGGCCACGCTGGCGACATCGCCTGCGGCTCTGCCTGCGTCAGCGGGCACGGATCTCTTCAAGCTGGATGTCGTCAAGGCTTGGCTTGGCCTCAAGAGTGGCCAAATGGCTCAAGATGCGCTCCGCCAATTCCAGCAAAGCTGGGCTGCCCGCCGGGTCCGGTTGGTTGGCGATGAAGGCGAACGTCAGCTCCTGGCCGAGGCCGATGTCGACATAGCCCAACGTCACGGCGGTGTTCGACGCCCCGCCTGACAGCACCTTGAGCCTCTCTGGATCGTCGACGCGGGACGGGGCGGCCTCGGCGGCGGTGGGCAGCAGGTCGTGGAAGAAGGGGCTGAACTCCTCGCTGTCGAGCAGCGCGGTGAACAACGGGCAGGTCGCGACGTTGGCCGGATCGCGCCCGGAGCCGTCGAACTGGAGAAACTGGAACTCCTCGTCCACGCCGACGCCCGCTAGCACCGTCTGAACCGCCCTTGTCCCGGCCCGGGTGCTTCCCGTGCCCGAGGTGGCCAGCCCGATTTCCTTCAGCAACAGCTCGGCGGTCTCGGCATCCCGGTTGTCGAGGATCTGCCGATAGTAGGCGGACAGGGGCGCTGACTCGATCGAGGCCAGGACGAATGCCTCTTCATCGGCGGGAAACCCCTCAGAGCGAGGGCTGCGCCGGATGACCACATCTTCGGCCTCGAGCATGTCGTCGAACAGCGCCGCGGCGTAGAACGGCGGATCCTCGGCCGCCAGCTGCTCATCGGCGGTCTCTTCCGGGGCCTCCCGGCCGGCATCACCCTCCTCCTCGGCCGGCGCCGTACTGGGGAACTCCACCCAGCCGTCATCGAATTGCAGCGCTTGCAGCGTGCCGAGGTTCTCGGCTCGGATCATCGTCTCCGGCCACGAGCCGACATAGAGCAGATCGTCGTAGCGGGCGGCATCGCCCACCACCGCGCCGGTGACCAGGGCCAAGCCCCCATCGACCAGGTCTTGGGCCAAGTCCTCGATAGGAGTGCGCAGCCGGTTCTCGCCCTCGCCCAGCGTGGCGGCGAACTCCCGGGTCAAAAGCAGCGGGTCGCCTCCGCCGACCAGATAGATATCTCCGTTCACCACCCCGTCCTCCAACGAGACGACAGATTGCACCGAGGTGATGAAGGTGTGATCAGGACCGAGTTCTTTGTGGGCGGCGGCCAAGGTGAGCAGCAACACGGCGTCTGCGGGCATCACCGCGATGTTGGCGTTGCTCTCGTAGTACGCGTTTTTGCCCAGCGTCACGCTGAGACATGCCGACGGCGGCGCCGAGGCCATCATCTCGTCCAGCGCGTTGAAAAATCCCGGTTCGGTCAGCGGTGGGGCCAGCATGGCTGTGAGCCGACGGGTGGAGACCAGCGGGGTGCCGACACTTGGCGGCACGGTGTCGTCGTCGGCCACCTCCCCCAAATCCTCCTGGAGCTGGCCGTTCAGATAGTTGGCGCCTATAAGCGATGCCAGGGCCAGCGCGAGCAGTAGAACGGGCATCACAATCCGGCGCACGGCCTCATCCTAGTGGTGTGTCTTTTGGGGGCCTAGGTGACTTTGGCGCCATCGGGCGTACCACCGCAGGAGACGGCACCGGCGGGAAGGCTGACGAACACCTCGGAGCAGACCGCAATCTCATGTAACCGCAATCTCATGTAACCGCGCTCGGTGATCTAGGGTCACAGCCTCAGCGGTCGAATCCGGCAACCGGCCCTAGCCCATCGGGAGTTCCATTCAGTGCAGATAGTGTTCGCGATCGCAGTGGGGTTCGGCCTGACCCAGTTGGCCAATCTCGCCACCACGGTTTATCTGCACCGGGACTTGGCTCATAAGGCCGTGCAGCTCCATCCCGCTTTGCGCAGTGTTTTCAAGGTGTTCTTGTGGGCGGCAACTGGGATTTCCGCCCGGCAATGGGCCGCGGTCCACCGCAAGCACCATGCCTTCACCGACACCTCCGAAGACCCTCACTCGCCGGCACGACTGGGCTGGCTGCGAGTGCAGCTCACCAATGCCGCCCTCTACCGCCGATCGGCCCGTGATCCCCGAACCACCGAGCGCTACGCCAAGGACATCCCGGTGACCGCTCCCGACCGATGGCTGCTCGACCGCGGCATCGTGGGATTGGCCCTGGGAATCGCCGTGCTGGTCTGGTGGCTGGGCTGGCTGCCCGGCCTCGTGGCCGTGGCGGTCCACACGGTGGGCTATATCGGCCTGGGAGGCTCGGTAAACGGGGTGGCCCACACGTTCGGGCGCCGGCCGTTCGACAACAGCGCCACCAACGTCACCTGGCTGGCCTGGCTCACCTGCGGGGAGGGCTACCACAACAACCACCACGCCGCCCCCACTTCAGCCCGGTTCTCCCGCCGCTGGCACCAGTTCGACCTGGGCTGGTGGTTCATCAGCGCGGCCCGCAGGCTGCGGTTGGCCCAGGTGCGCCACGCCGACGTCGACTCTTTGGCCTCTCGAGCCACCGCTCCAGCCAATCTGCAGACAGACCGCTAGTCGCTCTTTGGGCGCAGGGTGGCCTGCGCAATCCCCCACGCTGCTTGTGCGCTCGCAGCGCGCGGTTGTCCGCAGTCGGCACCGGCTGCCGGGCTAGCGTGCAGGTCGTGAGCAGCTACGGGGCCGCTTTGTCCGAGCATCCCGACTCGGCCAGTGCCGCCGGCGAGGTCATCGGCGAGATCCTCGAAGCCGTCGGCCCGTCGCCCGATCTTGCCGTGCTGTTCGCCTCGGCCTCGCACCGAGAGGCCGTCGGCGATCTCGCCGACGCCATCCACCAGGCCCTTGCCCCTGCCGCCCTGCTGGGAGCAACCGCGGTATCGGTGATAGGCGGGCCCGTTGAGGCGCAGGAGCGCCCTGCCGTATCCCTGTGGGCCGCGGCCCGATGCCCGGCCCGATCGATTCGGCTGGAACCGGTGCGGGGTTCAGGCGGCTGGGCGCTGGGGGGAATGCCCGTCGATGGGGAGGGAACCCTGCTGGTGCTGCCCGATCCGTTCTCTTTTCCCAGCGAGACCCTGCTGGACGCCGGTTCGGCGATGAGGGTAGTGGGGGGCTTGGCCTCGGCCGCCGGACGTCCGGGAGACAACCGGCTGGTGTTGGGCCAGCAGGTTTTCAGCGACGGCGCGGTGGGAGTCCTACTCGACCCCGGCGTCGAAGTTCGCACCGTGGTGTCCCAGGGATGCCGCCCGATCGGCCAGCCCTTCACCGTGACCAAAGCCGAGGGCAACATCGTGTCGGAGATGGGAGGCCGAACGGCCGTAGACCGCCTGCGAGAGACTCTGCTGGGGCTAGACGAGGCCGATCGCTCCCTGCTGGCGAAGGGGTTGCACATCGGGATCGTCATCGACGAGCACCAGTCCGACTTCGACCGGGGCGACTTTTTGATCCGCGGTTTGATCGGCGCCGACGAAGAGACCGGCGCGCTGGCAGTGGGCGAATCAGTGGGCGTGGGCACCACGCTGCAGTTCCAGGTGCGAGACGCGGCCACCGCGGACGAGGACCTGCGGGAGCTGATGGCCGGTGCCTCCGCCGGGTCGGCCTTGGTGTTCACCTGCAATGGCCGGGGCACCCGCCTGTTCGAAGGGCCCAACCACGATGCCGCCGTGGTTCACGAGGCGCTGGACAGGGCGCCCGTGGCCGGCATGTTCTGCGCCGGGGAGTTCGGGCCGGTCGCCGGCCGCAATTTCCTCCACGGGTTCACCGCCTCGGTGGTGCTGTTCCCGTGATGGCCTGAAAGGATCAACCCTTCTATGGCCGCATTTCCCCCTGGTCTCGAAGCCCGGGCCGTCAACGTCATCCGCGGGCTGGCCATGGACGCTCCCCACCAGGCCCGCTCCGGGCACCAGGGCACGGCGATGGCTATGGCGCCGCTGGCCCATGTGCTGTGGACTCGTATCCTGCGCTACGACGCCGATGATCCCGCCTGGCCCGATCGAGACCGGTTCGTGCTCAGCGCCGGCCACGCATCCATCTTGTTGTACTCCATGCTCCATTTGACCGGCCAGGGACTCGCCCTTGACGATTTGCGGGACTTCCGCCAATGGGGAAGCCGAACGCCCGGCCACCCCGAAGCCGGCTGCACTCCGGGCGTGGAGGTCACCACCGGGCCGCTGGGCCAGGGAATCGCCAACGCCGCGGGCATGGCCATGGCCGAGCGCTGGCTGCGCCACCGCTTCGGCGCAGAGGTATGCGACCACCGGGTGTTCGCCCTGTGCAGCGACGGTGATCTCTCCGAGGGGATCAGCCATGAGGCGGCCTCATTGGCCGGGCACCAAGGCCTCGACCGGCTCATCTGCGTCTACGACGACAATCGGATCACCATCGACGGCCCCGCTGATCTCGCCCTTTCCGATGACGCGGCCCTGCGCTTTGCCGCCTACGGCTGGCACGTCGTGGATCTGGGCGAAGCCTCCGAGGATCTCGACGCCCTCGAGGCGGGCATCCGGAAGGCGATGGCAACCGAGGGCGCGCCCTCGCTGATCATCGTGCGCAGCCATATCGCCTACCCCTCCCCCGGCCAAACCGATAACCACGAAGCCCACGGCTACTCGCTTTTCGACGAGGAGATCGCCGCCACCAAGGCCGTCATGGGGCTGCCGGCGGATAAGACGTTCCACACCCCCGCCGAAGTGGTCGAGGCCTACTGGGCAGCCGGCCGCCGAGGCGCCTCCGAGCGGGCGGACTGGCGGCGGCGCGTGAAGGCTCTCGGCGCCCAGCGCCTCGAGTACGAGGCCTGCCTGGCCGGCCGGGGCCTTCCCGGCTGGGCGGACAAGCTGCCGTCGTGGACCGCCGGCCAGTCGATGGCCACCCGCAAAGCCAGTTCCATCTGCCTCAACGCCGTGGCCGACGCGGTGCCCGGCCTGTGGGCCGGTGCCGCCGACCTCACCGGCAACACGGGCACCAGCCTGTCCGGCGCCGAACCGCTCGGCCCGGCTCACCCCGCGGGACGCCAGCTCTACTTCGGCATTCGCGAGCACGCCATGGGAGCGGTGCTCAACGGCGCGGCGCTGCACGGCGGCGTGGTCCCGATCGGCGGCACCTTCCTGGTGTTCAGCGACTACATGCGACCGGCGGTGCGTCTGGCCGCGCTGTCCGAGGCCCACAGCGTCTTCGTGTGGAGCCACGACTCGGTGGGCGTCGGCGAAGACGGCCCCACGCATCAGCCGGTGGAGCACGTCATGTCTTTGCGGGCCATCCCCGGGCTCCGGGTGTTTCGACCGGCCGACGGCAACGAAGTGGCCCAGGCGTGGCGGCTGGCGGTTGATCTGGATGGCCCCAGTGCCATGATCCTGACCCGCCAGAATGTGCCCACCCTGGAAGGAACCGCGACCTCCGACGGGGTGGTCCGGGGCGCCTACACCCTGGCGGACTGCGCCAACCCCGACGTGATCCTGGTGGGAACCGGAAGCGAGGTGTCGGTGTGCATGGAAGCGGCGGCGGTGCTCGGCCACCGGGGCATTGCCGCCCGAGTGGTCTCCATGCCCTGCTGGGAGCTTTATGCCGCTCAAGCCCCGGACTACCAAGACAGCGTGCTTTTGCCCGGGGTGCCCAAAGTATCGGTGGAAGCAGGGGTGACGCTGGGCTGGGAGCGGTGGGTGGATCTCCCATTGGGCATCGACCGCTTCGGCGCCTCGGCGCCGGGGTCGGTGGTGCTGGACAAACTGGGCATGAACCCGACTGACGTCGCCGCTCGGGCCGCATCACTGGCCGAGGGCGGGAAGCCGCCGCGATGAACCGATTACACGACTTGTACCGCGAGCACGGACAAAGTCCTTGGCTGGACAACCTTCGCCGGGAGTGGATCAACAACGGGGAACTGGCCCGCTGGGTGCAGCGGGGGGTGCGGGGGCTCACTTCCAATCCCAGCATCTTCCAGAAGGCCATGACCTCGGGCACCCAGTACCACGGGCAGTTCGCCGAGCTGCTGGCCGAGGGGATGAGCGTGGCCGACGCCTACTGGGAGCTGGTGCTCACCGATATCGCCGGCGCTCTGGATGTTCTGGCCCCCGTCCACCAGAAAAGCGGCGGAGTCGACGGCTTCGTCTCGGTCGAGATCGACCCCAACCTGGCCCGGGACACCGAGAACACCCTGGCCGCGGCTCGAGCGATCAACCAGCGCGTCAGCCGCCCCAACCTCTATGTGAAGATCCCCGGCACCGCGGAGGGATTGGCCGCCGTCGAGGCCATGACCTCCGAAGGCCGAAGCGTGAACGTGACCCTGCTGTTCTCCTTGTCCCGCTACGCCGAGGTCATCGAGGCCTACCTCCGCGGCTTGGAAGCGCACCCCGGCGACCTCTCGCCCGTCTCCGGGGTGGCCTCCTTCTTCATCAGCCGAACCGACACCGAGGTCGACCGCCGGCTCGAGGCCATTGGGACTCCCGAAGCCCTGGCCTTGCGGGGCCAGACCGCGGTGGCCCAGGGCCAAGTGGCCTACCAGATCTTCAAACAGAAGTTCTCCGGACCCCGCTGGGAGGCCCTGACCGCTCGGGGCGGGCGGGTGCAAAGGCCCCTGTGGGCTTCCACTTCCACCAAGAACCCGGCTTATCCTGACACGTTGTATGTCGAGCAGCTCATCGGACCCGACACCGTGAACACGCTGCCCGACGCCACCTTGGATGCGTTCACCGACCATGGTGCACTGGCCCGGACCGTGGACGCCGACCCCGACGCGGCCCAAGCCGTTCTCGACGGGGTCGCCGGCGTCGGCGTCGACCTGCAAGCAGTGGCCGACCGGCTGGAAGAAGAGGGAGTGTCAGCCTTCGTGAAGTCGTTCGAGGATCTGCTTGACAGCCTTCGCGCCACCGCCGACCAATTGACGCCGGGCCGACAGGCGGACAGCAGGTCGACGCAAAACCCACCGGCTCGATCAGAGCGGGCGGAAGGCGCTCGGTGACCACCGCCATCGCCGATCGCCGAGCTCTGCTGGAGCTGGGTCTCGGTGATCTCATGGCCGAGGCTCGGGCGATTCGGGATCGGGTCTCCGGCACCGTGGTCACCTACTCCCCCAAGGTGTTCATCCCTTTGACCATGCTGTGCCGGGACAAATGCGGCTACTGCACGTTCGCCCAGCCGCCCGCCCGCTTGAAATCGCCCTATCTGAGCGAGCACGAGGTGCTGTCCATCGCCGAGTCGGGAGCGGCAGCCGGCTGTCACGAGGCTCTTTTCACCCTCGGCGAGCGTCCAGAGCTGCGCTATGGGGACGCGGCCCAATGGCTGCAAGCCCAGGGCTTCGCCTCCACGGTGGACTACTTGGCCCACACGGCCCGGCTGGTGGTGGAAAAAACCGGATTGCTGCCCCATGCCAACGCCGGCGCGCTCTATCCCGACGAGCTGGCTCTCCTCCGCAGGGCTGCGCCCTCACAGGGGATGATGCTAGAGACGCTCGCCGACTTGGACTGCCACCGGGGATCGCCCGACAAGGCCCCCGGGCGGCGGCTGGCCACCCTTGGCGCGGCCGGTGAGCTGTCCATCCCGTTCACCACCGGCATCTTGGTGGGAATCGGCGAGACTAGGGCCGACCGAATCGAGGCTTTGGAGGCCATCGCCGACTCCCATCGCCGCTGGGGCCACGTCCAAGAGGTGATCGTCCAGAACTTCCTGCCCAAAGCCGGCACCGCCATGCACGCCGCCTCGGCCTGCGATCACGACGAGTACCTGGAGGCCATCGCCCTGGCCCGACTCATTCTGCCCGAAGATGTCCGGCTTCAGGCCCCGCCCAATCTGTCCGACGACTTCGGTCGGCTTCTCGACGCCGGCATCGACGACTGGGGCGGAGTCTCGCCGGTCACCGCCGATCATGTGAATCCCGAGCGGCCCTGGCCGGTCCTCGAGCGCCTGCGGGCGGCCACCGAGGCCCGAGGGTTCGCCCTGGCCCCCCGGCTGACGGTGTACCCCGCATACGCCCTCGATCCCGAGCGCTGGCTGGACCCGGACATGAGGTTCCCAGTGCTCGACCGCAGCGACGCCGAAGGACTCGGGCGCGCTGATGACAAAGGCTGGTACTCCGGCGCCGATGTCCTGCCTCCGCAGCTGCTCGCACCGCCGTCAGACCCCGCCGACGGCTCTGCCGACGCCCCGGCCCCGACCCTGCTGGCGCCTCGGCGCCGAGCAAGCCTGTTGGGCGGCCACCGCGCCGCGGGAGGGGCGGTGGGCGAGGTGATCGCCGGGGTACAGGGCGGACAAGAAGTGGGAGTCGAAGAGATCGTCACCCTGTTTCGCGCTCGGGGGCCTGAAGTGCGAGCGGTGGCGGCACTGGCCGATGAACTGCGCCGGGCGGCGGTGGGCGACTCAGTCACCTGGGTCTCCAACCGCAACATCAACTACACCAACGTATGCACGTTCAAATGCCGGTTCTGCGGATTCTCCAAAGGGCCGCTGTCGCTCAACTTGCGCGGCGACCCCTACCTGCTGAGCCTGGAGGACATCGCCGAACTCACCGCGGAGGCGGCCGAGGCCGGCGCCACCGAGGTCTGTCTTCAGGGCGGTATCCACCCTGGCTTCGACGGCGACTATTACGTCGACGTCACCCGGGCGGTGAAGGACGCGGCGCCCGACGTCCACGTCCACGGCTTTACCGCCCTCGAGGTTACCGAGGGGGCCCGGCGGCTGGATGAGCCGTTGGCCGACTACCTGCGCCGGCTGATGGACGCCGGCCTGCGCTCGCTGCCCGGCACCGCGGCCGAGATCCTCGACGATGAGATCCGGGCGGTGATATGCCCGGACAAGATCGACACCGAGGAGTGGCTGGAGGCGCACCGCACCGCCCACGGCATCGGGCTACGATCCAACGTGACCATCATGTTCGGCACGGTGGAACAGCCCGTCCACTGGGCCCGCCATCTGGTGCGCACCCGGGAGCTGCAAAAAGAGACGGGCGGGTTCACCGAGTTCGTACCGCTGCCCTTCGTCCACATGGCGGCCCCGATTTACTTGCAACGGCGGTCCCGGCGGGGGCCCACCTTCCGAGAGGCGCTGCTCATGCACGCCGTGGGCCGGATCGCCTACCACGGCTGGATCCACAACATCCAGGCGTCTTGGGTGAAGCTGGGCATGGCCGGCGCCGCCCAAATGCTCCAGGCCGGGGTGAACGACTTGGGCGGCACGCTCATCAACGAGAACATCTCTCGAGCCGCTGGCGCCTCCCACGGCCAGCAGGCCGCCGAGCGCGACCTCCGGGCCTTGTGCGCTCCCCTGGGCCGCCCCCTCCGCCAGCGCACAACCCTCTACGACGCGCCCGCCCTCTGAGCCACCTGCTCCCTCGTGGGTTCTTGCAGCGCTGCGTCGGCGCGGAGCAGGACACCCTGACCGATTCGCGGACGGGCTGTTAATCTCCCAGAACAGCGATCGCCTTCTCCACAAAGCGGCGGGCCCGGGCCAGCCGCTTCTCCTCCTCAGGGCGCGAGGTGGCTCCCTGCTCCACCGCATCGCGCAACGCTGACAGGGCCAGATCATCGAGCTGCTCGGCGAGCTGCTCGAGCTGGATGCGGATGTGCTCAGCGCTCATACTCCAGCACCTCGTCGACGATCTCCAGGGGGTGGCGCACGCCTACCCCGGCGTTGGCCAGGTGGATGGTGCAGCCGGGGTTGGCACTGGCCACGATATCGGCGCCGCCGCGCTCGATGGCCGACAGCTTGCGGGCCCGGATGGACGCGGCCAACTCGGGCTGCATCGCCGCATAGGCACCGCCTGCCCCGCAGCACAGCCCATCGTCGTCCAACGGCACCACGATGGCGTAGCGGGCCAGCACTTCGGCCACCGACTGGTGGACTCGCTGCACATGGCGCAGGTGGCAGGGGTCGTGCACCGCCACTGTCGGCGGCCGGGACGAGCCGCTCGGCGGCGGGAGCCGCTCGGCGTGCTGAGCCAGCCACTCGTGCACGTCGCTCACCCGCGCGCTGAAAGCCTCGGCCTCCGGCGTGCCCAGCAGCTCGCCGTACTCCTTGAGGGCGGCGCCGCAACCGGCCGAATCCACCAGGATGGGCGCGTCGCCGGGCAGTGCCGCCATCGTGCGGACCGCCAGCAAGCGGGCGTGGTCCTCCAAACCGGCATGTCGGGACAGCGCTCCGCAGCAACCGCCGCCGGCGCCGGGCAGGGCCACCCCCGTCCCGGTGGACTCCACCACCCGTTTGACCGCGGCGTGGACAGAGCGCTGCCAGGCGTCCATCACGCAGCCGGTGAACAGCCACACATCGTGGCCTGAAGCCCTGAGCCGCCTCTGCGCCAAGGGGATGCGGGGCAGGCCCAGCCGCTTGGACGGCACCAGCCGCAAACGCTGGGCCACCGCCAGCAGCCGGGAGGCGAAGTTCAACAGCCGCCGCCGACCGAGGATCCGAAACCCCCACCGCCGCCAACCGCGGCGCCCGCCGCGGGCCGCCGCGGCCTGCACCGCCTCCATCATCGAGCCGAACGGCACCCCTGAGGGACAGGCCGGCTCGCACCCCCGGCACTGCACGCAGGTGTCCATCGCCGCCAAAAAGGTCCGGTCAACCGGCGCCCCGTGATCTTGCACCTGGCGCATGGCGTTGATCCGCCCCCGGGGCGACGCCCATTCCTCGCCGGTGGCCCGAAACGTCGGGCAATGGGGCAGACACAGCCCACACGCCACGCACGAGGCCAGCGCTTCGGGATCTATGCCCAGGGCGGGCTTGGGGGCCGAATCGTCAGAACCGACGCCCGAGGACCCCGCCGCGCTCATGCGGCGGCCAGCGGGTCGCGGCCCGGATTGAGACGGCCCCGGGGGTCGAATTGCGCTTTCAGCCGCCGGTGCAGAACCACCACCGCAGGATCGGGGTCAGGCGCCGGGCCGGGCGCCGACACATAGGCCGTTCCGGTGCCCACTTGCACCACGAAGCGTCCCCGCGGCTTGCGAGCATCGGGCGCCTGAGCGTCCAGAGCTCCCGCCGGAACCCGGAAGTCGGGCAGCGGCGGCGGGCCGTCCACCGTCTCACAGCCCAAAGAGCGCGCCAGACTGGCTTCGGCCTCCACATCGGGCTCATGGCCTTCGAGATGGACCCATGAGGTTCGGCCGTCCCACAAAATGGACGACGGCCAATACAGGCGGCGGCGCAACTCGCGGGGAGCGCACTGTCCCGCCATCCAGATCCCCGCGGCCGGGCGGGGCCATGTTCGCAGAACGACCTCTCCCACCAGCCCCAGGGTGCCCAGCGACCCCACCAGCAGACGACAAAGATCGAATCCCGACACGTTCTTCACCGTCGGCCCGCCGGCTTTCACCAGCCGCCCCTCGTCGGACGCGTACACCGCTTCGAGCAGGGCGTCGCGCAGCCGACCCCGCCCCAGGGCGTGCAGTCCGTCGCGGCCCACGGCTAAAACACCGCCCACGGTGGCGTTGGCCGCCACCGGGAGGTTGGCCCGCTGCCCGGCCTCGGCCAGCGCGGCGTCCAGCTCTTCCACCAGCGTCCCCGCTCCGACCCGAACGGTCATCTCGGCGGGGTCGAAGGAGCGAACTCCTGCCGGGGCCCTCACCAAGCGGGTCTCGGCGGGGCACAGCCCTCCGATCTCCCAGTGGGTGCGCCCGCCCTCGACCGCCACCAGGCCATCGGCGGCCACTGCAGCGGCAAAAGAGTCCAGTGCGGGCGAGGACGGGCCGGCCACCTACCCCCACACTCCTTCGGGCGCCTGGCCCAACGCGTTGACCTCGGCGCAGCTCGCGCCGAGGGGCAGCACCTTTCCGGGGTTGGCCATCTCATCGGGATCGAAGGCTCGCCGCAGTCGGGCCTGGGCGTCCAGATCATCCTCACTGAACATCTGCGGCATGAAGTCGCGTTTCTCAATGCCGATGCCGTGCTCTCCCGAGAGCACTCCGCCAACGGCCAGCGAGGCCTCGATGATGGCCGCTCCCGCCGCATGCACCCGCGCCATCACTCCCGGCTCTCGACGGTCGAACAACAGCATGGGATGCAGGTTGCCGTCACCGGCATGGAACACGTTCATCACCAGCAAGCCGTGATCCTCGACGATCTCGTACACCCGGTTCATGATCTCGGCCAGGCGGGTCCGAGGCACGACCGTGTCGTGGAGGTAGTAGTCGGGCTTGATGCGGGCAATGGCGCCGAACGCGCTCTTGCGACCCTTCCACAGCAGCGCCCGCTCCTGCTCGTCGGCAGCCCAGCGCACGCTGGCGCCCCGGGCTGCGGCCAACTCCGCCACCCGGCCGGCCTCGGCGGCCACTCCGCCCGGCAAGCCGTCCACTTCTGCGATGACCACCGCCGCGGCCTCGGTGGGGAACCCTGCGCCCACGAACTCCTCCACCGCCCTGATGATGTTGTTGTCCATCATCTCGATGGCCGCGGGCACGATACCGTCGGCCACCACCGCGCTCACCGTCTGCGCGGCGGCATCCACCGAATCGAAAGCCAAGAGCAGCGTCTGCACCGTCGGGGGGTTCGGTGTCAGCCGAACCGCCACCGCAGTCGTGACCCCCAACATCCCCTCCGAGCCCACATAGGCCCCCCGCAGGTCCAGTCCGGGGGCGAACCCGCGGGGGTCGCCCAGCACCACCGCCTCCCCGGACATGAGCACCACCTCCACCGCCAGCACGTGGGCGCTGGTCACCCCGTGGGCCAGGCAGTGAGGCCCACCGGCGTTGGTTCCCACGTTGCCCCCCAAGGAGCACACCTGCTGGCTGGAGGGGTCGGGGGCGAAATGCAAGCCGTGGGCGGCAACGGCCCGGCTGAGGTCGAGGTTGATCATGCCCGGTTGCACCCAGGCCATTCGCCGGTCGGCGTCCACCGACAACAGCCGGTTCATCTTGGTCGTCACCACCACGACCGGCGCTTCCAAGGGCACGGCGCCGCCTGCGAGCCCGGTACCCGCTCCTCGGGGAACCACCGCCCGCCCGTGGCGGCCGGCTGTCTGCACGCAGCGCTGCACTTCCTCGGTGCTGAGGGGAAAGCACACCGGCCCGGCCCGGCCCCCCTCGAATATGGAGGCGTCTCGGCTCATGATCGAGCGCTCCAGCGGAGCGGACCTCACCCGGTCGGGGGCCAGCGCCCTCTTCAGATCGGCCACCAAGGGGTCGTGCTCTTTGGCCCTCGGAAACCTCATCGGCCACTAGAATACCGGGAGGAATGCAAGCACTCCGATCTGTTCTGGGCGCCGGGATCGCGAGATCGGGCTTGGAGCTGCTCGCCTCCTTCCGGCCCCGACGAGCCTTTCCCGCCATGATGGTGCTCTCCGTTCTCGTCGGTGCGCTGGTGGGCCTGTTGGTGGCCGGATTCGAGCAGCTCACCGTCGAAGTCCTGCTGGCGCGGCTGTTGGCCGGCCCGCTCTGGTGGCAGGCCACCGCTCCGGTGGTGGGGTTGATGGCCGCGGTCGCCATCCTCCGCCTCCTCGGCCGAGGCGCCACCCCCTCGACTTCCGATGAGTACGTGAGGGCCTTTCACGAGCGCCACCCCCGCCTTCCCCCCGCCCAGCTGCCGGCCAAGCTGCTCGCCGGAGCGGCCACCATCGGCTTCGGGGGCTCGATGGGCCTCGAGGGTCCCTCTGTCTACGCCGGCGCGACCGTCGGCCACAACGCCGGGGGCCTGTTCTCCCGGTGGCTGCGCCGGGAGGAGACCAAAATGCTGCTCACCGCCGGGGCCGCCGCCGGCATCGCCGCGGTGTTCAAGACTCCGGCCACTGGAGTGATCTTCGCCCTCGAAGCCCCTTACCGCGACGACGTGGCCCGCCGAGCCCTTCTCCCTGCCCTGCTGGCCTCGGCTTCGGGCTATCTGGTGTATGTGGCCGCGCTCGGCACCGACCCGGTCATCGATTTGGGCAGCCACGAAACCGATCTGCGGATCATCCATCTGGGCGGGGGCGCGCTGCTCGGACTGGTGGCCGGCTTGGGCGGCCGGGGTTTCGCCTGGCTGGTGCGTCAGGCCAAGACCTTCGAGCAGCAGTTCCACTTCGCCACCAGGATCTTGGCAGGCGGGGCGGTTCTCGCCGGACTGGTGGTGGCCACCGACGCGGTGTTCGGCCGCCCCCTGAGCCTGGGGCCGGGTGTGGAAGCCACCGAGTGGCTGCGCGACGGGGAGCACTCGCTGATGCTCATCGGAGGCCTGCTCGCCTTCCGGGTCGCGGCCACCCTCACGACGGTGGGCGCTGGAGGCACCGGCGGGCTTTTCATACCCTTGGCGGTGCAGGGCGTGATCGTGGGCAGCTTCGCCGGACAGGCCCTGGGGGTGACCGACATCGGGCTGTACCAGACCCTGGGGCTGGCCGCCTTCTTGGGCGCGGGCTATCGCGCTCCCATCACCGCGGTGATGTTCGTGGCCGAGAGCACCGGCACGTCCGCGTTCGTGGTCCCCGCTCTCATAGCCGCCGCGGTGTCGCAGCTGGTGACCGGCGCCAGCTCGGTGACCTCCTACCAGATGGACAAGCGCGAGAGCGTGGTCGAGCGTCGCCTCGCCCTGCCGCTCACTTCCGCGCTCACCACCGACACGCTCACCGTGCCTCCCGACGCCACGGTGAGCGAACTGGTGTACATCCATCTGCTGGGCCGCCGAGAACGGGTCGTGCCGGTGGTGGACGGCGGCGCCTACATCGGAATGTGCGGGCTTGAGGAGATCAGCGGCATCGAGCGCCAGGCATGGAACGACACGCTGGTGGCCGATATCGCCCGGCGCGATCTGCCCGCGGCCCGGCCGTCGTGGACCCTGCGCGACGCGGTGGCTCAGATGGACGCCAACGACACCGATCAACTTCCGGTTACCGACGACGACGGCACGTTCATCGGCGTGGTGCAAGCTGACGGCATACTCCGGCTCGATGAGATACTCGACGAGACCGAAGGCGTGTGAACAAGGCCCGGCCCCGCCGGCTCAGTCGGGAAACAGCTCGTCGGCGCTGTCGGCGCCGGGGGTGTCCCGGTATTCACACCAAGGCTTTGCCCCCACCTTTACGAGTTGGCATTCCTCGCCGGGGATGGCACCGCACTCCACGCATGGATCCTCGTTTTCTTCGAACATAACGTCGAAGTCGTCGCTTGTGTGCTTGAGCGCGCGAGCCTCTTCATAACGACGGTGGCGTCCCTTTTTCATGGGCGGCTCCGCAATATCCAACCAGCAGCTTTTCTCCCC
>JAPOSH010000201.1 GCA_026709815.1 bacterium | reverse complement strand
CGATCCCAACGGCTGGCACGCCTGGGCCGACGAGCCCTTCAACCTCATCCGCCATCTCCGCCGCCTCACCCACATCTCCGTCCAAACCGCCCGAATCGTCAACAGCCTCCCACCCTCCCTACCCCCACCCCACGAATCCGCGAAGGCTCAGAAAGTCTCTGGATTTTCTTGAAAATATTTGCTCAGAAGGGCTAATCCGGGGGGTAGTTGTCACCGGTGGGCTGTAGAGTTACATGCATGGATTTTGGGCCTTCTACCAGGCATAACGGATGCTCTGGCACCCCGGCGGGATGCGGGGCCGCAGTGTGCATTCCCGCAGTGGACGAAGCCCAGATGTCCGGGCCCGATTTGTCTCGGCGCCTCGTCGAATTAGGCCAAGCCGAGTCGGCCATCACCGCTCTGAAAGCCAAGACGCTCTTGGCACTTTCCGAGCGATCAGGACAGGGCGCGGCTCGCCAAGTCGCAGTGGAAACCCTGGGCGCATCAAGCAGCCAGGCCCGCAAAGCGCTCATGGACGCAGAACGGCTATCCAACGCAGCCGAGACAGCCGAGGCGCTGCAAGCCGGTGAGATACCGACTGACCATGCCAGGCTGATCGCCCGAGCCGCCTCTGAAGGACCGGTGAACGAGGCCGCACTAGTCGAAGCGGCCAGGACAGAGGACTTCGGCAAATTCACCCGCACCGTGCGAGACCACCAATGCGAGCAGACAGCCGACGGCGGCGAATCGCGGCGCGACCGCCAGCGCCAGCGCCGCACTGCCAGCATCCGCCAGTCGGCCCACGACGGGATGTACGAGCTATACGCGCGGTTCGCCAGCGAGGCGGGAAACCGGATCGAAGCCGCACTGGCCGCGCAGGAACGCAGCATCCGAACCCGACAAGACGACGCCGCAGCATCTACATTCGGCCAACGGCTCGCCGACGCCCTCGAACACCTGATCTGCGCCGAGGCTGAGAACCGGCGGCCGCAGGGCGCCAAACTGATCCTCACCGCCAACTGGGATCTGCTCAACCAGCAGATGGCCGATGCCCGCCTACTCGACGGAACGCCGCTCACCAAGGCTGAGGCCCTGCGGCTGGCCTGCCACGCCGACCTGCTTCCCTGCGTGTTCGACACGACGTTCCAGACGTTGGACGTGGGCCGCAAAGCCCGCTCAGCCACTGAGGCCCAGCGAGCTGCTCTCATCCTCCGCGACAAGCACTGCATCGGCTGCGGCAAATCCGCAGCATGGTGCGAAACCCATCACATCGTTCCCTGGCAAAAGGGCGGGCTCACCAAACTAGACAACCTTGTTTTGGTCTGCGCCGCCTGCCACCACGACATCCACGACCGAAACTGGGCTGTAGTCAGATGCCCCGACACCGGGAGATATTCACTCCAACCCATGCTCGACCCCGACCCCTTCAACAGCCACCCCGAAGAAAACTGCCGAGACGGATGCCACAACAAACCGCCGCCCGCAACATCCAGACCACGAGAACCCCTGCTGGAACCCCTGCTGTTCAGCGCGGCTTGAACCGCCCGCTCCCAGCTGCCCAGATGGCTGCTACAGCTTGGAGCGGGCGTTTTGCAGGCGGCGAAGGACTTCTTCTCGGCTGAGGTGGCGCACCATGGGTTCGAACAGCGGCGGCCCCACCGAGCGGCCGGTGACCGCTACCCGCACGGGGGCCTGGGCTTTGGAGCGGTTGACGCCGTGGGCCTCGCCTGCTGAGAACACTGCGTCTTTCACCGAGTCGGGATCCCAGGGGCAGTCGGCCAAAGCGGCGAGGGCCCCGTCCAGAATCTCGGCTGAAGCCCTGCCCCGCACCACCGCCTTCTCCCATGACGTCTCGTCCATGGGCGCCTCGGGGCAGAACAGCCAGTCCACCTGGCGTTCGATGTCGGAGAGGGTGCGGAGCTTGTCCTGCACCAGGGGGGCCACGGCGGCCACCACGGCGGGGCGATAGCGCTCTGGCGGCCACGGCGCCCGGTCGGGGGCCAGGTAAGGGGCCAGCGCCTCCAGCAGCTCCTCGGCGCCGAGCCCTCGGATGTACACCCCGTTGAAGTGCTCCAGCTTGGCCACATCGAAGAAGGCTGGGGCTTTATTGACATCCTCCAGCCGGAACTGCTCGATGATCTCGGCCATGGGGCGAATCTCCACCCCGTCACGCGGCCCCCAGCCCAACAGCGCCAAGTAGTTGGCCATGGCCGAGGCCAAAAATCCCCGCCGACGGTAGCTCTCCAACGACACGTCGTCGCGGCGCTTGGACAGCTTCTTGCGCTGCTCGTTCACCAGGAGGGGCAGGTGGGCGTAGATGGGCGGGGTCGCCCCCAGCGCTTCGGCCACCAGCACGGCCCGGGGCGTGCTGGACAGCAGATCCTCGCCCCGGATGGCGTGGGTGATGGCCATGTCGGCGTCGTCCACCGCGTTGGCCAGCACGAAGGTGGGCGACCCGTCGGCGCGCCAGATCACGAAGTCGCCCAACTGGGCGTGATCCACCGCCACCTCGCCCCGGACCACATCGTGAATCACCGTGACACCCTCCGGGGTCCTGAACCGCACCGCCCGGCCCTCAGCCATGGCGATGCCGGCCAACTCGTTGTCGTCGGCGTCGCAAAGGTAAGCCCGGCCGCCATTCAGCATCTGCTGCACCGCCTCGCGGTGGCGCTCCCGGCGCTCCGACTGGTAGTGCGGCCCCTCGTCGTAGTCGATGCCCAGCCAGGCCAGGTACTCGAAGATGGCATCGGTCAGCTCGGGGCGGTTGCGGCTCTCGTCGGTGTCCTCGATCCGCAGCACCATGGTCCCGCCCACAGAGCGGGCGAACAGCCAGTTGAACAGGGCCGTCCGAGCCGAGCCCACATGTAGATAACCGGTGGGCGACGGCGCGAACCGCACCCGAGGGGGGTGGGCCAGGCTCATCGCAGGGCCTAGCTCACCGGGGGTCGGAGGACAACAACGGCGGGGCCGACAACAGCGCGGACCGGTCGGCGGCGCAGGCGGCTTCGACTTCGCCGGGGGACATCCTCAGGGCCGCCTCCAGAACCGAGTCGGCCACCTGGCGGGCCTCAGCGTAATGGTGGGGGTTGCTGACGCCACAGAACAGCTCGCAGCGCCAGGCCGCCAGAGACTCGTCGAGCGCGGGGGGCAGGAAGCCGAACACCCGGAAAGCGATCTCCAGGTCGGCGGTCACCGGCGCCCGCCCGAACAAGGCCGCCCGCCTCAGCGCCACGCCCACGCAGCCGGCGACGGCATCAGCGGCCTGCTCTCCAGCGCCCAACAGAAGTTCTGCCTCGAAGCGCCGGGCCAGCCGCAAAGCGTAGCCCTGATCGGGCCCGGGCACGCCCAACCCGGCCCCGACGGGCTGGCCGTCGCTTAGCTCGGCGGGCCGGTCGGCCATCCAGGGCTGGGGCCGTCGAGGCGGCGACACATAGTGCCGGTCGGCGGCTGCGGTTCGGTTGGGGACATAGTCGGGCGCGGCCATCGCTACTCTCGGCCTCCTCTGCTTGCGCTGGCAGTTGTTGCGCTGCCAGTTTTTGCGCTGTCAGTTGTTGCTGTGGCAGCTATTGCGGTATCAGTTTGCGCGCTGTCAGCGTCTTGGCTGTGCAACAGCCCGTAGACCAGGCTGTCCACCAGGGCCTGCCAGCTGGCCTCCACGATGTTGGCCGACACGCCGATGGTGGTCCAAACCCGATCCCCGCTGGCGGAGTCGATGACCACCCGGGTGACCGCCGCAGTGCCCGCCGCAGTATCCAGCACCCGCACCTTGTAGTCGATGAGGGAGATTGACCGGAATGCCGGATAGCGGTCGCCCAGGGCCATCATCAAGGCGGCGTGCAGGGCGTTGACCGGGCCGTTGCCCTCCCCGGTGGCCACGATGCGCTCGCCCCCGACGTGGAGCTTCACCGTGGCCTCGGTCTCCATCTCCACCGCCACCTCATTCCAAGCCCGGGCCCCCGTGCCCGACCGGTGCTCGGTGCCCACCTTGAACGACTCCAGCTCGAAGTAGGGCTGCTTCCACCCCGACGCCCCCCGCATCAACAGCTCCAGGGAGGCGTCGGCCACCTCGAAGTGGTACCCGGCGTGCTCCAGCTTCTTGAGGGTGTCCACGATCTCGCCGATGGCCTTGCCGTCGAGGTCGAGGCCCAGTTCCTCGGCCTTGAGCTCCACCGTGGAGCGCCCGGCCATCTCCGACACCACGAATCGGGTGCCGTTGCCCACCGCCGCGGGGTCGATGTGCTCGTAGGCGTCGGGGCGGCGGGCGATAGCGCTGGCGTGCAGGCCGGCTTTGTGGGCGAACGCCGACGATCCCACATAGGGCTGCTGGGGGTCGGGCGTGAAGTTCACCAGCTCGGCCACATGGTGCGACACCGCGGTGAGCCGGTCCAAGTGTTCGGGGGGAACAGTCTCCACCCCCATCTTCAGGCTGAGGTTGGCGATGATGGGCACCAGGTTGCAGTTGCCGGTGCGCTCGCCGTAGCCGTTGACGGTGCCCTGCACTTGCACGGCCCCGGCCCGCACGCCGGCCAGGGCGTTGGCCACCCCGCAGCCGGTGTCATCGTGGAGGTGAACGCCCACCGGGGTGTCCAGGTACTCGACCACGGCGCTCACGATGTCCTCCACCCGGGCGGGCAGCGATCCGCCGTTGGTGTCGCACAGCACCAGCCGGTCGGCCCCGGCCACCGCGGCGGCCTCCAGCACCGCCAAGCTGTACTCCCGGTTGTGGTGGTAGCCGTCGAAGAAGTGCTCGGCGTCGAAGAACACACGCAGGCCGCGCTGTTTCAAGTACCGCACCGAGTCGGCCACCATCGCGACCCCCTCGTCGAGGGTGGTCCGCAGGGCCTCGAGAACGTGGTAGTCCCAGCATTTGCCCACGATGCAGGCCACCTCGGTGCCGCAGGCCGCCAAGTTGGCCAGGGTGAGATCCTCATCGGTGCGCCCCTTGGCCCGCCGGGTGGCGCCGAAAGCCACCAGCGTGCTGGTCTGCAGGTTCAGCTCCTCGCGGGCCCGGGCGAAGAACTCATCGTCTTTGGGGTTCGAGCCGGGCCAGCCGCCCTCGATGTAGTGGACGCCGAGATAGTCAAGCTGACGGGCGATGCGGAGCTTGTCCTCCACCGTGAGGGAGATCCCCTCGAGTTGGCTTCCGTCGCGAAGCGTGGTGTCGTAGATCTCAACCGCGGCGGGCAGGGGCCGAGATCGGCCCGCTTCAACGGTCGACATGCTCGTTCCAGTGCCGGTATTGGGCATGTCGGCCCCTCACCGCGTCCTGGAACACCTCCTGCATCTTGCGGGTGACGGGGCCGGGATCGCCGATCTCGCGGTCGTCCACCGATCGGATGGGCACCACCTCGGCCGCGGTTCCCGACAGAAACGCCTCGTCGGCCAAGTAGAGGTCGCTGCGCAAAAGGTTGTCGGTCGCATAGGGAATGCCCAGGTCGGCGGCCATGGTGCGAATGGCGTCCTGGGTGATCCCCTCCAGCGCCCCCACCGAGGTGGGCGGGGTGACGATGGTGCCGTCGCGCACCACGAACAGGTTCTCCCCGGTGCATTCGCTCACATAGCCCTGGGGCGACAGCAGCACCGCCTCGTCGTAGCCGGCCTTCACCGCCTGCACCTTGGCCAGCTGGCTGTTGATGTAATGGCCGCACCCCTTGGCTGCGGTGGGCATGGAGTTGGGATCGTGGCGCTGCCAGGAACTGACCATGAGCCGCACCCCGTTGCGGATTCCCTCGTCGCCCAGATAGGCGCCCCACGGCCACACCGCGATGGCCACGTTCACTTCGCAGGGCAGCGGGTTGAGCCCCATCTCGCCGTAGCCCAGGTAGGCCAGCGGGCGGATGTAGCAGCTCTTCAGGTTGTTGACCCGAACCGTCTCCTTGGTGGCGGCCACCAGCTCGTCCGCGGTGTAGGGGATGTCGATCTGGAGGATCTTGGCGCTGGCGAACAGGCGGCGGATATGGGGGGTGAGCCGGAACACCGCGGTGCCCTCGTCGGTCTCATAGGCCCGGATGCCCTCGAAAACGCCGTTGCCGTAGTGGAGAGTGTGGGTGAGCACGTGCACGGTGGCATCGGCCCAGTCCACCAGCTCGCCGTCCATCCAAACCTTCTCGGTGGTCTCGATTGGCATCGCGCAAAAATCCTTTCTGGGATGGGTGCTTCGCTTGCGGGATCACACCCGCTCGGCGATGGCGTCGCCGATCTGAGCGGTGCTCCCGTGTTGAGTTGTCGGGTCGGCGCAAGCCGCCCTGATCCGGCCGGCGGCGTCGGTCTCGCCCAGAAACTCGGCCATCATGGCGGCCGACAAGATCGCGGCGGTGGGATTGGCTCGACCGGTCCCCACAATATCGGGCGCCGACCCGTGCACCGGCTCGAACATCGACGGCCCGGTGCGGTCGGGGTTCAGATTGGCCGAGGCGGCCAAGCCGATGCCGCCCGCCACGGCCCCGCCCAGGTCGGTGAGTATGTCTCCGAACAGGTTGTCGGTCACGATCACGTCGTAGCTCTTGGGATCCTCCACGAAGTAGATGCAGGCCGCGTCCACGTGGTTGTAGGCCGTGGCCACGTCGGGATACTCCTCGGCCACCTCGTTGAACGTCCTCTCCCAGAGGTCGCCCGAGAAGGTCAACACGTTGGTCTTGTGCACCAGGGTGAGATGGCGCCCGGGGCGGCTGCGGGCTAGCTCGAAGGCGTAGCGGACACACCGCTCCACCCCGAACCGAGTGTTCACCGATCCCTGGGTGGCCACCTCCGCCGGGGTGTGGCGGCGCAGGAACCCGCCCTCGCCGGCATAGGCGCCCTCGGTGTTCTCCCGGATCACCTCGAACTCGAAAGCCCCGTCTGAGGCCCGGAACGGCCGGCGGTTCACGTACAAGTCGAGCTCGAAGCGCATCCGCAGCAGCAGTCCCCGCTCGATCACGCCAGGCGCGACGTCGGGAGTGCCCACCGCCCCCAGGTAGAGAGCGTCCAACCCCCGCCACTCCTCCAAAATCTCGTCGGTCAGCACGGTGCCGTCGCGCAGATAGCGGGCACCCCCGAGATCGTAGGGAACGGCGTCTATCTCCACCCCCGCGGCCGACAGCGCCTTCAGGCCCTCAGCCACGACCTCCGGGCCGATGCCATCGCCGCCGATCACTCCGATGATGTGGGTCATGGCCCATCAGAATACGAATACGGCCCCTGTGAATGCGAACGCTAAAATCATCCGCCATGCCGCAAACCCACCAGCTGTCGCAGGCGGCCCATGACCGCCTGCGGGCTGAATTCGAAGAGCTCACCACGGTGGGCAGGGTTGAGATCGCCCGCAAGATCGAGGCGGCCCGCGAATTGGGAGACCTGAGCGAGAACGGCGACTACCACGCGGCCAAGGACGAGCAGGGCAAGATGGAGACCCGGATCGCCCAGCTCGGCGCGCTGTTGGACAACAGCCGGATCGTGGAAGCGGGCGACGGAACCAGGGTGGCGGTGGGGTCGGTGGTCACCCTGGCCCACGGCGGCGACCCCGACGACGTCGAGACCTACCTGGTGGGATCGATCGAGGAGCGCCATGACGGACTAGAGGTGATCTCTCCCGCCTCCCCCATGGGATCGGCGATCATCGGCGCCGGCGTCGGCGACACCTTGTCCTATGAGAGCCCCGCCGGGGGCACGCTCACCGTGCAGATCGTCTCCATTGAGCAACAGTAGCGGGGCGCCGGTGGGGCCCAGGCTGCCGTCGGGCGAGTTCATCGACCTCCCCGGGCGGGGGGAGATTTTCGTCCGCCGGGCCGCCGGGCCGCCGGGCTCGCCCACCGTGGTGCTGCTGCACGGCTGGACGGTGACCGCCGACTTGAACTGGTACCCGGCTTTCGAGCCGATCTCGCAGCGGGCCTCGGTGGTGGCGTTCGACCATCGCGGTCACGGCCTGGGGCTGCCCACCCGCCGATTCAAGTTCGCCGACTGCGCCGACGACGTGCTGGCCGTGGCCGACGCCCTCGACATCGACCGCTTCGTCTGCGTCGGCTATTCCATGGGCGGCGCCATCGCGCAGCTGACCGCTCGAGCGGCGCCTGAGCGCGTCACCGGCCTGGTGCTCGGCGCCACCTCCACCGCCTTCCGCGGCCGGGGGTTGCGGGCCGTCAGGCTCTCGCTGCTTCCGGTGATGGCCGCCGCTTCCCGCCTGGCCCCCCTGAAGATCCGGTACTGGGGCTGGGAGCAAGCCGTCTTCAACCTCATCGGCGCCAACATCAGCCGATGGGCTCAGGCCGAGGTCCTCAAGGGCGACCCGCAGGCCATGCTGGACGCCGGAACCGAGCTGTTCAACTTCGACTCCTCGCCGTGGGTGGCCGAGCTGCCCATGCCGATGGCCCAGGTTCGCACCCTCGGCGACAAGGTGGTGCCCGACTGCCTCCAGCAGGAGCTAGCCGACGCCGCCGGCGGAATCGGCGTCTACTCCTATCGGGGGGGCCACGCCTCGGTGGTCACCGACTTCCCCGCCTTCTGGAGCTGCCTGGACCAGGCGCTGGACTCGGTGGGGGTGCCGGCGGCGGGCCGGGCTTCGCCGTCTGACCCGACCATGGCCGAGGCCAGCCGATAACCTCGGCACCACCGCGGAGACAGCCGGAAGCCGCAGATGGACGCCACCGCAAGTAGCCACGGCAAGGAATCGGAGCGCAAATGGGCTTAACCCTCAGCGAGAAAGTCTGGAACCGCCATGTCGTCCGCCGAGCGTCAGGCGAGCCCGACCTTTTGTACATCGACTTGCATCTCATCCACGAGGTGACGTCGCCGCAAGCCTTCGACGGCCTCCGCATGAGCAATCGGAAGGTGCGGCGGCCCGATCTCACCGTGGCCACCGAGGATCACAACGTCCCCACCGACGACATCGCCTGGCCCATCGCCGATCCGGTCTCCCGCCGACAGGTCGAGGCGCTGCGAGCCAACTGCGAGGAGTTCGGGATAACCCTGTTCCCGATGGGGAGCGCCGGCCAGGGGATCGTGCATGTGATCGGCCCGGAGATGGGCCTCACCCAGCCGGGCATGACCATCGTGTGCGGCGACAGCCACACCTCCACCCACGGGGCTTTCGGAGCGCTGGCCTTCGGCATCGGCACCAGCGAAGTCGAGCATGTGCTGGCCACCCAGACCCTCCCCCAGCAGCGGCCCGGCACGATGTCGGTGACCGTGAACGGCTCGCTGCCCGCCGCCTGCACGGCCAAGGACGTGATCCTGGCCATCATCGGGCGGATCGGCACCGGCGGAGGCATCGGCTCGGTGATCGAGTACCGGGGACCGGTCATCGGGGCGCTGTCCATGGAGGGTCGCATGACGGTGTGCAACATGTCGATCGAGGCCGGGGCGCGAGCCGGATTGATCGCCCCCGACGACACCACCTTCGAATACCTCCAGGGGCGGCCCCGCGCGCCGAGAGGGGCGGCATGGGAAGCCGCCCTGGAGGAATGGCGCAGCCTCGCCACCGATGATGACGCCGCTTTCGACCAGGAAGTGGCGATCGACGGGTCGGAGTTAGTGCCCCACGTGTCTTGGGGCACCAACCCGTCCCAAGTGGCGCCCATCCACGGCGCGGTTCCCCACCCCGACAGCCAGGCTGAGAGCAGCGGGCGGGAGGCGGCCGCCCGAGCGCTCGACTACATGGGGCTCGAGCCGGGCACGCTGCTCAAAGAGATCCCGGTGGACACCGTGTTCATCGGCTCCTGCACCAACAGCCGCATCGAAGACCTTCGAGCCGCGGCCTCGGTGGTGGAGGGGCGCCGGGTCCACTCCGGCGTCCGCACCTATGTGGTCCCGGGCTCCGCCGCGGTGAAGGCCCAGGCCGAGGCAGAGGGCCTCCACGAGGTGTTCACCGCCGCCGGCTTCGACTGGCGGGAGCCGGGCTGCTCGATGTGTTTGGCCATGAACCCCGACAAGCTGTCCCCCGGCGAGCGCTGCGCCAGCACCTCCAACCGGAACTTCGAGGGCCGCCAGGGCAAGGGGGGCCGCACCCATCTGGTGTCTCCGGCGGTGGCCGCGGCCACCGCCGTGGCCGGTGCCTTCTCCACCCCAGAAGACCTGCCGTGAGACAAAGAGTTCCCCTGAAAAAAGACCTGCCATGAAGAAAGACCTGCCATGAAACCAGTGCGAGTCATCACCGGCACGGCTCTGCCGTTGGATCGCAGCGATGTGGACACCGACCAGATCATCCCCAGCGACTGGCTCAAGCGGGTGGAACGCACCGGCTTCGAGCAGGGGCTGTTCTCCGAGTGGCGGGAGGATCCCGACTTCGTGCTCAACGACCCCCGATTCGCCGGCGCCCGCATTCTGGTGGCCGGCCCCAACTTCGGCACCGGCTCCTCCCGGGAGCACGCGGTCTGGGCCATCCAGCAGTACGGATTCGACGCCGTGATCTCCCCCCGCTTCGGCGACATCTTCCGCAACAACGCCGCCAAGAACGGCCTCGTGCCGGTGCAGGTGGAAGAGGAGACGGCTCGCAGCCTGATGATGTGGGCAGCCGGGCATCCCCCCGCCAAGATCACCATCGACGTGGAGGAGCTCACCGTGGTGTGCCTGGTGGCGGGCATCAGCGCCGACTTCCACCTCGACCGCGCCGTTCAACACCGTCTGCTGGAAGGCCTCGACGACATCGGCCTCACCCTGGCCCACACCGACGCCATCACCGGCTTCGAGACCGCCCGCCCTGCTTGGATGCCGTCTTTGGCCTAGCGGGACGCCGCGCCCCGGCAGCGACAGAGATTACCCCAGCCCGGCGCAGGCCCGATTCAGAGCGCTCACGATGGCTCGCATGGAGGCGGTGGTGATGTCGGTGTGGATGCCGCAGCCCCACAGCTCGCGGCCCTCCACCAACAGCTCGATGTAGGCCACCGCCTCGGCGTCGGTGCCCCCGCCCCGGGCATGCTCGTGGTAGTCCACCACCTTGATCGGGGTGGCGATGATCTGGTTCAGCCCGGTCACGAAGGCGTCCAGCGATCCGGCGCCCTCGCCGTGGACCACCACCTGCTCCTCCCCGGCGGTCAGCCGAGCGGTGACCACCGTCCGGTCGGCCCCCCGGGCGTTCTGGGCCGACTCATAGCCGTTCAGCCGGTAGGGCTCGTCCAAGTCGAGGTACTCGGCGGCGAACTCGCTGTGAATCTGATCGGCGCTGATCTCCTCGCCGGTCTCGTCCGCGATCTGCTGGATGACCCGGCTGAACTCGATCTGCATCCGCCGGGGCAGATCCAGCTGAACCTCGCTCTGGAGCAGGTACGACACCCCGCCCTTGCCCGACTGGCTGTTGACCCGCACCACATCCTGGTAGGTGCGGCCGACGTCTTTGGGATCGATGGGGATGTAGGGCACTTCGAACAGGGTCTGGCCGGTGCGCTCCATGGCCTCGAACCCCTTCTTGATGGCGTCCTGGTGCGACCCGGAGAACGCGGTATACACCAAATCGCCCACATAGGGATGGCGGGGGTGGATAGGAAGCTGGTTGCAGTCCTCGGCCACTCGGCGCAGCCCGTTGATGTCGGAGATGTCCAGTTCGGGGTCCACCCCCTGGCTGAAGAGGTTCATGGCCAGGTTCACCACGTCCACGTTGCCGGTGCGCTCGCCGTTGCCGAACAGGGTGCCCTCCACCCGGTCGGCGCCGGCCATGAGGCCGAACTCGGCCGCGGCCACCGCAGTGCCCCGGTCGTTGTGGGGGTGCAGGCTGAGCACGATGCGGTCCCGGCGGGCCAGGTTGCGGTGCATCCACTCGATCATGTCGCCGTAGATGTTGGCGGTGGACATCTCCACTGTGGCCGGCAGGTTGATGATCACCGGCTTGTCGTGGCCGTCAGCCAAGATCTCGGTCACCTCATCGCACACCCGCTTGGCGAACGGCAGCTCGGTGCCGGTGAACGACTCGGGCGAGTACTCGTAGTAGACCTCGGTGCTCGGCACCTGGGCCTCCAGAGCGCGGCACCACTGGGACGCCCGGGTGGCGATCTCGGCGATGCCGTCGGGGTCGAGGCCGAACACCACCCGGCGCTGCACCGTCGAAGTGGAGTTGTAGAGGTGGACGATGGCGTCGGCGGCGCCGGCGATGGCCTCATAGGTGCGCTCGATCAGCTCCTGGCGGGCCTGGGTGAGCACCTGGATGCGCACGTCTGCGGGGATGGCCTTCTGCTCGATGATCTCCCGGACGAACCGGAAGTCGGTCTCCGACGCCGACGGGAATCCCACCTCGATCTCCTTGAACCCCGCTTCCACCAGGGCGGTGAACATCTTCCACTTCCGCTCCGGGTTCATGGGCTCGATGAGGGCCTGGTTGCCGTCGCGCAGGTCCACCGAGCACCACCGGGGGGCGCGGGTGAGCACGGCGTCGGGCCAGGTGCGGTCGATCAGCTTGACCGGCTCGAAGGCCCGGTATTTGTGGGTCGGCATTCCCGACGGCTGTTGGGGGTGTAGTCCGGTGGTCATGGCGGAGCTGCTAGGAGGCGGGGGCCAAGCCCAGATAGCGGGCCGTCTGCACCCCGTCGACGGCCAAGAGGCCATCGACGACCTCTTGGGGCACCGGCTGGGAGGTGGCGATCGCCATGGAGGCGCTCTCCCCGGTGGGCGCCCGGCCCACGTTCATGTCGTTGATGTTGATGCCGGCGTCTCCCAGCAGCGTGCCCACGGCGCCGATCATGCCGGGCCGGTCGTCGTTGGACAGCAAGATCATGTGGGGGGCGGGCGGCATGTGGATGGCGTGGCCGTCGGCCAGCACCAGCACCGGCTCCAGGCGAGTCCCGATCAGCCGCCCGCCCAGGCTGTGACCGCCCCCCCTCAGGGTGAGCAGGTTCGGGTGGTCCTTCGAGGAGGGCGTGCTGATCCCCCGCACCTCCATCCCCCGCTCGGCGGCCGTGGCCAGCGCGTTCACATAGCTGACCGGCATGTCCGACACCGCGCTCAGCAGCCCTTTCACCGCCGCCATCACCGCCACCGTGTTGTCGGGCCTGCCGATCTCGCCGGCCAGCTCCACCTCCAACAACCCGGGCAGCCGGTCGCACAGGCGCCCGAACAGCTGGCCCAGCTGCTCAGCCAGCTTCAGATAGGGCCGCAGCAAGTCGGGAACGTTCTTGGCCGGGACGTTCACGGCCGCAGGCACGAACTCCCCGGCCAGGGCCAGCATCACCTGCTCGGCGATGGCGTCGCCCGCCTTGCTCTGGGCCTCTTCGGTGCTGGCCCCCAGGTGGGGGGTGACCACCACCGAGTCCAGGTCGAACAGCGGCGATTCGGTAATCGGCTCGCCGTCGAACACGTCGAGGGCCGCCCCGGCGATGCGCCCCGAGGCCACCGCCTCGGCCAAATCGGCCTCATCCACGATGCCGCCGCGCGACACGTTGACGATCCGCAGATTGGGCTTGGCCCGCTCCAGCAGGTCGGCGTTTATCAACCCCACGGTGTCGGGGGTGCGGGCCACATGGATGGTGATGAAATCGGACTGCGCCACCAGCTCCTCCAGCGACACCAGGGACATCACGCTGGTCAGCGCCGCCTCCTCCGAAACATAGGGGTCGCTGGCGATCACCCTCATGGCGAACCCCATCGCCCGCTCGGCCACCAGCCGGCCGATGCGGCCCAGCCCGATGATGCCCAGCGTCTTGTCGCTCAACTCATTTCCCTGCCATTTGCTCCGCTCCCACCGCCCGCTCACCAGCGCGGCGTGGGCCTGGGGGATGTTGCGGGCCTGGGCCAAGATCAAAGCCATGGTGTGCTCGGCCGCCGAGATGATGTTGGACAAGGTGTCGTTCACCACCAGCACACCGTGCTCAGTGGCCGCATCCACGTCCACATTGTCCAACCCCACGCCGGCCCGGCCCACGATCAGCAGATCGCGGCCCGCGTCGAACACCTCGGCGGTCACCTGGGTGGCCGACCGGATGATCAGCCCGTGGACGCCTGCCACCGCCTCCAGCAGCTCGTCGGGGGACATCTTGGTGCGAACCTCGACGTCATGGCCTGCATGGCGAAGCTTGGCCACCCCGATATCGGCGATTTTCTCTGCAACCAGTACTCGGGCCATAGGCTCTCAGGATAGACCGCGCCCAGCGGCCTGGCGGTGCCCAGCGGTCGCCCGGTGCGCTAGCGGCGGATGGTCACGGGCGAAATGTCGTCGGCGGGGTTGAATCCCAATATCTGGGCGAAGAACGAGAGCTCGGCTTCGAGGGCGGCCACGATGTGCTCGGCCTGGCGGAAGCCGTGCTGTTCCCCTTCGAACAGCAGGTAGGCCACCGGTATCGACCGCTCCTGGAGGGCGGCCACGATCATCTCTGCCTGGTTGGGGGGCACCACCGCGTCCTCGGCCCCTTGGAGCACGATCATGGGGGCCTCGAAGTCGTCTACGAAATGGATGGGAGAGCGGGCCTGGTACACCTCGGCCTCCTCCGGGTAGCGCCCCACCAGGCTGTCTGTGTAGCGGGCCTCGAACTTGTGGGTGTCGGCGGCCAACGCGGCCAGATCGGCGATGCCGTAGCGGCTGGCCCCGGCGGCGAACACCTTGTGGAAGGCCAGCGCGCACAGAGTGGTGTAGCCGCCCGCGCTGGCGCCCCGGATGATGAGCCGGTCGCCGTCCACCTCGCCGGCGCGCACCAGGTGGCGGGCCGCGGCCACGCAATCGTCCACATCGCTGACGCCCCAGCGTCCCCGGAGGGCCTCCCGGTAGGCGGTGCCGTAGCCGGTGCTGCCCCGATAGTTCACGTCCACCACCGCAATGCCCCGGCTGGTCCAGTACTGGATGCCGAGCTGAAGCTGGCTGCGGGCCGCCCCGGTGGGACCGCCGTGGCCCAAGACCAAAAGCGGGGGCCGTTCGCCGGCAGGCGCCTGTGCGGTGGGGTGGGTCGGCGGGTAGTACAGCCCGTGAGCCTCCGCCCCGTCGGTGGTGGAGAAGCTGATCGGGCGCGGGCGGGAAAGGTATCCCGGATCGACCGCCGCCCGAGCGGGCGGGCGGATGACCTCATGCGTGCCGTCGGCCACGTCGATGCGAACCGCAGCGGGCTCCTGCGAGGGCGAGGCGGCAATGGCGCAGATCACATGGGGTCCGACGGCGCGTACCGCAGCATAGGAAGTCCAGGGCAGATCCAGCCGCACCGGCTCGGCGCCGTCGGGGGGGATCGCCCACAGTTCGGCCAGCGATCCCCGCATGGCGGCGACCACCACCGTGTTGTCGTCGCATACCGCATAGCTGGGGTCGTCGAACACCCAGGCCGGGCGGTGGGTCTCGGCGTCGAGCTCGAACACCGGCGCGAGATCGGCGCCGTCGAGCCAGTACAGGTTCCACCAGCCCCCGTGATCGCTCACCACGTAGAGGCGGCCGTCGGGGCCCCATTGGGGCTCCACCACCGAGCCGATGCCTGCCAGCGCGCACTGGCCGTCCACCCAAAGCTGGGTTTGATCCCAGGGCATGTCAGGGTGGTTCCACTGGATCCAGGCCAGCCGCCGGCCGTCGGGACTGGGACGGGGCCAGGCGTAGAAGTCGGCGCCTGTGGCCACGATCTCGGGGTCGGGCCCGCCGTCGCCGCCCCACCGGACGATCTCGTTGACCTCCTCGCGGCCATCGCTCCGAGCAACCTGGTGGTTCTCCCGCACGCAGACGGCGCCGTCGGCGCCGGGGCGGCCGTCGGCGTAGCGCAGCCCGTGGGCGAAGGCCGGCGCGGGCGACACCGGCCGGGGCGCCCCCTCAGCCGGTACGCGCCAGAGGCGGCCGTCGGCGTCGTCACAGGCGTACACGCCGTCGGCGCCGTCGGGCCACCAGGCGCCCCCGCCGTAGCTGTGTACCCTGCTGCGCACCGAAACCGGCGACCACAGGTCGCGTCCGTCGCACACCAGGGCGCTGCGGCCCGATTCAGCCGGCCGCGACTCGGTCCACCACATCCG
The DNA here is from genome assembly GCA_026709815.1 of bacterium. Lineage (GTDB taxonomy): Bacteria > Actinomycetota > Acidimicrobiia > Acidimicrobiales > Bin134 > Poriferisocius. The sequence goes on along the minus strand of JAPOSH010000201.1, from coordinate 1,596 downwards.
CCCCCGCTGGGGCCACAGGCTGATCGGCACCGCGGCCTCGGCCACCATCGAGCGCGCCGTTATCGGCGACGGCCAGCTCCCGTGGGCCAGCGTGCGAGGCTCGGACATCTGGACGGATCAGCGACCCAGCAGGGCGGCGATGCGGCCGATGCCCTCGGTCAGATCGTCGTCGCCGAGGGCGAACGACAGCCGGGCGTGGCCAGCGCCGGCAAAGGCCTCGCCGGCCACGATGGCCACCTGCGCCTCCTCCAAGATCCACCCGGCCAGCTCGGCGGTGGTTTCGGGCCTGCCGGCGCGGCCCAGCACCCCCTTGAACGAGGGGAAGGCATAAAACGCCCCCTGAGGCGCCAAACAGCTCACCCCGTCGATGCCGTTCAGCATCTGGTGCATGGCTCGCCGCCGCCGGTCGAAGGCGGTCCGCATCTCGGCCACCGCGTCCAGCGGCCCGCTCACCGCGGCCAGCGCGGCCTGCTGCGCCACGTTGGACACGTTCGAGGTCTGGTGCGACTGGAGGCTCACCGCCGCGGCGGCCGCGTCGGGGGGGCCGATCAGCCAGCCCACCCGCCACCCGGTCATGGCGTAGGTCTTGGCCACGCCGTTGAGCACCAGGCAGCGATCGGCGATCTCGGGCACAACCACCGGGACAGAGCTGAACTCGTTGTCGTCATAGGTCAGGTGCTCGTAGATCTCGTCGGTGATCACCCACACATCGTGCTCTGCGGCCCATCGGCCGATGGCCTCCACCTGTTCGCGGGGGTACACCGCCCCGGTGGGGTTCGACGGCGACACAAACACCAGGGCCTTGGTGCGAGCGGTGCGAGCCGCCTCGAGCTGCGCCACGGTGGCCATGAACCCGCTTTCGGCCGCGGTGGGCACCTCCACGCTCACTCCGCCGGCCAGGGCGATGGCCTCGGGATAGGTGGTCCAGTAGGGCGCGGGCAAGAGCACCTCGTCGCCGGGATCCAACAGCACGGCGAACCCGTTGTACACCGCGTGCTTGCCCCCGTTGGTCACCACCACCTGCGACGGCGCCACCTCGTAGCCCGAATCCCGCTGGGTCTTGGCCGCAATGGCCTCCCGGAGCTCGGGCAGGCCTCCGGCGGGGGAATAGCGATGGTTGCGGGGATCGCCCACCGCAGCTCGAGCCGCTTCCAAAATCGCCGCCGGAGTGGGAAAGTCGGGCTCCCCGGCGCCGAAGCTGATCACCGGCGCCCCCTGGGCCCTCAGAGCCTTGGCCTTGGCGTCCACCGCCAGGGTGGCCGAGGGGGCGATGGCGGAGATGCGCTGGGATATGCGGGCCATGAGCGCAGCTTCTCACACCAGGGCAGGCCAGTCGAAGGGCAAAATCCGGCGACCCGACAACTCCGATCGACGGGCCGGCATCGGTATCGTGGGAGGCCATAACCCCGACAACTCCGATCAACGGGCCGACATCGGTATCGTGGGAGGCCATGAGCGGCGCCGCCCCAACCTCGAGCATTCCCATCCCTCCCGATCTTTTGCCCGAAGACGGTCGCTTCGGCAGCGGGCCTTCCCGGGTGCGGCCCGCGGCGGCCGCCGCCCTGGCCGAGGCGGCCGGCGACTTTCTCGGCACCA
>JAPOSH010000082.1 GCA_026709815.1 bacterium | reverse complement strand
GCCGCCCTTCCCCGAAGGCGGCTCGCGGCGGTCGTGGGGCGTGCTCAGCACATGGTCCACACTGGTGATGAAGTCGAACCCGAGCTCTTCGGCCCGCACGGCGAACTCGCGGATCACTCCGGGGTCGAAGCCGATCTGCTGTTCGGGGAGATGTACGCCGATCCTCATGCGCTGGTCTGCCTTCCGGCTTTTCGCTACGGGCCGATCGGCCATCCGACGGTCTTGGTCTCGGTGAATATCTCCAAGCCCTCGATCCCGCACTGGCGACCGACGCCCGAGGCCTTGTAGCCGCCGAAGGGGGCGTCGGCACCGTACCAGGAGCCGCCGTTGATCGCCAGCGTGCCGGTGCGGATCCGGCGGGCCACCGCCGTTGCCCGGTCGAGGTCGGCCGAGACGATGGATCCGGAGAGCCCATACTCCGAATCGTTGGCGATTCGGACCGCGTGGTCGTCGTCCTCGTAGCCGATGACGGCGATCACGGGCCCGAAGATCTCCTCGCGGGCGATCGTCATGGAGTTGTCCACGTCGGCGAAGACCGTAGGTTCCACGAAATATCCCTTGTCGAAGCCGCTCGGGATGCCGCCGCCGGTGACGAGTCTGGCCCCCTCGGCGATCCCCTTTTCGATGTAGCCCAATACCCTGTCTCGCTGTTTGGCGGAGATCAGCGGGCCCTGCAAGTTGGCCGGATCGGTGGGGTCGCCGTAGGAGACGCTCTCGAAGCCCGTCTTGACCAACTCGACCGCTTCGTCGTACTGGGAGAAGGGCACCAACAGCCGGGTGGTCATGGCGCAGCCCTGCCCGGCGTGCATGCACATTCCCGCCGCGGTGGGCACCGTGGCGGCAAAATCAGCATCATCCAGGATGAGGTTGACCGACTTGCCCCCCAGCTCCAGGAAGACTTGCTTGAGCGTGGCCGATGCCGCTTCCATGATCCGCCGACCGGTGGCAGTGGACCCGGTGAACGCCACCATGTCCACCAGCGGCGACGTCGTCAGCACCTCACCCACGAGGTGATCGCTGGAGGGAACGATGTTGACGACCCCGGGGGGGATCTCGGTCTGCTCGGCGATCAGCCGGCCGACGCGGTTGGCGTTGAGCGGGGTGTCGGGCGCGGGCTTGATGACGCAGCTGTTGCCCATGGCGAGGATCGGGCCCAGCTTGTTGAGAATGACCTCGAAGGGGAAGTTCCACGGCATGATGACCCCCACGACGCCGACCGGTTCCTTCCAAACCTCGCGGTGGGTTTGGAAGCCGAGGCCGAAGGCGTCGTGGTCGGGAAGCCGGCGCGACCATGCGAACTGTTCGATCATCTCGGTGGGCCACCCCAGCGCTTCTCGCAGCGGCGCATCCAGCTGGGGCCCGTACGTGGTGAGCACCGGGCATCCGACCTCGGCCACCAGCTCGGTCCGAAACTCTTCTTGCTCGGCCTCCAGTGCGCTCTGAAGCTGGAGCATGGATCTCTTCCGCAGCTCAGGGTCGGTGGCCCAGTCGGTGCTGTCTTGGGCTTGACGGGCTGCGGCCACGGCGCGGTCCATATCCGAGGCGTCAGCGTCGGCGCTCGTTCCCACGACCTCCTCGGTCGCCGGATTCAGCACCTCGAACTCTTGTCTCCCGGCCAAGAGCTCGCCGTTGATGAGCATTCGCATTTCGTAGGACATGTGAGGCCCCCTTTTTTGAAGACATGCCCACCGTTCACTTCCCGCGGCGGGCATCATGGGTTGTGTGACGCAAGTGTTAGTTTAAGCTTAATCGGATTTTACAGCAGGAGAGGTTACTCGTGAGTTCTAAACGAGGCATGAGCAGAATGGACCATCTGCGGGCACTGGCCGGGTCGATGTCGAGGCAGCGGCGCAAGCCCGATCCCGCGCATGCGATCCCTCCGGCCGATCGCGACCTCACGTCCAAGACGGTGGTTTTCACCGGCGGCACCGACGGGATGGGCCGAGTGGCGGTCGAACTGCTCTGCGGCATGGGGGCCAAGGTCGTTCTTTTGGGGCGGAACGAGGCGAAGGGCCAGGCCATCATGGACGAGCTGGGCTCTTCGGTCGAATTCGTTCATTGCGACCTCTCATCTTTGGCGAGCGTCCGCGGTGCGGCGGCCACCGTGCTGTCCGATTGCCCCAGCATCCACGTTCTGGTGAACAACGCCGGCGTCAACGCCGGCGAGCGGCAGGTGACCGAGGAGGGATTCGAGCTCCATTGGGTGGTCAACTACCTGGGCACCTTCCTGTTGACCAGCCTTCTGGTGGATCGGCTGAAAGCCTCGGCGCCGGCTCGCATCGTCAACGTCTCCTCGGCGATGGAGGCCTTCGGCCATGTGCGCTTCGATGATCTGCAGCTCGAACACGGCTTCACCACCGGCAAGGCCTATTCGCAGGCGAAGCTGGCCCTCAATATGTTCACCCTCGACCTGTCCCGTCGGCTGGAGGGGTCGGGGGTGACGGCCAATGCGCTCAATCCGGGCTTCATCAACACCAACCTTTTGCGCGACCTGAAAGGCACCCAAGCGTTGTTCGGCCGCCCCATGATGCGCCTGCTCGCCTCGCCGCCCCTCGTCGGCGCCGACCGCATCGTTCGGCTCGCCGTGTCGTCGGCCTACGACGAGGTCAGCGGCCAGTTCGTCTATGAGGACAAGGCCCGGCTGCCCAACAAAGAGGCGCTCGATGAGAAGATCGTGGAGCGTCTGATGGAGGTGAGCCGGACCACGGCCGGCCTCGAGGACTGAGCCCGGCCCGCTAACGCCGGGGCGCAGGGCGGTGCGGACTCACCAGACGAGTTCGAGGTTTTCCACCTGCCTCAGCCCCTGCGTGTATTGGATGTCCGCTCCATCGGCAATCCGGTAGTGGGGCACCCTTCGGTGCCACTCCTCGAGCACTACCCGCAGCTCCATTCTGGCCAGGTGGGAGCCCAGGCACCGGTGGACGCCGCCTCCGAAGGCCAGATGCTTGTTGGCCTCGCGATGGAAGTCCACCTCATCGGCGCGCTCTAAGAAGTTCTCGTCGGTGTTCGCCGATATGAGCGCCGGTGACACCTGCGTTCCCTTGGCTATAGGGCAACCCGACAGCTCGGTGTCCTGCGTGGCGATCCGCGCCACTCTGCTGACCGGGGTGTCCCACCGCAACAGCTCCTCCACGGCGCTGGGGATGAGGGCGGGGTCGTCAAGCAGCTCTTGGCGGTGCTCAGGGTGGGTGGCCAGGAATGCGATCATGCAGTCGAGCGAGGCGGTCACGGTGTCGAGGCCGGCGAGGAAAAACAGGTAGCAGATGTCGATTACGTCTTCTCTGGTCAGCCGGTCTCCGTCTACATGGCTGTCGAGGAACCCCGAGATCATGTCATCTCGGGGTTCGGCCACGCGGTCCGCGACCACCTCCTCGAGAACCGCGTAGATCTTGGTCCCGGTGGCATGAATGGCTTCGGTTCGCTCGGCCATGGTCCGCGCCGGCGGGCGGATGATGCCGTCCTTCAGCTCGATGAACTCGGGGAGCCGGGACACAGGGAGCCCGAGCAGCTGGAGGAACACGATGCTGGGCACCGGCTCGGCCACCGCTTGGTGGAAGTTGGCCTTGCCGTCGTCGGCGATCGCCTCGATGAGCCCGACCACCAGTTCTCTCGTGGCCCCTTCAAGGGCCGCCACCCGCTTGGGGGAGAAGAGCGGATCGGTGAGCTTGCGGTACTTCGAGTGGTCGGGAGGATCGATCTGAAGCGGGGGCAGCGGTCGGATCTGCCCGATGTCCACCGCGGCCTGGTTGGATGAGAACACCTCTGGCGACCGCAGCACGGTGAGCACGTCTTCGTGTTTGGTGACGATCACGCCCGAGTCGTAACCGGTCGCGATCTTGGCCACCGGATTCGTTTGGCGGACTATCTTGAAGGACTCTTGAGGGTTGTCTCGGAAACGGGGATCCTCGAATGATCGCGCCTGCTCGTCAGATGCCTTCGTGGGTGCGTCGTTCATTGGCGACCTCCTTTTTCGACTCTGCAAACCCTACTTTATTTCTAACGATGGTGTCACTCCTGTCAGTCCAGGGCGGCCCTGGCCAGGAGTCCTCGTCCCATGAACAGGGCCAGGGCAGTGGCCGTCTCCTCATCGGTGAAGCGGAATCTGGTGTTCCTGTTGCTCGGGAACTGCTCGACTAAGGCGAAGAAGGTGGGAAGGTCGGCGTCTACGTCGCCCAGTCCTCTCGTCTCGAGGATGTCGGCCCATGATGACGCGAGCGCGGCCACGATTTCCGAGGCCCTCGACTTCCCGTCAGCGCCGGCGCTCTGCCACATCGAGAAAATGCTCTGGTGCCTGTCGAACTCCTCGACGTAGTCGCGGGCCCATGAGGTGATGCCTCCCGGAGGCGCCGGGAGTTGGATGAGGAGCTCGGCCATCGAGCTTGCCGCGGCGGCGGCCAGTTCGGTGAAGGCGTGCCCCTTGTCGTCGAAGTAGCGGTAGAACGCTCCGTGCGAGAGGCCGGCGCGGCCCGTGATGTCCGCGACTCGGGTCTGCTGGTAGCCGAGCCGCTCGAAGGTCTCTGCCGCGGCCTTCAGCATGCGCTCCCGAGTTCGCCGCCCCTTGGGACGGAGCCGAGAGAGGTCGGGCTGATCGAAGCCGGGGAGGCCGCGGCTTCGGGGAGTCGTCCGCTTGACGGTCGGACCGATGTTGACGCCCTCCATCGGGCCGAAGATGGTGCGGTGGATGGCGTCGGCGAGCGCATCGGCGAACCGATCCACGGAGACCAGCAGATGCGAGCGACGATAGAAGCACGCCCCATACGCGACCGACCAGGTCAGATCGGCGAGCACGACTCCCCGCACCGGCGAATCATCGGGAACCACCAGAGCCTCAGCCATCTCGTTCATGAATCTGTCGCTGGTGGCCAGGGACGCGTCGGCGAGTCGGGGCACCCGATGCACCGCGTCGCCCCAGCTTCGGGCAATGGGCTGGTATTTGTCGTAGATGCCCGCAAGGTCGGTCAGCCAGCCGCGGATGAGGTGCCGGCCGGCGCGGTTGGGCTCAATGGCAGCGAGGTTTTGCAGCAGCGACGACATCTCCGCGCCGAACCGATAGGCGAGCTGGCGGAAGACGTCGTCCTTGCTGTCGAAGTACTGGTAGAAGGCGGCCCGAGAGGTGCCGACCCGATCGGCGATGGCCTCAACGCTGGTGGCGTGAAAGCTGGTTTCTCCAAAGGTCTCGAGGGCGGCGTGCAGGAACGCCTGCTGGGTGGCCTTGCCCCGTTCGCCGACCTGTGGGTTGTGGCCGAACGGCGCTCGGCGGTGGGGCTCGATGCCGTCGAGGCCGAGCGCGGCGGGTCGATAGCGGTGTGGCATCGGTGCTGGGGCCGGAAGTGCCGGCGGTTGGTGGTCTGCCATCGGTCGGGAGGCGCTGGCGGCGCGCCTGTGCATTCAGATAAGATAATCTAACATTCGTGTCATTCAGGAGAAAGCCGGGGTTGGGGGCACGGATGGTCGGATGTTCGCCTCGTCAGGGAAGGGGGCCATGGACTTCGCGTACAACGATGATCAGGGGCTGCTGCGGCAGGTGACGCGCCGTTTCCTCGAAGAGCGCCATCCGATTGCCTCGGTGCGCGCCCGCCTCGAGGCCGAGTCGACGTTCGACCGGGGCGTCTGGCGCGAGGGGGCGCAGCTCGGCTGGGTCGCTCCTTTGGTGCCCGAGCGATACGGCGGGGGCAGCGTGAGCGATCAGCCGGTGGTGGATCTGGCCGCGGTGGCCGAAGAGCTCGGACGGGCGCTGTACCCGGGCCCGTTCCTGACCACCAACGTGGTTGCCGACGCGGTGGCGGTGTTCGGCGACGAGCAGCAGCGCCAGGAGTTCCTCGGGGCGATTGCCCGTGGTGACTGCGTCGCCACGTGGGGTGCCGCGGTTGATGGTTCGGCCGACGCGGCCGCCATCGGCGTCGAGGCGTCGCCGGCGCAAAGCGATCTGAGGCTTGACGGAGTGGCGCGTTTCGCGCACGACGCCCATGAGGCCGACCTGCTGCTCGTGTCGTGCAGTGCGCCGAGCGGCCCGACGCTGGCGCTGGTGCCGCTGCCGGCGACCGGCGTGAGCATTCGGGTGCTCGGCGGCCTCGATCTCACGAGGCGGTTCTGCGAGATCCGCTTCGAGGGCGTTCACGTGCCCAGCCGGCAGGTCTTGGGCGCCGTCGGAGCGGCCGGCCGTGCCATCGAGCGCGCCTGTTGCCTGGCCACCGTGCTGCAGGCCGCGGAGGCGGTCGGCGCGGCGGAGCGGGTTTTCGAGATCACGGTGCAGTACGCCAAGGACCGTCGGCAGTTCGGTCGGGCCATCGGCGGCTTCCAAGCCATCAAGCACCGGCTCGCCGACCTGCTGATCGAGTTGGAGGGGGCGCGTGCCGCCTCTTGGTACGCGGCTCTGGCCGTGGCCGACGACCGTCCCGACCGCGACGAGGCCGTGGCCGTGGCGGGCTCGGCCGTGCGCGACGCATTCGCCTTCATCGCCGGGGAGTCGGTGCAGATCCACGGCGGCATCGGCTTCACCTGGGAGCACGACGCCCACCTGTTCATGCGGCGGGCCAAGGTGGATCAGCTGCTTTTCGGTGATCCCGAGTGGCACCGCGAGCAGTTGTGCTGTTTGGTCGAGGCGGAGGCGTCAGCCTGATGGACGTGGACATCCCCGAGATTCCGTCTCGCTACGACGCCTACCGTCAAGGTCTGCGGGAGTTCATCGCGGCCAATCTCCCCCAGCTGGCCTTCAAGCAGCGCTCGGGGTTGCGGGCGCCCGAAGACCCCGAGGATGTGGCGAAGCTGCGCCGCTGGGTCCGCAGCCTGCACGATGCCGGCTATGGCGCCGACCGCGATGACCCGTTCGAGGCGCGCATCAGCGTCGAGGAGCTGGATCGCACGCGAGTCCCCTATGTGCTGGGCAATCCGCTGGTGGTTGGCGCCATCGTGCATTTCGGGACCGAGCGGCAACGCGCCGCTTACCTTCCCGCCATTGCCTCGGGTGAGCACATCTGGACGCAGCTCTTCAGCGAGCCGGACGCCGGGAGCGATCTGACCTCGCTCAAGACCAGGGCGGTGCTCGACGGCGACTGCTATGTGGTCAGTGGCCAGAAGGTCTGGAGCACGTGGGCGCAGTTCAGCGACTTCGGCTACCTGCTGGCCAGGATCGGGTCGGGGACGGGGCGCGACGGCATCACCGCCTTCATCCTCGACATGGACAGCGAAGGGGTGACCACCCGTCCGCTGCGCGAGATCACGGGCACCACCGACTTCAACGAGGTGTTCTTGGACTCGGTGCGCATTCCGGCCGACAACATGATCGGCGAGCCAGGTTCGGGCTGGAAGGTCGCGCAGGCCAGCCTGGCGCACGAACGCGTCACCCTCCCGGGTGAAAAGGAGCGCGATCTTGCGGGAGTGCTGGTGCGGGTGGCGCGGGACCACCGCCGGCGGGGCCGCCCCGCCATCGAGGACGGAGCGGTTCGCCAGCAGATCGGCCGGGTGGCCGCCCGCAACCGGATGGAGCGCTACCTCGGCCACCAGATCGAGACCCGAGCCGCCAAGGGCCAGACCAACGAGTGGGCCGCGCCGCTGGTCAAGATCTGGTTCAGCGAGCAGAACCTCGAGGTGGCCGACTATGCGCTGCGGCTGCTGGGCGGGCGCGGCGCGCTGGTCGAGGGCGAGCCGCTGGCCTATCAGGACGGCTATTTGCAGGATGCGTTCCTGTACGCCCGCTCGTGGACCATCGCAGGCGGTTCCAACGAGATCCTGCGCAACGTCATCGGGGAGCGGGGCCTCGAGCTGCCACGCGAGCCCCGGGGAGACCGTTAGCGAGAAGCTCTCAGCAGATGCCGACGAACACCACCGAGAGGAAGATCATCCATGAGTGAGCCAACCGTTCTTCGCCAAGACCGCGATGGAATCGCCACCGTCATATTGAATCGGCCCGAGAAGCTCAACGCCGCCACTGTCGAGATGATCGAGGCGTTATGCGCCGCCCTTGAAGATCTGCGAGACCGCGACGACCTTCGGGTCCTCGTGGTGAGGGCGCGGGGTCGGTACTTCTGCGCGGGGTTGGACATCTACCAGAATCCGCAGCCCGATTTCGACGGGAGCAGCCGGGCTGCCCGCCGCTGGTACCGCGGCAACGCGCAGCCTCGCCAGAATTTCCGCTGGGCGGCCGAGCTGGCCGAGACGATCGAGAAGCCGACCATCCTCGCGGCCCACGCCCCGTGCCTGGGCGGCGCGCTGGAGTTCGCGCTGGGCTGCGACTTCCGGTTGGCCGCCGAGAGCGCCAGCTTCGGGCTCCCGGAGGTGACGTCAGTCGGGGTGCTGCCCGGCAGCGGGGGCGTGAGCCGGCTGTCGCGCCTCGTCGGCCCCGCCTGGGCGCGGTGGCTGGTGCTGGCAGAGCAGAGCGTCTCCTCTGAGCGCGCGCTGACGATGGGCCTGGTCCACGACGTCTATCCCGACGATGAGTTCGACGAGCGCGTCGATGCGTTTGCCCGCCACATGGCTGAGCGCCCGCCCGAGGCCTTCGCCGTGGGCAAGTTGGCCATCGAGCTGTGCGCCGACCTCGGCCTGTCCGACTCGCGGGGCATCGAGGTGCTCGCCAACGGCCAGCTGCTCACCGGGGTTGAGGCCGCCGACCTTCGCCGGTCCTTCGCCGAGCGCCATAGAGGCAGGTAGCGGCCCCGGCCCGACGCGCCGGGGCGTGCCTCATTGGACCTCTCCCCCCTCGAGGAAGACGTCGATCACGGCTTGCTGCATGCGGCGGCCGGTGGGGTCGGCCTCGGTCTTTATCCGGCACATGGCTTCGGCCCAGGCGGATGTGATGAGGCGGATGGGCGGCGAGCGGTGCTCGATGCAGTCGGAGACGATCGTTGCGACCTCGGCCGCCGACTGCACGATCCCGCTCTCGGGGCGAGAGCGCCGGGCCGCGCCGGCCAGGTACTTCTCCCGGACAGGCCGGTAGTCTTCCCGCTCGATCTGCTCTGCGCCCTCCACCAGTCGGGTGGCGTTGGCGCCGAACTCGGTGTCGATCCGCCCTGACAGCACCGACGTGAAGCAGATGCCGAAGGCCGGCGTCATATAGCTGGCCATAGCCTCCGTGTAGCCCTCGACCGCGAACTTGGACGCGCAGTAGATCTCGTTGAAGGGCTGGCCCACGAGGCCGGCCAGCGAGGAAATGTTGACCACGTGCCCGCGGCGCGCCCGGCGCATATGGGGAATCACGGATTTCGTGGTGCGCATGACTCCCATCACGTTGATGTCCAAGACCGTCTGGATGTGCTCTTCGGTTGCGTCCTCGGTGGCGAGGAGGAAACCCACTCCGGCATTGTTGACGAGGACGTCGATCCGCTCGTGCTCGTCGATCATCCGGTTGACGAGGGATTCGATACCGTGGCCGTCTTGCACGTCGAGTGCCGCGATGGAGGCCTCCACTCCTGCGGTTTCGAGGGCGGAGCGAAGGGCGGCCTGCTTTTCGAGGTCGCGCATCGTGGCGATCACGATGTGGCCTCTGCGGCCCAGCTCGACGGCGAGGCCGATGCCGAGGCCGCTCGAGCAACCCGTGATCAAGCAGACTTTCTCCTCTGGTGCCGTCATGTCAACATCCTCGCTTCTGTTCGGTTGCTCCGTGTTGTACATAGTAAAGTTCGGGCAGCACCGGCGACTCCTTGGAGGCTCACATGCGCTGCGTAATCACCGCCAACGATGAGCAGGGCCGATCCTTCGTGGCCCGGGAGATCGAGATCGGGAGCGGGGTGACCGACGTGTTCGCGATCGACGACGTCGCGTCTTTGGCCCCATTGGCCGATGTCGTGGATTGGGGCGACGAGATGCCGGTGCCCGGCGGGGTCCGCTGGTTGTTCAGCCGGGTGGCGCCAGGGCAGTGCTGGGAGATGCACGCCACGCCCACCATCGATCTAGATGTGATCATCGAGGGGGAGATGGATCTCATCCTCGACAGCGGAACGGTCACGCTTCGCGCCGGTGACAGCGCGCTGGTGACCGGGCGCCACGGCAGCCGAGGCGGCCCTGACGGCTGCCTGATGTCGATCATTCTGCTCGGGATCGGCGGCTGAGGAGAACCGCAAGCGCTCGTTCCCATCCCCGGCGCACAGCCGCCGGTGGAAAGCCGCCGCGCTACCAGACGCATCCAGGAGTGTCGACGGCGTAATCCGTCCTCATGGGCGAGGGCTCCACGTCGGTCGCGGGAATGGTGACGGGTCCGCGCTCCCGCGACGGCAACAAGACCTTGGCCCGGCCGGGCGCGGTGACCTCTCCCCGCTGGTTCTCGCACCAGATTTCCAGCTTCACCAGGTTGCGCCGCCCGTCCTGCGACTTGTCGGCGACCTTGGCGTGTACCCAAGTCGTGTCGCCGTGGAAGTTGAACACCCGGGCCTCGTCGGCCAGCTCCCAGACGAAGCCGTCGTCGCCTGCCCAGTTGGTGAGGTAGTGCATCATCCACGAGGTGCGCATGAACGCGTAGTCGTAGGCCCGGGGATTGCCCACCTCCTGGGCCCGCTCATCGTCCCAATGCACCCGCATAGTCGATGCCCAGGCCCCGTCTTTGGTCTTGCTGTAGAAGGCGGGGATGCGCTTTCGGTTCAAGTAGTCGAGGCGGTGGACGCCGTTGCGGAACATGCCCCAGCCCATTCCCATGTGCCAGGCGATCATGTCTTGCACCTGGATCGGCCCTTTGACCATCGACGGCATCTCCATTTCCGGCTCGACGTCCTCCCAGTAGAGCGTGTCCGGCCCCCGGCGGAACTCGTTCTCATAGGCTTGGTCGATTCGGGCTAGGTAATCCTCGTCGTAGGCGGGGGGCTCATAGGTCTTGGTGTTCTTGCCCGCCTTCTCCGACGCCTCTCGCTCCACGTAGAAGAAGTGGAAGCGGCGGATCGCCACCATCTCGCGGCGCTGGTTGATGTACTCCTTGCGGTGGCGGACGATCAATGCCCTGCCGCCCCCGAACTCGCTGTCGGTCTCCTCGACGCCTTCCACGAAGTGGTTCAAATGAACGAGATCACCCGGTCGCACGGGGCGGATCAGCTCGTAGCTGCCGCCCGCGAGGTAGTTGGGCACGCCGCGAAGCGCCCCCGACCCGGCGGCGCGGACCTCCTTGGGGACCGGCGGGCGCCCGGTGTTGTCGAGGGAGAGCAGGTACATGGGGGGGGCCACGATGCCCTCCCATCGCGTGGTGCTGGCATAGTCCTCATCGCAGAAGATCGGATTGTCGTCACCGTAGGCGTGGGCGAAGTGGCGGATGGTGTCCTTGTGCGGCTCCTGGTTGAACGGAGCGCCCTCTTTGATCAGCACACCGATCCGGTTCCGGTATCGCTGGATGCCGTCCGCCGTTATCCTCCCGAACGACTCTTCTTCTTTCTGCTGGGCGTCTTTCTGCTGGGCCATGGCCTTCTCCTTTGCTCGCTGGTCGACCTCGAAATCAGATCCGCCGGCCGGAATCGGCCCAGTAGCGGTCGCGGATCTCGCGTTTCAGCACTTTGCCCGTGTCGCTGCGGGGCAACTGCTCCACGAAGTCGACCGATCGGGGGCACTTGGACGCAGCGAGCCTCTCCCGGCACAGGGCGATCAGCTCGCTCTCCAAGGCGGCCTTCTCCGCATCGGTGGCGGGCTCAGCGGTCAGCTCCACCACTGCTTTCACCTGCTCTCCCCACTCCTCGTCGGGGATGCCGATGACCGCGGTCTCGGCTACCGCGGGGTGCGCGGCCAGGATGTTCTCGATCTCGAACGGATAGATGTTGACGCCTCCGCTGATGATCATGTCTTTCTTCCGGTCGGCGAGGAACAGATAGCCGTCTTCGTCCAGGTAGCCCAGATCGCCGATGGTGAAGGCCGTGTCTCGGAAAACCTCGTCGGTCTGGGCCGGATCGCCGGTGTATCGGAAGAGCCGTTCGCCCATGTCGATGAACACCTCGCCGATCTCTCCCGGCGCCAGGAGATCGCCGTTGTCGTCGCGGATGGTCACGGTCACGCCCCGCACGCTGCGCCCGACCGTGCCCGGTTTCTCGAGCCAGCGGTAAGGCTTGGCGATCGTCGCGGCGCCTTCGGTGCCGCCGTAGGTCTCCCAGAGCACCGGCCCCCACCAGTCCATCATGCGGTGCTTGACCGACGGGGAGCACGGCGCGGCGCCGTGTACCACGACTTCGAGGCTCGAGACGTCGTATTCGGCCCGAGTGGCCTCCGGGAGCTTGAGCAGCCGGTGGAACATCACGGGGACGGCGTAGACGGTTGTGATGCGGTGCCGTTGGATCGCTCGCAGCATTTCCTCGGCGTCGAACCGGGGGTGGATGACGACGGCCTGCCCCATGTTGAGCGCCGCCATGTAGAACACCCGGCTGCCCCCGTGGAACATCCCGGCCGTCATCAAGAGACTGCCTCGCAGCGGCGACAGCGAGAAGGCCCGGCCTGTGAGCGCGGCCTCGTGGGCCAGCTTTGAGGGATCCCCATCTCGCAGCCGCCGTTTGATGCCCTTGGGACGGCCGGTGGTGCCGGAGGAGAACGCGAAGAACGATCCCGGGCTCCGGTCCTCGGGCATGGTGGTCGGGTGGGGGTCGAGGAACTCGGCGGTGGAGGTGACTCCGGCCACCTCTCCGACCGATACGAGGGCGCGCAGCTCTCGACGGCCGGCGATGTCGCGCACCGCATCGGCGCGGGAGGCTTGGAAGACCAGCGCGGAGGCCTCGGAAGCCTCCAGCACGGCCTCTATCTCATCTTCGGACGAGCGCGGGTTGATCATCACCAGATAGAGCCCGCTCTGCTCGCAGGCCAGCAGCCATTCCACGAGTTGGCAGTCGTTGGCCAGCAGCGCCGCGACGACGGCGCCGCGCTCGAGGCCGGCATGGCGCAGTGCATGCACGATCCGATGCGCCTGTTGGGCCAGCTCCCTGAACGTGCGGGTTCCCGAGGGGGAGGCGAGGATGGCCGGCAGGTCCGGATGATCCTCGGCGATCCACCAGAATCCCAGCCGCGGCGGCGTCGGCTCGGTCACCCGCAGTCCTTGTGATGGGCGCGGTCGAGCATCGCCCGGAGTCCGGCCACGACCGTCTCCACCCCGAAGGCCACATGCTCTTTGGCCGAGATCCCGCTCAGCCCCATGGCCCGCGCCGAATCTCTGTTCAGGTTCGCATCGACGCTCAGGCGGCCGTGGACGTAGGTGATCGCATAGGGCCACGCGAGCCGGGCCAGGCCGGGGGGGAAGCCGGCGCGCTCCAAGAACTCGACGCCGTCGTGGTAGTGGTCGGGGGATATCCCGAGATCGGGCCGGGCGATCAGATGCTCGCCGAGGCCCCGGTATGCCCGCAGCGTGGTCCACAGCGAGGTCAGGTAGTGGCCGAGGGCCTGTTCCCACGTCTCGCCGCCCGTGGCCTGCAAGAGGTCGACGTGCCGGGCGATGGCCGCCGCTGCGATCAGCCCGAGGAGCTCGTCTTTGTCCTTGACGTGGTAGTAGAGCGCCATGGGTGTGACGTGGAGTTCTGCCGCCACCGACCGCATGGTGACGGCATCGATGCCCCGTTGGCGGGCGAGTCGCAGCGCGACCTCCACCACCTCGTCTTGCGACAGGGCTGAGCTTCGACGGCTCGGAGCGGCGGTCATGGTCTCACGGTAGTGCCAGCGAGCCGATTTCAGAGCTGTTTGCGCAACTCGGACTTCTTGACCTTGCCCGACGCGGTGCGCGGGAAGTCCGC
The DNA here is from genome assembly GCA_026709815.1 of bacterium. Taxonomy (GTDB): domain Bacteria; phylum Actinomycetota; class Acidimicrobiia; order Acidimicrobiales; family Bin134; genus Poriferisocius. Next base: position 3,915 of record JAPOSH010000082.1, on the reverse strand, counting down.
CACCTCCATCACTTTTTCCGGGGTTTTCTGCTTGGCCACGCCGAGTTGCGCGAAGTGATCGGCCAGAGCGGCGACGCTGGGAGCGTGCCCGTCGGCGGTCGGCTTCACGAAGACGCAGACCCGCTCCCCGTACCGCTGGTCGGGCATGCCGACCGCGGCGGCCTCCGCCACCGACGGATGGCGCCGGACGAGGTCTTCGATCTCAAGGGAGGAGAGGTTCTCGCCGCCCCGGATGATGATGTCTTTGATCCGGTCGGTGATGGTGAGATTGCCGCGGTGGTCGAGCACGCCGACATCACCGGTGCGGAACCAGCCGCCGGGCGCGAACGCCGCTTCGTTGAGCGCCGGATCGGTGTAGCCCAAGAACTGGTCGGGTCCGATGGTCCAGATCTCCCCCTCCTCGCCCGGTCCCAGATCCCGCCCGGCGTCGTCGACGATGCGCAGCCCGGTGCCCTCGTAGATGACGCCATCGGTTCGGGCCCGATCTCTGAGCGGCGTCGAGCGAAGGCCGAAGCTGACCGATGGGTGCTCAGACGATCCGTAGGTGCGCCGCATGGGCCAGCCCAGCCTCTCCGAGCGCTCGACCAGCGAGGGGGGCACGCCGGCCGCGCCGCACGTGGCCTCCTTGACGGTGGCGAGCCGCTGATCGCCGGCTTCGTGCATGTCGAGCAGGGCGCCCACGTGAAACGGGGTGCCGTTCACCAAAGTCACCCGGCACGCCTCTATCTGGTCCGCAGCCGCCTCCGGGTCCCAGCGGTCGAGCAAAACGTTTCTCAGGCCCGCGACGACCGGGTTGAAGAGCATGATCAGCCCGGCGATGTGGCCGGCGGGGAAGGGGTGGAGCGCGACCATGTCCTTGTCGCAGACCGGCGGCGCGAAGATGTCGCGCACCTCGGTGACGAAGGTCTCGTGGGTGTGGATCACTCCTTTGGGGTCGGCGGTGGTTCCCGACGTGTAGACGATGAGCGCGGGGTCGCTCGCGTCGAGCGCCATAGGCTCGAAAGCGGGCTCGGCGCGGGCGCGGTCCTGTAGATCGCTCCAGGCGGTGGCCCCCGCTGGGACGTCTTCTCCCACGATCACCACGTCGAGGTCGGCGGTGGCCGGCATGTCGCCGAGGCGGCCGGCGAAGTCGAGGTTCCCCCATCGATCCGGACAGATGTACATGCGCGCCCCCGAGGCCCGCAGGATCCAGTCCGTCTCGCGGTGCCCGTAGGTGTGGACGATCGGCACGAACACCACGCCCAGCGTGGCCAACGCCGTGTAGGCAACCGCGGTCTCGCGCCAGTTGGGCAGCTGTACCGCGGCCACGTCGCCTCGTTGCAGCCCCGTGCTGGCCAGCGCGCCGGCCATGGCGAGCGAATCTCGCCGAAGCTCTTCCAGCGTGAACACCGAGGGGCGCTCCAGCGAGTGCAGCACGAGCTGGAGGTGGGGGGTAGCCCGGGCCGAGTCGGCCAGCGCCTCGGGCAGCGTCCTGCCGTCGTAGCGGCCCGTGTCGCGCCACTGCCGGCGCAGCTGTCGGCGCGCGTTGCGAATCTCCTCGTCGGAGAAGAGCGCATCGGGATCGAATGGGCGACCAAGCATCGGACTCCTTCGGCCGGGTTCAACCACGCCGCGGCAGGCAACGACCGGAGTGGCCGGTGCCTGCTCGTTTGGCCCTATTTTACGCTGTAAAGTAGGTTGGGTCGATGGACAAATCAAGCCAGCCGCTCCAACGCGCTCGGCTAGCGCGGGGGAGGCGGGCAGCGTGATCCGGCTCCGCCCAGACGACGACTACATGATCGCGGCCCACCACCCCAACACGCCCGCGCAGATCGGCGCGCTGCAAACGTTTGATCGCGCCGGGGCGTCACCGGAGCGATTCGTCGGCGATGTGCGCCGCCACCTCGCGCAGCGCCTGCCCCTGACGCCGCTGTTGCGGCGCCGACGCTCAGCACCGGCCCACATCGATTGCGATGCCTGGTTCGAGCTGGCCGCCGTGGACCTCGACAGCGTGCTCACCGTTCGCAGCCAGCACCAAGAGCTCGGCGTCGACGAGCTCTGCGACCATGCGGCGGCCTGGGCCATGGAGCAGCTGGATCCCGAGCGTCCTCCGTTTCACATCATCGTGGTCCCCAGCGTGGCCGGGGGGCGAAGCGCGTTGTACCTGCGAACCCTGCACGCGCTCGCCGACGGGGTCGGATTCCAGTCGATTGTCAGCAGCTTGACCGACGGCGAGGGCGACGGCGCTGCAAGCGGCGCGCGACGACGCCGCGACGAGCGCATTCCCGGGCGGGCCGAGTGGCTGGTGCGCGCAACCGCCGCTCTGCTGGGCGACGCATGGCGGGCGCGGTCGTCTCGGGCCGAGCACGCCCAAGCCCGCGAGGCCCTAGCGGCGTTCAAGGCCGATCCGGCGCACAAGCGGGCCCGAACGCCCAAGCTGAGCCTGGGCGGGCCCAACTCGACGCGCCGCTCGTTCGCCGCGCTGACCGTGTCGCTGGATCGCTTCAAGCGCCTCGGCGGGGCGCTGGGGGGCACGGTCAACGACATCTTCCTCCTTGTCGGGTCGGGCGCCGTCCGCAGCTTCCTGTTGGAAGCGGGCGATCTTCCCGACGACCCGATTGTGGTGAACGCGGCGCGCAGCTACCGGCGACCGGAGCACGGCGAGATCGGCAACCGGATCATCTCGCTCCATCCCCACCTGGCAACCCATCTCGATGACCCGCGGGCCCGCTTGGAGGCCATCCAGGCGTCGATGGCGTCGGAGATGGAGCGGAGCAGGCGCCAGGAGCCGACCATGGACCAGCACGCCACCTTCTTCTCGGCCCGCAAGATGCGCCAGCTGGCCGCCGCGCGAGTTCGCGACGGCGGCATGCTCACGCCGGGAAACGTGACCCTGTCGAACGTTCCCGGCCCCGCGTCGCCGCGGTTTTTGGCCGGTTACCGGATGACGGCCAATTATCCCACGCCGATCGTCGGCTCGGGTCGCTTCCTCAACGTGACGATGCGCCGATACTGCGACGGTCTGGACATGGGCGTCATGACCGATGCCGAGAAGGTGGCGGACGCCCGCCTGATCGTCCGCCACCTTGAGCACGCCCTCGAGGAGCTCGAACAGCTCGCCGCCGCCCGTTGACCGGGCGCGGCGCTCGCGGTCTGTCTAACCGCCTGCTGGGGCCTGGCGAGCCACGACGTCTTGCTCCCACCCGTCGGCGCGCCCGAGAAAGGCGTTGATCTCGTCGGCCACGGCCTCGGTTCGCTGCACGAGATCGCCCACGAAGTCCATGCCGGCGGGGCAGATGTTCGGCTCTTTGGCGAGGATCCCGTCCACCGAGAAGCGGGCGAACCGGTCGATGGCCTCGGCCCCGAACCGCTCTTTGCCCGGCAGGTGCATGTCGGGGGCCAATCCGGTGTCCAGAAGGGGAGGGTAGATCTCCACGACCGTGACCGGAGTGTCGGCGAGCTGTCGGCGAAGGCCCATGGTGAACATGTGGAATCCCGACTTCGACGCCGAATAGAGCGGGTTGGGCTCAAGCGGGAACAGGGCCCCGGGCGTACCCACGTTGGCGATGGTGGCGGGTCGGTCCTCCCAGCCCTGCTCGCGGCGCATCCACAAGAAGCGGCGGGTGATCTCAACCGGGGCGACGAAGTTGGTCTCGATCTCGGCCCGGGCCAGATCCTGAGAGAGCGTGGTGTCGCTGGTGTAGTCGCAGGCGAAGCTGACCCCGGCGTTGTTCACGAGCAGGTCCAGCGGCTTGGCGATGTTGAGGATTTCGGCGAAGAGCCGGTCGAGATCGGCGGCGTCGGTGACGTCGGCGCGCGTTGTCCGCAGCCCCGGCTCATCCGCCCGGGCCGCCTCGAGCCGGGCTTGCGTCCTCCCGCAGGCGAGCACGTCGTAGCCCTCCGCCAGCAGGTGGTGCGACAACGCCAGGCCGATTC
>JAPOSH010000031.1 GCA_026709815.1 bacterium | reverse complement strand
GGTCGATCCCCCACCCCCACACCGCCGAGACGGTGTGGCCGATCTTCGCCGGCGGCCTGCCAGAACAAGAAGACGCCGAGGAGGTCGCCTTCCCGATGTTCCCCCGCTTGAAAGGCGCCTGATTGTGAAGTTTGATCCGATTGCCGAGTTTGACCTGATTATCGAATTCGGAGTGCCGAGCAGCCTGACAAGGGCGAACCCATGAAGTTCGACATGCCTTTGTCCGCCGATCTGGCCGGGGTCCGAGACCAGGCCCGGGCCTACGAGGCCATGGGGATCGACGGGGTGTTCACCTTTGAGGGCCAACGCGACGTGTTCTTCCCGCTGCTGGCCGCAGCCGAGGACACCGGCCTCGATCTCTACACCAACGTGGCCATCGCGCTGCCCCGCAGCCCGATGCACCTGGCCTACCAGTCGTTCGACCTGCACCGGCTGTCGGACGGGAAGTTCGCCCTGGGCCTGGGCTCGCAGATCAAGCCCCACATCACCAAGCGCTACAGCGCGGTGTGGGATCGCCCGGTGGCGCAGATGCGGGAGCTGATGGCCGCCACCAAAGCCATATTCGCCCGGTGGCAGGACGGCGATCCCCTCGACTTCCGGGGCGACTACTACACCTTCACGCTCTCCACTCCGATTTTTGAGCCCGAGCCGCTGGAGTGGGGGACGCCGCCTATCTGGGCCGGGGCGCTGGGCCCGAAAATGACCAAGATGGTGGCCGAGACCGCCGACGGCATCTTGATGCACCCGTTCTGCTCCGAGCGCTTCCTGCGAACCAAGACGCTGCCCGCAGTGAAAGCCGGCTTGGCCGCCGCGGGCCGCAGCCCCGACGACTTCACGTTCGGCGTGGGGGTGATCGTGGGGCTATACAGTGATGACGCCGACGAGTCGGAGGCCTGGCGGGTGGAACAGCTCTGCCGCTCCAACCTCGGCTTCTACGGCTCCACTCCGGCCTACCGGGTGGTGCTCGACGCCCACGGCTGGGGCGGCCTCCAAGACGAGCTCAACCGCCTCACCAAACAGGGCCGCTGGGGCGACATCGGCGATGTGTGGGACGACGAGATGGTCCACACCCTCAGCGTCCAGGGCACCCCCACCGAGGCCGCGGCGGAGATCCGAAACCGCTTCGGAGGCATCGCGGATCGCGTCCACCTCTCCCTCCACGGCGCCCCCCCTCCCCTCATAGCCGAACTGTTCACCGCCCTGAAGACCTGAGCCTCAACTGCCGCTTGGCTCAACACGAACCCGCCGCAGTTGGCTGCTACGGTCATCACCTGTGCCAGTCACCAGGCAAATCGTCAGTGAGCAGTGCCTCAACCCCAATGTTTTCTTGCCCTATGAGCTTCGCCTTCATGACTTTACGTCTGCGATGCAAGACGTGTACGACTTCTTCTTCGACGTGAACTCGCATCTCACGGGCAAAGGTCTAGGTCGACTAGAAGACACGCTGCGAAAGGCCAACTTGTCAGGAACACTCTCTGACATGACTACTGCCAGTCTTGCTAAACACTCCAGGGCCCTCACCCAGAACAACTATCATAACGGGCATCCTGATTTGATTGTTAAAGGAAGATTTCCTAACGACTCTGTAAAATCAGGAGAGCAAGGTGTTGAAATCAAGACAACTGTCAAGAAAGGAGGTGCAGTCGATACACATGGAGCGAGAGACCAATGGCTTTGCATCTTTGTCTACATGATTGACAATAAGACTGAACCAGCTATAGATCGCCTAGCTTTGAAGTTCACCGAGGTATATCTCTCACATGTACAGACGGATGACTTCAGAAAAAATGAACGAGGCGAACTTGGCACTCGTACCGCCACTCCTCACAAAGAAGGTATGGAGAAAATAAGAAAGAACTGGGTTTACCTTGACCCTGCATCTGAAGAAGGCTCATAGTCCTTCAGCATCGGGATAGCCGACTGAGCCATCTGTAGGTAATGAAGATCCGATTCCACTCCTACGCTCTCATAGCCGATATGTTCCGCTGCTGCGATAGTCGAACCTGACCCTGCGAAAGGATCAAGTACAACCCCCTCTCCAATAGGCAAGATCGCCCGAACCACCTGACGAAGGAAAGCCTGCGGCTTCAGACTAGGATGGGGAGCAAGTCTACGTTCATCTGGCCGAGTTGGTGCAGAGGCAATCACATCAGCAAACGGTCGATCTGATGATACTCGCCTCAATCCGCCGGTGCCCCATTTGCGCAAGTTGTCCTGCACTCGGCCATCCAACGGCTTACGGAACAGCAGCCATGGCTCCCATTTCGACCTTGGCATAACCGTCACATCAGGAAACTCATTATGAGCGTTCTTTGGACGGTCACCCCCCCGCATCGTCATGACCAATCTGACAACCTCTCCTCGCCTCTCAAACCCCGATTGACACACCGATAGAGCCACCCTGTGTGAGAGAAGGGGATTCGAAGCAACGAGCACATGAGCTCCAGGCACCAGGACAGGAATAAGAGCAGCAGCCCAAACCTTGAAGAAGCCGTCCAGAGCTTTGAGATCTGATGCAGTGAGCGTGGTAAACCTCGGGACTGGTGATCGCCGATGGCCGTCGAAGGAAGGTGGAATGCGCCACACGCCGCCTCGCCCTCGACGGAGCTTGTGTTGCTGTTCGGGCTGATATTCGACAAGCCCATATGGAGGGTCGGTGACAACGCCATGAATCGAGTTATCAGATTGGTTAGCAAGCCATTCCAAGCAGTCGCCATGGAAGACAGATGCCCGGCCTACCTCAAAGGCAGGACACCATACCACCCTGAGGGCAGCTTCAGCCGAGCTGGTAGACACCACGTTGGACTCTCCTGAACTGCTTGGCTGGCCCGGTGTTGAGGTTGAGATAGCTGCGAACCGATGACTCTGCAACCGTAGTTCCAAGTCGAGCTTCAACTGCGACATGGATTTCCTTCACGCTCATGGGACCTCCAGTACAGGTCAAGGCGCCACTGACGGCATCACGCACCTGACCGGGCCTGAGACGGTCCCGTTTTGAGGGGGAAGTTGCGGCCATGCATCCACTTTAGACGTCTAGACGTCAAAAGTGGTGGATCACCGAGCCTGTCACCAGCCTACAGGCGGGAGTGACAGCTGGTGAGAGTTGCTCGAGCCCGGCGGCTCGATGCGGGCCTCTACCCGGTGGGCTCGAGGGTGAAGTCGCCGTCGCCGGGTATGGAGTAGGCCACGGGGCGGGCGGTGCCCACCCCCCGCATGTTCAGGCGTGTTCGAAGTCCGCAACCTCCGCCAGCTCGTCGCCCGCGTGGAAGAGCTGATCTAACGGGTTTCAGTCCGGCGGCTGGATGTGGGCCTCCACTCGGCCGGCCGCCTCGTCGATCCAGCCTTTGGTGTCGGCGTAGGCCAGCATGGCGTCGAATCGGGCCGCCCACTCGGCGTCGGCGGCGGCGCCGGCCAGCTCTCGCACGAAGGCGATGTCGATCCACAGGTGGTTGTCGCGTTCTGAGGCTGCGGCCCGGCCGTCGAAGGCGGCCACCGCGGCGGCCACGTCGCCGTCGATGGCCACGTGGAACTCTTGAAAGTTGCCCGCATCGGCCAGGGTGATCGTGTCGGCAATGGCGATGAACACGAGATCAGCTTGGCCCGTGTCGCAGTCGGGTGTCGATCCGAGCGCTGAACGGCAGCGACAGCAATGCGGTGACCACCACCATGCCCATGAGCAGGTCGATGGCCCGAGACGCCGAGGCCGCGGTGGTGACAAAGGTGAGGCCGAGGGCCACGCCGATGGTGGTGGACACCCGCTGGGCGGTGAAATTGATGGCGGTGGCCAGGGAATACTGGTGGGGCGGCACATCGTGGACCGCGGCGGCGATCAGGGAGGGGAAGACCATGCCGGTGGCCACCCCGATCACGGCCATGCCGACGACGAACGCCACCGCATCGGGCTCTTCTCCCAGCACCGCCCAGAGTGCCATGGTGGCGCAGGCGTAGAGCGCGGTGCCGGGAAGAATGAAGACGCGATGGCCGGTGCGGTGGGCCACTCGGCCGATGAGCACGCCGACTACCCCGGCGAACAGCGCCAGCGGGGCAATGGCGAGCCCGCCCTCGATGGGCGTCCATCCCCACGACCGGATGATGATCACGGTGAAGCCGAAGAACATGCCGAACCATGACGACGCGAAGATCAGCATGGCCAGATTGCCCCGACGGACGTTGGGAAAGCGGAACATCCGCAGCTCCACCAACGGGTTGGGGTGGTTCCAGGACCGCCGCACGAATGCCCCGAACGCCAACAGGCCGGCTGTGATGCTGCCCGTCACCTTCCAGTCCAGCCAGCCCCACGGGTCGCTCTGCACGATGCCCAGCGTGACCAAGGCGGTGGCTGCCGCCACCATCGCTCCCCCCGCCGGATCGGGCAGGGCGCGATTCTCGGCGCGGCGCGACTCGCCGTAGACCAAGGGCACTGTCACCAGCACGAAGAGGCAGAACGGAAGATTCAGCCAGAACATCCACTCCCAGCCGAACCACTCGATCATCAACCCGCCCACCGGCGGGCCGACCGCCGACGATGTGCCGCCGGCCACCGCCCAGATGCCGATGGCCAGGGGCAGCCGGTTGGCCGCCATGGTGGCCAACAGCAGCGCCACCGCGGCGGTGTTGATGATCGATGAGGCCACCGCCAGCACCGCCCGAGCCCCGATCAGCACCCCCACCGAAGGGGCCATCCCGCCCAGCACCGAGCCGGCCAGGAACAGCGACGTGCCCGCCAGCAGCATCCGGCGGCGCCCCAGCCGGTCGGCCAGCGCGCCGGCGGGCACCAGGGTTGCCGCCCCGACGATGGTGAAAATGTTGGTGACCCACGACAAGGTGGGGTCGGAGACTCCGGGAAAGGCCTCTCCCAATGCGGGATACCCCACCGTCATGATCGACAACCCGATGCCGGTGAGCGAAGCGGCGGTGACCAGCGCCGTCAGCCCTAGAGCCGGATGGCGCGTGATCGGTTGGGGGGCCGCTGCCTCGGTCACCTAGCGTTTGCGCGCAGCAAGCTCGGCGATGATTCCCTGGGCACGAACGGCCACGCTAGACGAGGAGCCGAGAAAATGAGCAGCAGCGACGAGGGCGGCACTGTCGCCGAAGTCCTCGACGGCGACATCTTGACGGCCCAGGACGCCGGAGTGCTTACCCTCACCCTTAATCGGCCCGACGCCCACAACGCCATCACCCCCGATCAGCGGAACTTCCTCGCTGACGAGTTCGCCCGCATCAGCGAAGATCTGTCGGTGCGGGCCGTGATCCTCACTGCCAACGGCAAGGGTTTCTGCACTGGCGCCGACCTGCGGGTGGCCCGGCCCGACCAGCCTCGGCCGCCGGGAGCGCCCGACCGGGCCATTATGGAAGTGGCCCGGGGCATCAAGGTCGGCGCCCAGAAGCTCATTTCAGCCATCTTGGACTGCGAGAAGCCGGTGATCGCCGCCGTCAACGGCACCGCGGCGGGCATGGGCGTCCACATGGCGGTGGCCTGCGATCTGGTGGTGGCCGCCGAAGGGGTCCGGTTCATCGAGGTGTTCGTGCGCCGGGGACTGGTGCCCGATGCCGGCGGGGCGTACCTGCTGCCGCGGCTGATCGGCCCGCAGAAGGCCAAGGAGCTGATGTTCTTCGGCGATGACGTGAGCGCCGCCGAGGCGGCCGCCATGGGGTTGATCAACCGGGTGATGCCCGCTGAGGAGCTGTGGCCCACCGCCCGAGCCTGGGCGGAGCGGCTGGCCGCTCAGCCCACCAAGAGCCTGACCATGAGCAAGCTGTTGGTCAACCGCAGCTTCGAGACCAACCGCCAGACCATGTTCGAGATGGAGACCTGGGCCCAAGAGATCCTGATGGCCGGCGAGGATGCCGACGAGGGGGTGGAGGCGTTCAAGGAGAGGCGCGACCCGAACTGGAAGGGCTGGTAGACCAGGTAGCGCTCAGAGGGCGTCGGCGCCCTGTTCTCCGGTGCGGATGCGGGTCAGGCTCTCCACCGATGAGGCCCAGATCTTGCCGTCGCCGATCTTGCCGGTGCGGGCCGCGCTGGCAATGGCCTCGGTGGCCGCAGCCAGCACGGAATCGTCCACCACGACTTCGATGCGGGACTTGGGCGTGAACGACACCTTGTATTCAGTGCCCCGATAGGTCTCGGTGTGGCCGCCTTGGCGCCCGAAACCCTGAGCCTCGCTCACGGTCATGCCCTGGACGCCGACCTCGGCCAACGCCTCTTTGATGTCCTCAACCTGATGGGGCTTTACCACCGCGGTGATCAGCTTCATAGCAGCCGTCCTTTCTGATAGCCGACAAGCACGGTATCAGGTCAATACAAATATGGCAATTACAGGAATGTTTTGGTTTTTTTTCGCCGATTTTGTGTTTTATGCATTAGCACATTAGTACAATCTTGTCGTGCGTATCTGGATTGACGAGAGTTCGAGAATCCCCCCCTACGAACAGCTGCGGGCCCAGCTTCGGCTGATGGTGTCGTCGGGCCGGCTCAAGCCCCGGGAGCGGCTGCCGCCCATCCGCTCGATGGCCCGGGAGCTGGGCTTGGCGCCGGGAACGGTGGCTCGGGCCTACCGCGAGCTGGAATGGGCCGGCATCGTGGAGGGCCGGGGACGGGCCGGCACCTTTGTGGCCGACGAGCCCCCGGTGGCGTTCTCGGTGGTAGAGCGCCAGCTGGTCGACGCCGCCGAGGCATTCGCCGCCGAGGCCGGCCGCCTCGGGGTCGGCCAACAAGCCGCCGCTCTGGCCCTTGAAGCCGCCTTCGCCGCCCGCTCCGATCCTGAGCAGAACACGAGCGATTATTCCCGGAACACGCCATTACAGTGAGCCGAGACCACTGGCAACCGAGACGGAGCACCAGTCCAGAGATGTCGATGGAGCATGCAGCGGCCTGTCAGCGGGCGTCGCGGACGCTGATGGCTTCGGTCATCCCCACATCGGCGGCCATGGCCGGCGGATTCGCCGCGGCCGCGGTCTTGGCTGAGGAGATGACCGGCAGCGAGCTCTTGGCTGCTCTGGCCGCCGCCATGATGCAGGTGGGCAGCGTGGTGACCACCGTTCCCCTGGCTCGCCGGATGGCCCGGGTCGGTCGCCGCCGGGGTCTGGTGGCGGGATGGGCGATCGGAGCAGCCGGGGCCGGTTTGGCCTTTCTGGCCGCGGTGGCCGACTTCTACCCGCTGCTGCTCGCGGGCATCATGGGCATCGGCGCCGGCAATGCCGCAAACTTGGCGGCTCGCTTCGCCTCAGCTGACCTGGCCCTCGACCACCGCCGGGCCCGAGCCATAGGAATGCTGGTGTGGGCCACCACTTTCGGGGCGGCGTTGGGACCGACCGCCGCGCTGGGCCCGGCCTCGGCGGCGGCCCGGTCCTTGGGGATTCCCGAGTTGTCCGGCCCCTACCTGCTCGGTGTGATCCTCTTTGCGGCCGGCCTCGCGGCTACCCATGTCTGGCTGCGCCCCGATCCGCTGGAGATGCTGGGCACGATGGGCCGCGAAGCCGCCCGACCGGCGTCGCCTGTGGTGGTGGGCCGAAGAATCGCCACCGTGCCCGCGGCCCGTCTGGCAGTGATCGCCATGCTCATGGGCCAGGCGGTGATGGTGGGAGTGATGACCATGACCCCGCTGCACATGGAGAACGGCGACCACCGGCTCCAGGTGATCGGCTGGGTGATCTCGGTGCACGTGCTCGGGATGTACGCCTTCTCGCCCATCGTGGGCTGGCTGGTCGACCGCTTCGGACCCCACCTGATGATCGGGGCGGGCGGAGTGATCTTGTGCATCGGCGCGGAGACCGCGGCGCACAACAGCGCCGAGGACAGCGCCGGCATGTTCGCAGGGCTTCTGCTCATCGGCTTGGGCTGGAGCTTCGGGCTGATCGCAGGCAGTGCGCTGCTCATCAGCGCCTTCCCGGCAGCCCAGCGCGTCGAAGTGCAGGGAGGCGCCGATTTCTTCATGACCACCGGAGGAGCGGTGGCCGGGTTGTCGGCGGGTGCGGCCATGGAGGCGGTGGGATATCACTCTTTCAGCCACTGGGCCGGTCTCGCCGCCCTGCTGCTGGTGGCCGCCGCGATCGCAGCTTGGCACACCGCCCGTCAAGAACGAACAACAGAGATCGCCCATCGCGGCGCACGATGAGGACTGAGGACTTGCCAGCCGTGCCGACACCAGGGTCCAACGGCTATCGTCGGGCGCCGTGAACGACTACCCCATCCACGTTGGCAGCATGCTCTTCACTCTGGTGGACCCGAATCCGGGCCACGAGAAGGAGTACAACCGTTGGTATGAGCGAGACCACTTCTACTCCGGTTGCATGATCGGCCCGTGGTTGTTCGCCGGATCCCGCTGGGTCGCCCCCAGAGCGCTCAAGGACATGCGCATCACCGACGGCAGCGGTGAGGTCTCACAAGCCGGCGACGGATCGTTTCTCGCGGTGTACTGGGTGCTCGACGGCCGCGACGAGGAGCACTGGCAGTGGGCCGGCGACCAAGTCCATTGGCTGTACTCCAACGGCCGGGGGTTTGCCGAGCGCACCCATCGCCATACGATCCTGGCCGACGTCGGCTGGGCCGCCTACCGCGACGACGATCCGGTGCCCCTGGAGCTGGCCCTCGACCACGGCTACGCCGGCATCGCAGTGGTGGCCATGGACCGCACCCACGGCACCAGCGAAGAGGAGCTGCACGCCTTTCTGCGGGATGAGGCCATGCCCGAGATGATGGCCGGATCGCCGGTGGCCATCGGCTCGGCCTGGAAGCCCCGCCAGCGCGACGAGATCACCTCCAACTCGCCCATGGACCTCGGTTCAGGCACCGGCACCGACGCTCGCACCCTTCAGATCTTCTTCTGCGACGAGCAACCCGACGGATGTTGGGACTCGTTCCGGTCGTATGCGAACGCGATCGACGGGTCTGGACTGGCCAATGTCCGCTGGGCCGGCCCCTTCTACAAGACCGTTGTGGGCACCGACACGTACATCGACCAGCTCTAGGCATCGACCAGCTCTAGGCATCGACCAGCTTTGACCAAGCTCTACTGAAACGAGACGAACACCGGGGTGGGGGCCACTCCGAGCACCTGCTCCGCGGTGGCGGTGGGCATGTCCTCGTCGTAGAAGTTCTTCCAGCCCCAATAGAACTGGTCGGCATCGGGCTGACTGGTCAGAACGCGCCAGGTGTTGAACTTGGCGCTGAGAGGGCCTTGGCCGTCCATATGGACCACAACCGCCAACTCGGCAGGCGTCTCCACCAGGTGGCGGTTCGTGATCATCTGCAATCGGAACTGATGGAGAATCAGCAGCTTCTGGGGAAGGGCCTCTTCGCGGACAACGCCGGCCAGCCACTCGACGACCCGGTTGATCTCCGCGGCGTCCACCGTGCCGATCTGGCGCAAATGGACCTCATCGGGCTTGAGCCTCCATTCGGGGTCCAGCGCAAGCCCGACATGGGGCAGGCGGAGGAACTCCTCGTAGATCTTGGCCTGGGAGAGGTAGTCGGTCCGTCCCGGCTGCAGGTCCAGCACCACGTAGATATCGTTGGCGGCCGCGAACTCCACCCAGGGCCTGATCACATCCCGGGCGGTCTCAGCCGAGTAGTCACCGTCCTTGCCGGGCCCGGCCGATGCCACCGTGGCAATGATCTCGAAGGTGGGCAGCACCGCTGAACCGTCCGCGTCATAACCCTCGGCAATGGACCGGAGACGGTCGAGGCCCTCCTCGGGGCCCTGCTCTCCCAGCACGCCGAGGCCCGGTCCCGACGGGTGTCCGTACATCGCCACCAGGCGTCGGCTGAGGCCGAGGTCAAAAAGAAACAGGCCGCCCCCCTGGTCCACCGGCCAGCTCCGCCGCCAGTCACTGAGGCCGCGCTCGAACAGAAGCAGGCCGCCCCCCGGCAGCTCAGCGCCCCGGCGGACGACTTCCAATTGCCAGACGGCTTCGTCGTCGAATTCCGACAGCAATTCCACTCGGGATGCGCTGGAGATGGCCTGCCGCACCTCGGGGGCCAAGGCTCGGAGATCGCCGGGCGCTGCGAACACTCCCACACCGATTTGGCGGCCGAGGGCCGCCAGCGGGACGACTTGCTGGACATCGCCGACAAGCCACACACGGTCATTCGACAGCTCCTCAGGCGGAAAGGGGGCTTGCTGATCGACAATGACCTGCTCGAACGAGAAGTCGGCGAGGGCGTCGTGAAGCATCGGCGCGTCGAATCCGGCCGCCACGATGTGCTCTGGAGCGAGACGCTCGAGCTCGCCCATCAAAGCGGTGTCGAACGACGGGCCGACCAGCAGCAGCGGGCCTTGAATGTCGCGGGAGACAAGCGCGACAATCGCCGCGGCGTCTTCGGCGAACGCCAGACCAACCTCGTGGGCGCACTCATAGATGGCCTGCGATATTGCGACACTGGTCTCGGCGAGCGAGGTGTGGAATATCTGGAGATCGAGATCTTCAGGAGCCAAAGGCAAACCCTTGTGGACGCTATAACCGAGCTCGGTGTGGTACAGGTGAAGATCTTCGGCGGGCAAAGGGGAGCAGTCCCGCTCAGGCTCGGGAGTCGGCGTGGGCACAGCAGTGGGCCCAGCAGTGGGCTCGGGAGATGGGCTGGGGGTAGGGGTAGGGCTCGACTCGGTGGTGGCGGTTGCGGAAGGGGGAGTCGGTTCGGCAGCAAGGGAGGGTTCAACCGCGCTGATCGGCGGGGATGACGGCGAGTTAGAAGGCTGGCCGGAACAGGACGACGCCAACAGGCACACCGCGGCGAAAACAACAAAACGACCAGGCAATTGACAACTCCCAGTCGCAGGCTAGCCCAGCCCATCTCCGCTTTGGCGCCACCCGCTGGCCTGGGGATTCAGCGGTTCTCGGCCCACCAGGCGTCCAGTCGGGCCTCGGTTCCCGCCCGATCCAGATCGGGTTCGGCCCGCTTCAGCTCCAAGAGGAACTTGAGCGCCGCTCCCACCTCAGGGCCGGGACCGACCCCGAAACGCTCCATCACTTGGTTTCCGTCAATCAGAGGACGCTCGGCCGCTCGTCGCTCTTGTTCGGCCAAGCGGGCGATGCGGGCTTCGAGATGGTCCACGTGATGTTGGAGATCGGCGGCCTTCTGCCGGTTCCGGGTGGTGCAGTCGGCCCTCACCAACTCGTTGAGATGGCCCAGCAGGGGGCCCGCCTCCCGGGCGTAGCGGCGCACCGCGGCGTCGCTCCAGCCGTCGGCGTACCCTTTGAACCGGCCCGACAACCGCACCAGCTCGCTCACGTCGTCCACCATCTGTTCGGGATAGCCCAGCTCAGCGAGCCGCTTGCGGGCCATGCGGGCCCCTACCGCCTCATGGTGGTAGAAGGTGACCGTGCCCCGTTCAAAAGAGCGAGTGCGGGGCTTGCCCACATCGTGGAACAGCGTGGCCAGCCGCAGAACCAGATCGACCCGGGTCTTGGCCACTACCGCGATGGTGTGGGCCAGCACGTCTTTGTGGCGGTGGATCGGGTCTTGCTCCAGGCGCAGGGCGGGCAACTCGGGGACGATCTCGTCGGCGAGGCCGGAGTCAACCAGATGCCACAGCGGCGGGGCGGGGTCGTCGGCCAAAAGCGCGGCCGTCAGCAGCTCCCTGCGCTCGTCAACGGTGGCAGCTACCGCTCCTCCTTGAACACCACGTGCTTGCGAGCCACCGGGTCGTACTTCTTCAACTCGATCCGCTCGCGGTCGTTGATGCGGTTTTTGGTGGTGACGTAGGTGTAGCCGGTGCCCGCCGTGGACTTCAGCTTGATTATGGGACGCTTGTCGCTAGCCATCGATCACACCTTCTCCCCCCGCGACCGCATCTGGGCAATCACCTTTTCGATGCCGTGCTTGTTGATGGTCTTGAGCCCCTTGGCCGACACGGAGAGGGTGATCCACCGCTTCTCCGACGGCAGCCAGAAGCGGTGTTTGTGGACGTTCGGGTTCCACCGGCGCCGCGTCTTGCGGTGCGAGTGGGACACGTTATTGCCGAACGATGGGCGACGACCGGTCACCTGGCAAACCTTGGACATAGCCAGCCATGTTACCGCCCCGGCAATGCCCATCGGCAAGCGGATGGGGGCACTCGCTCCGATCCCGACAACGGCCTCGACAGCCGAGCCGGATAGGGTCGCCGCCATGAGGCTCGGGCTGGTGTGGGGATATTGGGGGCGAGGGATGCCCGAGGGTTTCGTGCCGCTCACCCAGGAGGCCGAGCGGCTGGGCTACGACTCGGTATGGACCGCCGAGTCATGGGGCTCCGACGCCTTCTCACCGCTGGTGTGGCTCGCGGCCCACACCGAGCGAATCCGCCTGGGCACCGGCATTGTGCAGCTCGCGGCCCGGACCCCCACCGCCACCGCCATGCATGCGGTGACCGCCGACCACCTGTCCAACCAGCGGCTCATCCTGGGACTGGGCGTGTCCGGCCCGCAGGTGGTGGAGGGGTGGTACGGCCGGCCCGGCAATCGCCCGTTGGCCCGCACCCGGGAGTACGTCGAGATCCTGCGGCGGGTGTTCGCCCGGGACGGCTACCTGACCTTTGAGGGTGCCTACTACAACCACCCCTACCGGGGAGAGGGCGACACCGGCCTGGGCAAGCCGCTGAAAATCATGACCCATCCCCCCCGGCCCGACATTCCCATCTTCATCGGGGCGGAAGGCCCCAAGAACATCGCCCAGACGGTGGAGATCGCCGACGGCTGGCTGCCGCTGTACTACTCCCCCTTCCGGCCCGAGGTGTACGCCGAGTCGATCCAGGGGCGCTCCGACGACTTCGAGATCACCGTGCACACCACCGTCCGGGTCGCCGGCGACACCGACGAGGAGCGGGCCGAGGCGCTGTGGCCCACCAAGGCCTCGCTGGGCTTCTACATCGGAGGCATGGGGGCCAAAGGCCAGAACTACCACACCAAGCTCATGGCCCGAATGGGCTTCGAGGAGGAGGCCCGCCACATCCAAGACCTGTTCTTCGAGGGTCGGCGAGAGGAAGCCATCGCCGCGGTTCCCGACCAGTTCGCCGACGAGATATCCCTGGTGGGATCGCCCGAGCGAATCCGCGACCGGCTGGCGGCCTGGGAGGAGAGCCCGGTCACGGGCATCAATGTGGGGGCGAGATCGGTCGGAGAACTCCGGGCCATCGCCGAGGTGATACTGGGCTAGACACACGATTGGCGAGAAGCCGGCGGAGAGAAGCTGGAATAATGGCCGTATGAGCGAACCCATCACTTTCTATTTCGACCCGCTTTGACCGTGGTGCTGGCAGACGGCCCGTTGGGTTCGTCAGATTCAAGACGCCGGCGAGGTGAGCGTGACCTGGGGCCTGTTCTCGTTGGCCATCGTGAACTTCGACAAGTCCATGGACCAATTCGACCCTGACCGGGGCGTCGGGGTGCGCTCGCTGCGCACTGCGGTGAAGGCCCGAGAGGTGGGCGGCAACGACGGCATCGGCGCCTACTATGAGGCCATCGGCCGCCGCGCCTTCGACTTGGTGGAGTCAGTGGACGAGCTCGACACCATCCGGGCCGCCGCGGTCGACGCCGGCTTCGCCGCCAGCCTGGCCGACGACGCCCTGGCCGACGACAGCACCTGGGAGACGCTCAAGTCCGAGCACACCATCTTGTGCGACCAAACCCGCAGCTTCGGCGTGCCCACCATCCGCCTCGACGGCGGCGAAGGCCCGGCCCTGTTCGGCCCGGTGATCTCCAACCCGCCCGAATCCGCTGAAGAGGCGGTGGAGCTGTGGCGCCATGTGCGCTGGCTGACCGCCTACGACAACTTCGCCGAACTCAAGCGCGATCGCCTGCCGCCTGATCTCGAGGCTTACAAGCAGAGGTACGGCAACGGCGGCTGAAACAGCCCGAGAAGCGACCGCGCCGCCCCGTCCCCTCTGGCGCCGACGGGGAGCGAGGTGGTTGGCCGCCGCCATCGTGGTGGTGCAGTTGGGACTGGTGGCCAACGGCTACCGGGACCCGCACAACTACTTCGCCTTCCAGCCGTTCAACGAGTCGAGCACCTATGCGGTGGCACTGGTGCGGGTGCTGCCCGACGGCGAGCGGGTGGCGGTGCCCGATGGCCGCTGGGAGGGCTACGACTGGGACGAGCTGATCGGGTGGCGGGCATTGCAGGGCCCGTGGCGCCAGCGCCACGCCTTCTCCGGAGTGGACGCGGTGGTGGACTACCTAGACCACGCCCTGGATTGGATGGCCGACAACACCCCCGATGACACCACGACCCTGTACCTGGAGGCCACCGTCACCTATTACCGCAACGCCCGCGGCCCCTATGCCACGGTGATCCGCAGCCCCGACCGCGAGCTGGGCGGCCCATGACGGCTGCTGCTGCAGCCTCGACTGCCGCCGACAGGCGCCGGCGGTGGCTGGACCAGGTGTTCGACGAGCCAGCCAGCGTGCGGGCGGTGGCCATCGTGCGCATCGTGCTGGGCCCGTCGGTCATCTGGCACCTGCGCCCCTTTCTGGCCGACGCCCTCAACGGGGTCACCTACCTCGACGTGTTCCAGCAGAAGTGGTGGCCGTGGGTCCCCAACGCCCCCGCCGGGCTGTACGTCGCGCTGCTGTGGACGGGCGTGGCCGCCGCGGTGCTGATGACCGTGGGGCTGTGGTCGCGCCCCGCCACCTGGGTGACGTTGGCGGTGGTGGCCTACAACTTCTTCTTGTCGGAGACCCACTTCCGCCACAACCGGGCCTTTCTCATCATCCTGTTGGCCGGGGTGGCGCTGTGCGACAACGGTCGGGTGCTCTCGCTGGACGCCCGCCGCCGCCCGCCCCCTGACGATCGGGCGCTGTTGTGGCCAGTGTGGCTGCTGCGGTTCGAAGCCGCCTCCATCTATTTCGCCTCGGGGTTCTCCAAGCTGATCGACCCCGACTGGGTGGGCGGACGGGTGCTGCACGACCGCACCCTGCGCTACCAAGACGACGCCCGCGACGCACTGGGCGACACGCTGGGCGGTCCCGTCTTGGAGGTGCTGGGGGCCCGGGCCTTCCATTGGGTGCTGTCGCCGGTGGCGGTGGCCACTGAGCTGTTCATCGCCTTGGGGATCTGGTTCCGCCGCACCCGGCTGGCCGCGGTGTGGGTGGCGGTGGCCTTCCATATCGGCATCGAGGTGAGCGCCCAAGTAGAGGTGTTCAGCGTGATCGCCATCGGCGCCCTGGCCATCTGGGTCACCCCGTCCACCCGCGACCGCGAGCTGATCACCCCGCGTCGTTGGGTGAGATGGCTGGACTGGACGGCCCGGTTCGACATCACCGTGGTGGCGGGGGCATCGTGGCGCATGGTGGATCGCGACGGCACGGTGCTCGAGGGGCGACAGGCCCGCCGGTTCGTGATGACCCGGCTGCCGGCCACTTTTCTGTTCTCCCAGTTCTGGCGATATCAATGAGCGCCCGTTCGTCGCGGCGGCGACTCTGGTCTGGTCGAGCCTCGCGCCGGCTCATGGCTTGGGCGGTTGTATGGGTGGCGACAGCCGTCCTGCTGCGGGTGACGCTGGCCGCGCCCGAGGTATGCCCGGCCTACTCCCCCGGCGACGGGCAGGCGTCCATCGACGCCGGCGCCGACTGGATCGTCCGCACCCAGGCCCCCAGCGGGCGGTATCTGTACGAGTACGACCGGCGAACCTCCTCGGCCAAGCCGGGGTACAACTTGGTGCGCCATGCCGGAGGCACCATGTCGCTCTACCAGCTGGCCATCGTGCAGCAGGGCCGCAACCACCAGGTGGTGGAAGCAGCAGACCGGGGCATGAACTACCTGCTGGAGCGGGCGGTGGACACCGGCGACGGGGCCATGGGCCCGGCCCTGTCACCCCGAGGGCCGGTAAAAACCGGTACCGCCGCGCTGACGCTGGTGTCGCTGGCCCACCGCCGCATCCTCACCGGCGACTCCAGCTTCGACCAACAGATGCGCTCCCTGGGCCGGTTCCTGATCGGCCAGCAGCTGCCCGACGGCGGGATGCTCAACTTCTGGGACCCCGAGACCGGCGCACCGGTGCCGGGGCAGCGTTCCCGGTTCGCCACCGGGGAGGCCTCCTGGGGATTGGCGCTTTTGCACGAGGCGTTCCCCGGCGAGGGCTGGGACGCGCCGGTGTGGGCCATTTTGGACTATCTGGCCACCGAGCGGGATGAGCTGGAAGGGCTTTGGCCCCCGCCGTGGCCCGATCAGTGGGCGGCCTACACCTTGGGCGAAACAGTCGAATGGGGGCTGCAAGACCGCCATCTGGATTATGCCCGGCGCTTGGCCGGCCGCTTCGGCCAGATGATCCGCTGGGACGCCCAACGGGAGGGCCTCGCCGAGCTCACCCACCTCCCCATGCCCCGCGGCGGCGGCTACGGGACCATTCTGGAGGGGTTGGGCGCGCTGGAGTGGCTGTGGCTCAACGAGCCCCGCCTCGACGACGCGCCGCTGCGGGACCGGCTGGAGTGTGGGGCGGCCCGTTTGGCCGAAACGCAGGCCGACGACGGCGCTTGGTATTACGACGACCTGACCAGGGTGGACGACCAGCAGCACGCCATCTCCGGCCTTTTGCTGGCCGATGCCGGTTTCAACCTCGGAGGAAACAAGCCATGAAAACAACAAGACCATGAACAGACTCGCATTCCCACCAACAGGCCGGACTCAAAACACCACCGATGCCAAAGGACAGCCCACATGAGCGGCCTCGGACCGGTGATGTTGATGGTGTTGGCCGCGGCCAACCCTGCGGCGGGAGCGCTGAGCTTGGCCTGGCGGCCCTCCAACCGGGATCGATGGCGGCCCCGGGTGATGCTGGCCATCGCGGCGGCCGTGGGCGCGCTGTGGGTGATCGCCGCCCTGGCCGAGCCCATTCTCGACGCCCTATCAGTGACAACGGGCACTTGGCGGCTGGCCACCGCCGTGCCCTTTGCGGTGGCCGGCCTGCGGTGGATGGTGTGGCCCGCCCGCCCGGTGAACGATGAGCCCCGAGCCGGAGCACAGGTGGCGCTCATCGCCCTGACTGTGTTGTTCACCCCCCAACTCGTGGCCGTGACGCTGGCCACCGCGGCTCAAGACGGCACCGGGCGCACCATGGCCGGCGTGGTGCTGGCCGCCGTCGCCACCGCCGCCCTCCTCTGGTTCCGATCCACCCCCACCCCCCTCCTCGCCGCGCTCGCCCGCCTCCTCGGCGGCATCGCCGTCGTCTTAGCCATCACCCTCGGAGTAGACGGCACCCAAACCATCTAAACGCCTACTTCATCTCTGCCCCTAACGCAATAAAGTTTGCCGAATCCTTGTGAAGACCCCGGACTTGACTTGGTAGAGAAAAGCCCCATAATTTTTTCGATTTTTGTTTAGACTCTGGCCTATTTCAGGTGGTTGTTGTCACTGGGGTTGGTATAATTGCATGTATAATATGCGGAATAAAACCCGGTCAAAAACATCGCAATACCGGTATTACTGAGAGTTTCGGATTCCCTGATTTCTCCGAGTCCAGCGCTTCAGAACTGCTCGGTTTGATGGGCGAGGCCGATTCGGTTCGCCGTCGGGCGGAAGGGTATCTGGTCGGGCTGATCGCCCGTTACGGCGAGCTTGAGGGCCGCAGCGCGGCGGCGTCGGTGTGCCATCAGTTCGGCGTCAGCGCTCACAAGGCCCGCCAACTGGCCCGAACCGCCGAGGGGTTGAAAGCGCTGCCCGACTTGCTCGGCGCC
>JAPOSH010000106.1 GCA_026709815.1 bacterium | reverse complement strand
GCCACCTCGAGCAGCTTGCGCTGACCCCCGGACAGCGTGCCGGCCAACTCGTCGCGCATGTGGGCCAGGTTGAACCGCTCCAGCAGCTCCTCGGCCCGCCCGGTGTTGGATTCCTCCTGGCCTCGCCACCTCGACCGGAACGGCGCGGCCCACAGCCGCTCTCCCTGCTGATCGGGGGCGCCCAGCAACACATTGTCAAGCACGCTCATCTTGGACAGCGACTTGGTGAGCTGGAAGGTGCGTACCATGCCTCGCCGGGCCAGCCTGTCGGGAGACGGGGCGGCGACCGGTTGCCCGTCGAATGACCAGCGCCCTGTGTCGGCCCGCTCGAAGCCGGTCAGCAGGTTGAACAGGGTGCTCTTGCCCGCGCCGTTGGGCCCGATGAGCGCGGTGACCACGCCTCGCTCCACTTCGAGATGGTCCACGTCCACCGCCTTGAGCCCTCCGAAGCTCTTGGTCAGGTCGTCCACCACCAGGATCGGGTTGGGCTTGGGCGCGCCGACCACCGGGGGCACGGTCAAGATCGGCTCCATCCCAGCGGCGGCGGGACGACCGGACTCGGGCGCCGAGGCCGGATTGCCGGGCGTCAGATCATCGGGCATCCATCTGCATTTCTGTGCGATTGCCGATGATTCCCTGGGGGCGCAGCAGCATGAGCAGAATCAAGGCCAGGCCCACCATGGCCACGCTGATGACCCCCTCGGCGCCGTCGAAGAAATCAGCCACCGCGCCGGGCAGCCAAGCCTCGGCGGTGAGCTGGCGCAGGAACGACTCGATCCATTCCCGCAGGAACCAGAACAGCACCGCGCCGAGCACCGGCCCCAGGTAGGTGGCCGAGCCGCCCAGCAGCAGCGCGGTGTAGGCGAAGAAGGTGACTTGGGGGCGGAACCCGTTGGGATCGGCCCCCGAGGTCTTGATGGCGTCGATAACCCCGCCCATGCCGGCGATCACTCCGCCGATGATCAGAGCCTGCATCTTGTAGGAGAACACGTTCTTGCCCAGGCTGCGAGCCGCGTCCTCGTCTTCTCGGATCGACTTCAACACCCGGCCCCACGGGCTGCGCACCGCTAAGGACACCGCCAGGGTGACCAGCGCCACCACCGCCCAGCCCACGGTGATGACCCAAAGCTGCTGACCGGTGAACTCGAAGGTGCCGATGCCGTAGCGGTCGCGGGGCCCGTCGGGATAGGGGTTCAGGTCGTAGAAGGCCCCGGCGTCGATGCTCACGCTGAGCGGCCCTCCGGTGAGGCCGATGGCGTCGGTCGAGCCGATGAGGATCCGGATGATCTCGGCTGAGGCGATGGTGACGATGGCGAACATCACGGTATGGAGACGCAGGGTGGGAAAGCCGAGGGCCACCGCCAAGGCCGCCGAAAGGGCCAGACCCACCACCACGCCCACCCACAGCGACCAGCCGAAGGTGGCCACCGAGACACTGGTTCCGTAGGCCCCCAACAGCATGAAGCCCACTTGGCCCATGTTCAACAGACCGGTGAAGCCGAAATGCACGTTCAACCCAATGGCGGCCAGCGCCAGGATCACCGCCTCGGGGCCGAAGGCAGCCCGGGCAGCGTTGCCGAAGATGATGTCGAAGTCCATTCAGCGCGCCCGTCCCGCAGGGTATCCGAAGGCCATCTAGCCCACCCGCGCCTTGACCCCGAACAGCCCTTGGGGCCGCAGCAGCAGAACACCGATGAGGGCGACCAGCGGAACCACGAACTTCAGCTCCGGTGATATCCACAGCGTGCTCACCTCGGTAGACATGCCGATGATGAGCGAACCGGCCAGCGCGCCGAACGCCGTGCCCAGTCCACCGAGCTCCACCCCGGCGAAAATCAGCAACAAGAGCTGGAAGCCCAAGAACGGGTCAATGTCGGTGTCGAGGCCTTGGAACACCCCGCCCAGGCCGGCCAGAGCGGCGCCCATCACCCACACCATCTGCACAATCCGGTCTACGTCGATGCCCGATGCCTCAGCGAGGCCGGCGTTGTCCGACACCGCCCGGGTGGCCTTGCCGAAGCGGGTGAACTGGAACAACAGCCCGACGGCCAACAAGACGGCGATGATCACCACCACGGTGACGAGCTCTCTCGGGGTCACCGCCCAAGGCCCGAACTCCCACCGCTGCTGCACCTGGAAATCGGTGTAGGGAAGCGGCTCGGCCCCGAAGAAGAGTTGGATCGCTTGGCGGCCCAGCAGCGACAGGCCGATGGTCACCACGACCAGCTGGAAGATCCCCAGCCGCCGTCGCCGCAGCGGTCGGAACATCCCTTGCTCCAACCCGGCCCCCAGCATCCCGCACACGATCACTGCCAGCACTGCGGCCGCGATCAGGTTCAGCCCGCCCCAAGAGCTGTTGAAGTACCAGGCGATGACCGCACCGAAAGTCACCATCTCCCCGTGGGCGAAGTTGACCAGGCCGGTGGTCCCGTAAATCAGCGACAGCCCGAGAGCGCTCATGGCGATGATCAAGCCGAATTTCAAGCCGTTGAACACCGTCTGCGCCGCCCGCTCCCCAAACGGGGTGCCCTTTGGGGCCTCGCCCACCGCGAACACCACCGCTCGAGACGCCCCGTCGGCCACCGTCGCCTCAGCAGTTGCCTCGTAGCCCTGTCGCAAGCCGATGCCGTCGGGCAGCGTGCTCTCGTCGATGGTGACCCGGTAGGTGCCGGCGCCCGGCACTGGCACCGACCACCGGCCTTCGGCGTCGGTCAGTGCCCGTCCGACCCTCGTGCCGGACTCATCAGCCACGGTGATCTCGACGCCGGCGAAGAACTGGTCGAAGCCCAGCCGAAGCGTGCCCTCCAACGCCGTGGGCTGGGCGCCGTCGGCATCGCCGGATGACTGGGCAGCAGCAGGGCCGGCCCAGGCCAGTACGAGGCAGAGCGCAAACCCTGTGAGCGCGAACCATTTCCTCATCCGAAGTCACGCTACTGTCCGGTGTGAGACGTTTTGCGGAGCAGCAGCGACCGATTATTTCTGCCCCCCGTTTCACGGGCCGCAAGCAAACGACCACAATAGGGGGGTGGGCGACTGGGATCGGCTGCGACAAGATTTGGCCGAGCTGAACCGGGTGATGGTGGCCTTCAGCGGCGGTGTCGATTCATCGTTTTTGGCCTGGGTGGCCCACGACGTGCTGGGCGACCAAGCCCACGCGGTGACCGCGGTGTCGCCGTCGCTGGCTGAGGCCGAGCGACGAGACTGCGCGTCGCTGGCCGCGGAGTGGGGGCTCCAATGGCAGGAGGTGCACACCGCCGAGATGGAGCAGCCCGCCTATGTGGCCAACGGCGGCGAGCGGTGCTACTGGTGCAAGGACGCGCTGATGGACGCGGTGGCCCCCCTCGCTGAGGCCGCATCGTGCGCGGTGGCGCTTGGAGTGAACACCGACGACTTGGGCGATCACCGCCCGGGCCAGCGGGCCGCAGCGGAGCGAGGAGCGGTGTTTCCCCTTGTTGACGCCGGCTTCTCCAAAGCCGACATTCGGGAGTGGTCGCAGCGGCTGGGGCTGCGAACCTGGGATAAGCCCGCAGCCCCGTGCCTGGCCTCCCGCATCCCCTATGGCACACCGGTGACGCTCGGCGCGCTGGCGTCGGTAGGCGATGCCGAAGCCGCGCTGCGGCAGATGGGCTTCGCCGAGTTGCGGGTGCGCCACTACGGCGACCTGGCCCGGATCGAGGTGCCCGAAGAACATCTGGCCGATGTCGTGGCCCAGCGAGCTGTAGTGGTGGAGGCAGTGCGCCAAGCCGGGTACCGATACGCCACGCTCGACTTGGAGGGCCTCAGGTCCGGCAATCTGAACGCGGTGTTGGGGCTGCGCTCGCCGACCCCGCTGTTTTGACCGACGAGGAGCTGCGGGTCGCCGAGCAGCGGCTTTTTGAGTGCGCTCGGGTGCTGTCGGAGGAAATCAGCCGTGCCCTGCCCGGCTGGGTGGTGTCGGCCGTGGAGAGCCGGCTGCCGGAGATGGGCGCAGAGGTCCGAGAGGCAGCTGAGGCCGCCGGGGCCGACGCCGCGTCTGAGATCGGCAAAGAGGTGACCCGATTGCTGGCCGCCGACATCGACCAGCAGTCGGAAAACCCCCTGTCCGTCCTGCGCCGGGCGGTGGACTACCCCACCAGAGTGCTCCAGGCGGCTGGCGTCGCTCCAGTGAAGAGAGACGATTTCGCCGTCGACCGGTTCCCCGACGACGTCTACGACCTCACTCCGGCATCCTTTGGCCACATGCACCCCGACTTGCACGACCCGGGCCTGATGTGGGGGGCGGCCAAGGCCTTTGTACACCGCCGCCGCCACGGCGGGCCAGCATGAACCCAACTCAGGATCCCTCCGGCAAAACCGGGGGCAGGGTCAGCCCAAGGCAGTCAAATCCACATCTTGACTGTCTATGACGGCGAGGGCGCCGTCTATGAATTGGGCTACCACGTAGCGCCCGAATGTGGGGTCGCCCACTTCGTCCAAAGCCAGCGGCCCCGACACGCCCTCGTAGTCGATGTCGACCCCGGCGTCGATCAAGCCAGCGCACTCGCTGTACTCGCGGCACTCTTGCCCGCCGCTGGTCACCTTGCCCACTTGTTCGATGATGGCCGGGCCGTCATGGGTGCCGGCGGCCCGGGCAGCCAACGCCAAGATCATGACGCAGTCGTAGGCCTGGCCCCCATAGAGCACGTTGCCGTCGGTCAGGTCCGAAAGCCGATCGCTGAACTCGCTGCTGCCGCCTGCGGCGGTCATAACCATCCCATCGAGAACGTTGGGGTTGTTGGGGTCGACCATTTCGGGAAGGTTCAAATCGTAGACGCCGTCGGTGGCGTACATGGCGGTTGGAGGCACCCCGGCTTCCAGCAGACCCCTGATGATCTGAGCACCCTCGGCGAATGTGACCAGCACCACAGCGTCTGGTCCCATGGCCTCTATCGCGGCCACCGTGGGGTCGAAGCTGGTGGCATCGTCGTCGTAGGCGAACACTTCGGCGTTCACGCCGAGATCGGCGAATCGGTCTGCCAACAGTCGGGAGAGGTTGTTGCCCCAGTCGTCGGCCCGGGCAGGGATCGCCACGTTGGTCGCGCCGTCGGCGGCCACAATCTGGACCAGTGTGAGCGTCACCGCTTGGTCTGGCGGCACGGTGCGGAAATAGAAAGCGGCGTTCTGCTGGGTCGAAAACGACGGTGATGTGTTGGAGGGCGAGCACTGGGGAATCTGAGCGTCATAGAGGGTCTGGATGAACGACTGCGAGACTCCCGAAGCGGAGGCGCCCACGATGACCTCGGCGCCCTCACCGAGCAACCGGTTGACGGCCTCGGGCGCCACATCGGGATCGGTCTGCGAATCAGCCCTCAGCAGCCGTATGCTCCCGCCTGCGGCCTTTATGTCTTCGACGGCTAAATCAACAGCGACGACCATGGCGGGTGAGAGGGTCGACAAAAGCCCGGTTTCGGGCAAAATGCGCCCCACCACCAACTCGCCCCCGGCAGGCCCAGCCGATGGCGCAGGCTGAGCCGGGGTTGGGCTGTCGCTGTCGCCACCGCACCCCGCCACCGCCAAAGCAGCCACGGCTGTTGCTGCGGCCAGCTTGAGAAATCGTCTCCTCACCAGTGCCCCTTTTTCCATAGACGCCTCTCCACCGACGATCTGTCAACGAGAGGACATCTCCTCTATAGACCTTTCGATAAACCTCTCGTCACAGCAGCCGATCGAGCACATGCTCGACCGGGCCCACCAAACCGGCATAAAAAGGCCCGAATTCAGCGTAGCGGGCCGACGCCTCGTCGTAACGCATGGTGTACACCACCTCTTTCAGGTCGTCGGGGTGCTCGCAGAACAAGGTCACTCCCCACTCGTAGTCGTCGATACCGGTGGATCCGGTGATGAGCTGTACTACTCGCCCCGCAAATGCGCGGCCCGACGCCCCGTGCTCGTACATGAGCTCTCGGCGGCGCTCGAAGGGCAGCTCATACCAGTTCTGGTCGGGGTTGCGGCGCTTGGACATGGGATAGAAGCACCATGCCGGCTTGCCCTCGGGGGGGAGCCGGGGATACAACCGGGCCTGCTTGGTCTCTTCCGGCAGCCCGGCGGCGTACTCCGACATCTCGGTGAGCGACACATAGGAGCCCACGATGTCGAGCCCGCTCCGGCGAACCGAAGTCTGGAAGTCCCGCAACCGCCACAGGTCGGCGTGCAGGGCCATGAAGGCCACATCGGCTTTGTGGCCCAGCACGGCCACCGCGACCACTTGCATCCCACCGGCTTCGGCCTGCCTCACCGCAGTGGTCACGGCATCAGGCTCCGCGGTCGGGCCGAGCTTGGCGAAAAGGTGGAGAACACCGATCCCTATGGACGGCCCAACCGGTCCACGGTCTTGGACTTGCTGATCGCTCATTGCCGCCCATCCTACGGCCTGGCCTGTTCTACGGGGCCATGGTCACATCTTCGATCTTGACCACTTCGAGGACCCCTTGGCGCACCTCGGCCACCGCGTAGCGGCCCACCGTGGTGTCGCCCACATCGTCGAGTTCTAGCGGACCCGAAGCGCCGTCGTAGTCGATGTCTGCTCCCTCGGCCAGCAGGGAGGCGCATTCTTCGAAGGCGGTGCATTTCCGACCGCCCCGCGAGAGGCCGGGCACCACGGCGATCAAATCCGGGCCGTTGCGGGATCCTGCGGCCAGCGCGGCCAGGGCCAGCATCACCGTGCAGTCGTAGTATTGGCCGCCGAAAGCGATGTTCCCGCCCACCGCCTCGGATATGCGCTGGTTGAAGTCATCACCCCCCGATGCGCCATAGACGGTGAAGCCGTCTAGCTCATCGGGGCTGCCGGGACTCACCTTGGAGGGAAGCTCCACATCGAAGAGGCCGGGGCCGCCATGGATCGCTGCGGGCGGCACGCTGGCTTCCAGCAGGCGCCGGATGAGCTGGATCCCCTCGGCGAAGGCCAGCACAGCCACAGTGTCCGCCCCCATCTGCTCCACCGTGAGCACAACATCCTCAAAGTTGGATGCCTCTTGCGAAAAGGGCACCACCTCAGATGCCACGTTCAACTCGGCCAGCCTTTCGTGCAGCAGTGCGGACAGGGACTGCCCCCAGTCGTCGGCCCGAGCCAAGATAGCCACATTGGTGGCCCCGCCTCGGGCGATGTTGTTGGCCATGACCGGGGCGTCGGCCTCCGCAGTGGTGACCGTTCGGAAGAAGTACTCGGCGTTCTGCTGGATGCTGAAGTTGGGCGAGGTGTTGGAGCCAGAGCATTGGACCACCTCGGTCTCGTACAAGGTTTGGATGATCGACTGCGATACTCCCGACGCAGCCGCTCCCAGAATGACGTCGGCGCCTTCGCCCAGCAGCCGGTTGACGGTTTCAGCGGCCAAGTCGGGATCGGTGCCAGAGTCTCCTTCGATGATCCTGACCCGCCCGCCCGCGGCTTGGATGTCCTCTGTGGCCAAGCGGACTCCGGTGGACAACGGCGGATACAGATAGCTGAGCGATCCGGTCTCGGGCAGCACGAGGCCGATGACCAGCTCAGGCCCATCATCCAGGAACCCCGATGCGTCTGCGGGAGGACCGGCCGGTTGCGGGGTTGAAGGTTCCTGCTGGTCGCCGCTCGGCACAGAACTGCCGCCACATGCCGAAGCCAGCATGAAGACGGCGGCCAAGAGTCCGACCGCCCGGCAAGGCCGATGGCCCATACCCCTCACACGGCTCGGCTAGGCCGATGGCCCATCACCTGGCCTTGCTCAGTCGCCGAAGCCGTTCACCAACACGGCGAAATGACGGCTGGTGGCCTCAAGGCGCTTGCCGACCACAGCCCGATAGGCCTCAGACTCCCACGCCTGGCGGGCCTTCTCTTTGGAGTCGAACTTGAGCACCACGGTCTGATGGCCGGCGCTGTCGCCCTCGATCACCTCCGACTCGGTGTCGAAGGCCACCAGCTCGGTGCCCTCGCCGACACCGAGGGCACCGGCCGCGCCCTGCATGTACTCCCCGTACAGCTCGGGGTTGTCCACCTGATAGTTGACGATGATGTATGCAGCCATGGCCCACTTCTAGCAGACCGGATCAGCCCTTCACGAACAGCAAGGCGCCACCCGGATGGCCGCCGCCGGCGCTGACAACCGCCACCTCGGCGCCGCCCACCTGCCGTCCGCCGCCGTGACCCCGAAGCTGGATCACCGCCTCGTGCAAGAACCCGTAGCCGTGCAGCCGCCCCGCCGACAGCTGGCCCCCGTGGGGGTTCAGCGGGATCTCCCCGTCGCGGGCGATCCTGTGCCCCCCCTCCACGAACGCCGCGCCTTCGCCCTTGGCGCAGAACCCCAGACCCTCCAGCCACGAGAGGGCGTTGAAGCTGAAGCCGTCGTACAGCAGGGCCACATCCACATCGGTGGGCTTGAGATCGGTTCGGCTCCAAAGCTGGGTTGCGGGGCCTGCCACCATGGGCTCGTGCAACAGCGTTCCCTGGTCCCACGACACCCGCTCGCGCACCTGAGTGCCGACCGCCTCCACCAACACCGGGCTGTGAGGGCCGTCGTAGGCGGATTCAACGGCCGACACCACCAGCGCGGTGGCGCCGTCGCAGGGCACGTCGCAGTCGAACAGGCCGAACGGCGTAGTGATCATGCGGGCGTCCAGGTAGTCGTCGATGGTCATCGGCTCCTGATAGACGGCCACCGGATTGTGGGCCGCACCCGCCCGCTGCGTCACCGGAACCCACCCCAGCTGCTCCCGGGTGGCGCCATAGCGGTGGAAGTAATGGCTGGCCATGAGGGCAATCCAGTTGCCCGCCGACATGGCCCCGTACGGCAGCCGCCATTCCATTTCCCCCGAGACGCGGGCCGCGCCGCCCACCCCGGAGTTCTCGCGATTGCCCCAGGCGATCGCCGTGGTCTCCCACACCGTGCGAAAGCACAAGACGTGTCGGCACAGCCCCGAGGCCACCGCCAGCATGGCGTTGACCACCGAGCCGCTCTGGCCCGGCGTCTCCGCCGTGCCGCAGAACCAGGTGGGGGCGATCTCCAAGGCATTGGCAATCGGGTAGATCCCCCCCTCGGAGAAGCCGTTGTCCATCCCGCCGCCTCCCGGATAGGTGGACAACCCGTCGATGTCGGCCATGGTCAGCCCGGCGTCGGCCACCGCCTCCCGGCAGGCGTCGAGGGCCAGGCTCATGGGATGGCGGCCCAATCGGCGCCCCACCTCTGACATACCCACCCCGGTGATAGCCACCCGAGACTCGAACTTCTCAGCCGTGGGCATGGGCCGCACCGGCGCCAGCGCCGGCTCGGGGTATTCGACCTGTTCAGACCGGGGGTCGCCGGTGGGGGCGAAGACCGGCAGCCACACGTCTTGGTGCTGCTCAAAGCGCACTTCAACCGGCAGCCCGATGGCCACATCGGCGGGGTCGGCGTCCACGATCAGGGTGGTGAGCCGCACCATGGGATCCTCTTCGATGGCCACTAGCCCGATGATGTAGGGGATTTCCATATCCTGCAGCCACGGCTGGTAGTTGACGGTGAACCCCACCACCGTCGCCCGGCCCGACACCTCTCTCACGGTGGGAACGCCGGCGCCTTGGGGGCAGATCGCAGCAGAAGGGTGGAGGTAGCGGTCGCACTCCTCGCAGTACTGCAGCCTCAGCACGCCGTCGGCCCCCGAGGTCCAGAAGAACTCGTTGTCCGGTGTGAGCTTGGGCAGGGGGCGCATACCCGGGATTCTTATACAGGCGGGGAGTAGAAGTTGAGTTGGCCGTTGCGAACGAAGCCGGCCAGGACCAAGCCGGCCGCCGACGCCGTCTCCACCGCCAGCGCCGAGGGAGCGCTCACCGCCGCCAAGACGCCAAAACCTGCCGCCCACGCCTTCTGCACCATCTCGAAAGACGCTCGACCGCTCACGAACAGCCCTCGGCCCCGCGCCGGCAAATCGCCGTCGAGCAGCATTCTGCCCACCACCTTGTCCACCGCGTTGTGGCGGCCGATGTCCTCTCGAATCAGGATGGGCTTTCCATCGGCCCCGAAAGCGGCCGCCGCGTGAGCGCCCCCGGTGGCGCCGAACAGGTCTTGACAGGCCCGGACCCGCTCGGGCAGCGCCGTCAGAACGTCGGCGGAGAGGGGCGGCTCGATCGGGGGCAGCGGATCCAGCCGCTCGCTCAGCGCCTCGATGCTCTCGGCGCCGCACAGCCCGCACGCCGAGGTCGTGAGACCGAGCCGGGGGACAGCCGGTGGAGCGCCGTCGGTCTGAACGGTCACCAGGTTGAACTCGGTCTCGACAGCCCGCTGTTTGGCGCAATAGCGAATGGCCGAGATCGAGGCGGCGCCCAAGAGGCCCTCGGTGAAGCAGAAACCGGCCGCCAACTCGAAGTCGTGCCCCGGGGTGCGCATGGTGGTGGTGACGATCACGTCGTCGAGTTCAATGGTGAGGGGTTCTTCCACCACCAGAGCATCGGGACGCCGGTGCTCGCTGCTCCCATCCCAATGACGCACCAGCACTCGCTGCGACCGCCCCCTGTTCATCGCCGCCGAAGCGTTCGGGAGGGGATCACGGCCGCCGGAACACCTCTGGCCTGCTCCGGTGCATCTCAGATACCACATGGTGCTGGAGATCTCGCCCCATCGCCGCCATGGCCACCGAGGAGAACAAGATCTCTCCTTCGATCCAAAGGCGCCGTTGGGTCGCGGTCACCGGCTTGGCCAAGGGAGTGCCCACAACCGCAGTCGACGCCAGCCGAAGATCGCGGCCCTCCACAGTTCCATTCAGCACCTCGGCGATCCCTGACGGTTGCGCCAACACCAACTCGACCCGCCCTGCACCTTGGGGGCGCAGGTATCCGGCCTCGGCGTGCAAGGGCAAACCAGTGCCAGCGTGCTTGGTCTTCTGCACATAGGCCACGAATGGCCTGCCCAAATGGCTGAAGGAGATCTCCTCGTCATAGGAGAAATCCTCAATGGTGGGATACGCCCCAGTGCCCGTGCCCCGCCAGGTTCCCAACAGGAACTCCAGCGGAGCACAGGCCGGATGAAGCTCGGCCATGAAGCGACGTTACCGCCGCCGATGCATCGAGGCTAGAAATCCATGTCGGGCATGCCGCCGCCGGGCATGCCGCTGTTCTCCTCGGGCTTGTCGGCCACCACGGCTTCGGTGGTCAAGAACAGGCCGGCGATGGAGCCGGCATTCTGGAGCGCCGAGCGGGTGACTTTGGCGGCATCGATGATGCCGACAGACATCAGATCCTCGTAATCGCCGGTGGCCGCGTTCAGCCCGGAGTTGCCGTCGAGGTTGCGAACCCGCTCGACGACCACACCGCCCTCGAGACCGGCGTTCACTGCAATCTGAGCCAGCGGGCCTTCCAGTGCTTTGGCCACGATACGGGCGCCGGTGGCCTCGTCGGCCGCGGTCAGACCCTCAGCGGCCTGAGACACCGCCTGCTGGGCCCGCAGCAGGGTGACGCCGCCGCCGGCCACCACGCCTTCCTCTATGGCAGCCTTGGTCGTGCTCACCGCGTCTTCGATGCGGTGCTTCTTCTCTTTGAGCTCCACCTCGGTGGCTGCGCCCACTTTCAGCACGGCGACGCCGCCCGACAGCTTGGCCAGGCGCTCTTGCAGCTTTTCCCGGTCATAGTCGGAGTCGGTGTTCTCGATTTCTCCCTTGATCTGGGAGATTCTGCCTTCCACGTCGGAGCGGTCGCCGGCGCCCTCCACGATGGTGGTCTCGTCTTTGGTGATGACGATCTTGCGCGCCCGGCCCAACAGATCGAGCGTGGTGTTCTCCAGCTTGAGGCCCACCTCTTCGCTGATGACCTGCCCGGCGGTCAAGATGGCCATGTCCTGGAGCATGGCCTTGCGGCGATCGCCGAAGCCCGGCGCTTTCACCGCGGTCGAGTTGAAGGTGCCCCGAATCTTGTTCACCACCAGGGTGGCCAGAGCCTCGCCCTCCACGTCTTCGGCGATGATCAATAGCGGCTTGCCCGCCTGCATCACCTTCTCCAGCACCGGGACGATGTCACGGACCGCAGTCACCTTCGACCCCACGAACAGGATGTAGGGATCGTCCAGCACGGCTTCCATGCGCTCGGCATCGGTCACGAAGTAGGGGGAAATGTAGCCCTTGTCGAAGCGCATTCCCTCGGTGAAGTCCAACTCCAAGCCGAAAGTCTGCGACTCCTCCACGGTGACCACGCCGTCCTTGCCCACCTTGTCGATGGCCTCGGAGATCAGTTTGCCGATCTCGGCGTCAGCGGCCGAGATGGCGGCCACATTGGCGATCTGAGCCTTATCGGATGACACTTCCACCGACTGGGAGTGGATGGCCTCGACTGCCGCCTCAACCCCGGTCTCGATGCCCTTCTTGATGGACATGGGGTTGGCGCCGGCGGCCACGTTCCGCAACCCCTCTCGCACCATCGACCAGGCCAACACAGTGGCAGTGGTGGTGCCGTCGCCTGCCACGTCGTCGGTCTTCTTGGCCACCTCCTTGACCAGCTCGGCGCCGATCTTCTCGTAGGGGTCCTCCAACTCGATCTCCTTGGCGATGGACACGCCGTCATTGGTGATCGTGGGGGCGCCCCACTTCTTCTCCAGAACGACATTGCGACCCTTGGGGCCGAGCGTGACCCGCACGGCATCGGCCAGCTGGTTCATTCCCGACTCCAGCGAGCGGCGGGCCTGCTCATCGAATGAGATGATCTTGGGCATTCTTGGAAACTCCCTCTTGTACCATCGGCTTGCTACCGATTCGGCTTTTCACCGGCTTTTAGCACTCTCAGTATGAGACTGCTAAAAGGTTACCGAGGCGTCCGGAGAACGCCAAACCCAACTAGCCCAAACTCAAGCAGCGCCGCAGCCGGCAATCAGCCGCCGGCCACTGCGGGCACGATGGCAACCGTCTGGCCGTCGGGAACCGGTGTGGCCAACCCGTCGGCGAACCGCACGTCGTCGTCGTCCACGAACACATTGACGTACCGGTGCAGACCGCCTGACTCGTCGATCAGGCGGTCCATGAAACCGGGGTGGGCGGCGTCCAGCGAGGCGATCACGTCGCGGACGGTTGCGCCCTCGACGGTGATCTCGCTAGCCCCTTGCGCCAGGGGGCGAAGTGTGGTCGGTATCCGAACGGTCACGCTCATGGGCCATGATGCTATTCGGATGAAACACAGGATACGACTCGTGAGCCGGGAGCCGACTTGACCGGTCGGCGCAGGTTCGCGGCCGGGGAGTTCGCCGCGGCCGATCTCGCGGCGTGCAAGGGCTCGACAACGGTGTCCGTCTGCCTGCCGGCCCGCAATGAGGAGAAGACCGTGGGCGCCATCGTGGAGGCGGTGCGCTCTGAGCTGATGGGCGAACTGGGCCTGGTGGACGAGCTGATCGTCATGGACGACCACTCCACCGACCGCACGGCGGCAATCGCCGCCGACGCCGGGGCCTCGGTGGTGGCGTGCGCTGACGTGCTCACCCACCTAGGCAACCAGCCCGGCAAAGGCGAGGCGCTTTGGAAGTCGCTGTTCTCGTCCACCGGCGACATCGTCGTGTGGTGCGACAGCGATGTGGCCAACTTCGGGGCACACTTCATCACCGGGCTGCTCGGACCGCTGCTGGCCGACCGCTCCATCGGGTATTGCAAGGGCTTCTATCAACGCCCGGTGGGCGCCGACCAACGAGGCGGGGGGCGCACAACCGAGCTGGTGGCGCGGCCGCTCATCGCCCTTTTGTTCCCCGAGTTGAGCGGCATCGTCCAGCCGCTGGCGGGGGAGTACGCCGGACGGCGAGATGTGCTGGAGCGGGTGCCGTTCGTCCAGGGATACGGCGTCGAGATGGGGCTGCTCATCGATGTGTGGAGGCTGGCGGGCTACTCGGCCATCGCCCAAGTGGACCTCGGCACCCGACTTCATCGCAATCGCCCGCTGCACGAGCTGTCGACTCAGGCCACCGAGGTCATGCAGGCAGCCTTGCACCGGGCCGACCGCACGCTGGTGAACGCCGCCATCACGCTGCGCCGACCCGGTTTGGGGGACACAGAGATCACCATGCAAGAGCGCCCTCCGCTGATCGAGGTGCCCGGCTACTTCCGCCACGCTCGCTGAGCCCGCGTCGAGGCTACGCGCTGAGGAAGTCGGACACCGCCTCGGTAACCAACCGCACAGTGTCAGCCATCGCGGCACCGGTGCCGTAGCGGTCGCTGAGGCTGACCAGCTTCCCTCCTGCAGGCGCAGACGAGCCGTGCGCTGTTCCCACCACGGCCAATACCGGCACGCCGGCGGCGGCGGCCATGTCGAACACGCCGCCGATCACCTTCCCCTGAAGCGAAGTGGCGTCAAAGGCACCCTCCCCTGTCACCACGAGATCGGCCTGCTCAATCCGCCCGTACAAATCCACCTCCTCGGCCAAAAGCTCGAAGCCGTTGCACAGCTCGGCGCCCACACACGCCAAGCCGCCCGCCAAGCCGCCCGCGGCCCCCGACCCATCCAGATCGTCCACCATGACTCCATAGGTCTCGGCATAAACCTCGCTGAGCCGCTCCAAGCGCCGGCGCAGCAGTGCAACCTCTGGTGGGCTGGCCCCCTTTTGCGGGCCGAACACCTCGGCGGCGGCGGTGAAGCGTGTTCTCACGTCGCATGCCACTGCCAACTCCACGCCCCTGAGGCGTTGCGTGGGGTAGAGCGCTCGCAATGCCCCCAACCCGCCGTCGGTGGTGGCCGAGCCCCCCACCCCCACCAGGACTCGCCGGGCACCCCGCCCGAGCGCGGCGTCGATCAGCTCCCCAGTCCCATAGGTGGTCGCCCCCAGGGGGTCGTTGGCTTCCATCCCGCCTGCCAGCGCCAAGCCCGACGCCCGGGCCATCTCGATCACCGCGGTGCGGCGATGCAGGCGCCAGGGCGCTTCGACCGGGTCGCCCAGGGGCCCGGTGACCGTGGTCGTCCGGTTGGCCCCGCCCAACACCTCCAGCGTGCCCTCGCCCCCGTCGGCCATGGGCACGGCATCAACGCTGGCACCGACCCGGCGGGCGGCCGCCGCGACGGCATCGGCAACTTGTGAGGCAGAAGCCGTCCCTCGGAACTTGTCCGGGGCAGCAACGATGTGCATCCAGTCGCAGCCTTCAGGCTGTCCGACTGTCAGCCAGGACGCTGGGCCAGGCTGTCTGGTCCGATCAGGATGAGGACGAATGCGTTGCCCAGCGCTTCAAGTGTGAGACCTCCGGGGGGAGGATCGGGCATCGGCCAAAGGGGCTTCTCGGCCTCGCCCAGCAGCCGGGCAACGCACTGGGCATCCACTTCGTAACCTGCCCGGTAGTAGAAGGCCGAGCCCGTTTGAGGGCTGGCATTGCGCGGAGGCTCCGTCACGTAGTTGGCTGCATTCAACTCGCTTGAAAGCCGACCGGCGGCCCCGGTCACATCAGTGCCGTTGGCCACCAACACGCTGATGGTGGACGGATCTCGGCACGTGAGCTGCTCATCGGGGGGAAGAGCAGGAGGCTGGGAAGGCTCGGCCGGCTCGGCAGACGACTGCTCAGTGGCCTCCGGCGCCGGTGTGGGCGCGGCCTCCGCCGTGCCGTCGCCGGGCGGCGTCTCGACCGGATCGGGAGACTGCTCGGCTTCCGCAGGCGCCTCAGAAGTGGGCTGGGTGGCAACCTCGGAGGAATCGCGGTCGTCATCGAGGCCGCGGGCCAAGACAAAGGCACCCGCTGCGATCAGCGCGAGAACGAGGACCACTCCTTTGAGCGCCATCTGGTTGTTGGGGACTCGATTCGACTCCATAGTGACTCTGGCTCCGGGCTGCTAGCTCAACGGTTGGCGGCCTACCGAAGTATGGCCGAACTTCGACCGTCTGCGACGATCCCGCAGACGCCGCAGACGCCGCACGACCATAGGGTCGTACTCCATTGCATCCGCATCTTCCAATAGTTCGTTGAGCAGTTGATAGTACCGGGTGGTGGAAAGCTCGAAGCGCTCGCGAATCGCTGTCTCCTTCGACCCGGTCTCCTGCCACCAAGTACGCTCAAAATCCAAGATCGCCCGATCTCTTCTCGTAAGAGCCATTCCACAAGCGTTACCCACCACCGGTCGCTATTCAAGCACCCTCCCCAATCAGCAGCCCGTATGCTCTTTTCGAGGTCCGCTGGCCCAACGCCCGAGTAGCTCAGTCGGCAGAGCAGCTGTCTTGTAAACAGCAGGTCGCAGGTTCGATTCCTGTCTCGGGCTCCGTATGGGCGGAAAGGCAAACCTGCGCCCCTGCGGCGGGCGCAGCGCAGCAACGCGAGGGACGAACAAGAATCAAAAAAATCAGACGGCTCTTGCGTCGCCGTCGGGCGGTGGTGCCGGCCAACTCCTCAGATAGCCCTCGATGCCAGCCAAGCGCTCCCGAATCTCGCCGAGGCTGCCGGTCACCTCTTGGTGATTTTTCTCGATCAGCTCCCGGTTCTCGCGGATCAGCTCCCGGTTCTCGCGGATCAGCTCCCGATTGCCGCGGATCAGCTCGCGGTCATCGCGGCTCGACTTCTCGATCAGCTCCCGATTGCCGCGGATCAGCTCGCGGTCATCGCGGCTCGACTTCTCGATCAGCTCCCGATTGCCGCGGATCAGCTCGCGGTCATCGCGGCTCGACTTCTCGATCAGCTCCCGATTGCCGCGGATCAGCTCGCGGTCATCGCGGCTCGACTTCTCGATCAGCTCGCGGTTCTCGCGGCTCGACTTTTCGATCAGCTCGCGGTTCTCTCTGATCAATCTATGGATCAGTTCGCGGTTCTCGTGGCTGGACTTCTCGATCAGCTCGCGGGTCTTGGTGCTGTCAAGATGCTGATAGCGCATCATCACCACCACAAACGCCAAGAGTGGTCCGAACACGACGGCCAGAGCCGGGCCAAGATCCGTCAACGACTCCACCGCGCCAACCCTACTGCGGCGCAACCCGTGAGGCAACAATATTCTTTCTTCAGTATTTTCTTTTCTTTGCAGAACTTTTAATATATTATTATTGTTTTTCAGCACTCTGTCGTAGGCGGGTGATCTCAAAGCAGCCAACGGCAACGGCGGCGGCGGCGTTGAGAGAGCTGAGACGGCCGGAAAGGGGGATGGCCGCTACCACGTCGCAGCGCTGGCGGGACAGGCGGGACAGGCCGCGGCCCTCGCTGCCCACCACCAGGGCCACGGCTTCTTCGGCCACGTTCATCTCATAGACCGTGGTAGGCGCGGCCACGTCCAGGCCCACCGTCCACACCCCAAGCTCAGCGAGGCGGGCCAGCGCGTTGGGGATGCCCGGCACCACCGCCATCGGCAGGTGCTCGATGGCCCCCGCCGCCGCTTTGGCCGCCGCGGGCGTGATGTGGGCTGAGCGGTGTCGTCCCAGCACTGCGCCGGTCACCCCGGCGCACTCCGCAGTCCGCAGGGCCGCTCCCACGTTGCCCGGATCGGTGACGCCATCGAGCACCAGCAAGAACGGGGGGTGGCCATCAGCAGGACGGGCCAGCTCCTCCAAGTCGTGCTCGGCCAGGGCGACGGTCCGGGCGATCACCCCTTGAGGGGCTTCGGTGACCGCCATGGACTCGAACTTGGAACGGGCCACTTCCTTGACGGGCACCCGCAGCTCGGCGGCCAGCTCCATCACTTGGGCCAGCGCTCCGGTTTGGTTCTGCCCCGCGGCGACCACCACCTCTCGGACCGGGCGAGTTCCGGCCAACAGCAGCTCGCGCACTGCTTGGCGGCCCTCCACCCGGTCGCCGCCCAAACCGGTCCTCTGGCGGCGGCCGCGCTGCTGGTCGACGGGCGGACGGCCCTGGCCTTTGCTGCGCCCCTGCTTGGGGCCGCGGTTGGCACCTTGGCCCTGGCCTTCGCGGCCCCGCCCGTTGCCGCCTCCCGGCCCCCGTGCGCTCACCGGCGCTCGATGAGGGCCACCGCCCAGCAGGCCAGGCCCTCACCCCGGCCCAGCGCGCCCAGGGCCTCGGCCCGCTTCCCCTTGACCGTTACCGGAGCGCCAACCGCCGCGCTGAGGCGGGCCTCCATCTCAGCGCGGCGGGGGGCAATACGG
>JAPOSH010000008.1 GCA_026709815.1 bacterium | reverse complement strand
CGTCATCGTTGCCACAAGCTCCAGCTAGCAGTACAAGCACTGTGCCTGCCGCGATCAGGCTCATGATTTTTTTCGTGGGGCGGTTGCCGACATAGCCTGCTGTTCCCCGGATGCTTTTAATGTGATTTTGGCCCCTGCGCTTTTCCATTAGCACTGCTTCCTTTCAGCAGATTTTCTCAGAACGATGGGTTAAACGATGGACAATAAGACTCAGAGCAGCGCAAAACAAAGTTTTTGGGCGGTGAAAGCTAGCGGTTTGCCGGAGCGGTGAGTGGCTGACTCCCCGTATCCCGAACTGAAGAAGACCCATGTCCCCGAGCGGGTGGGCCGGCC
The DNA here is from genome assembly GCA_026709815.1 of bacterium. Taxonomy (GTDB): domain Bacteria; phylum Actinomycetota; class Acidimicrobiia; order Acidimicrobiales; family Bin134; genus Poriferisocius. Next base: position 17,867 of record JAPOSH010000008.1, on the reverse strand, counting down.
CTGGACCGACCACAAGCCCCCGCCATCGGCCCCGGTGTGGGCGGTTATCAGCGGATTCGGCTCGTTCCATGTGCTGGTGGCATCCCTTGAGCTGGGGGTGTTCGACGCTTTGGCCGCCCGCGGCGCCGGCCCCGGCATCCCGCCCGAGGCGACCGCCGGCGAGCTGGCCGGCGAGCTGGGAGCATCGGCTCGACATCTCGAGGCGCTGCTCGACTCCCTAGCCGTGCTCGGCCTGCTCGAACGGGTGGGCGGCTGCTACGGCCTGAATGACACCGCGGCCCGCTACCTCACCCGCGACGGGGCGGCTTCGATGGCCTCGCTGGTGCCGGTGGCCCCCGGCCCCTTGGAGAACTGGTCCGGTCTGGCCGACACCGTCCGGGCCGGCCGCCCGGCCGAGCCGATTGACGACGACCCGGCCAGCTTTTACCGGCCCTTGGCGGAGGGCACCTTCACCACGATGCTCCGAGCCGCCACCCGGGCCGACCTCCAGGTGCGCTACAGCGCCATGGCCGCCCCCCGGGTGCTGGATTTGGGAGCGGGAGGCGCCCCGTGGGCCATCGCGGTGCTCAAAGCCTGCCCCGAGGCTCAGGCGGTGATTAACGACCTTGACGGAGTGATCGACGTGGCCCGCCGCACCACCGTTGAACACGGTGTGGCCGATCGCTGCGAGATCCGCCCCGGCGACTTCCACACCATCGAGATCGAGCCCGAAGGCTACGACATAGCGGTGCTGGGCCATGTCTGCCGCACCGAGGGGCCCGACGGCGCCCAAAAACTCATCGCCCGGGCTTGGGAGGCGCTGCGCCCCGAGGGACGGCTTTTGCTGGCCGACTACTTCGTGGCCCCTGAGCCCCAGTGGAGCCCCCACTGCGCACACATGGGCATGACGATGATGGCCAGCACCCTCCACGGCTTCGGCATCACCGCGGCTCAGACCGCCGCCTGGCTGCACGATGCCGGCTTCGAATCCGTCCGCCTCATAGAGCCCATCGGCTACCAATACGTGTATGTGGCCTGCAAGCCAGCCCGTTCATCCCAAGGAGCGCCATGACCGAGCACATCGACACGCTGATCAAGGGCTGGTACGTGGTGACCATGAACGCGACCCGCGACATCATTCGAAATGGCGCCGTGGCCATCAGGGGAAACCAGATCGTCGACGTGGGCAAGGCGTCCGAGCTCGAGGCTCGCTACCAGGCCGCCGAGACGGTGGGCGGCGACCGGTTTGTGGTGACCCCAGGGCTCATCAACACCCACATCCACATCACCGGCGAGCCTCTCACCAGGGGATATGTGCCTGATGACACGCCGTTCGAAGAGAACGTGTTCCAGTGGCTCTGCCCGCTGTATTCGGTGTACACCGCCGAGGAGGAGCGGCTGTCGGGGCAGTTGGCCGCAGTGGAGATGCTCAAGTCGGGCACCACCTGTTTTTTGGAGGCGGGCACCATCCGGTTCACAGACGAGGTGATGGACGGCCTCGTCGAGGCCGGGATCCGGGGCCGGATCGGCCGATGGGTGTGGGATCTGCCCCCTGATCCCGGCGTGTACCGCCAAGACACCGATCAGGCCATCGCCAACCTGCGCGACACCGTGGAGCGGTTCCGGGGGATCGCCGGCGGGCGATTAGGGGCGTGGTCGATGCTGGTGGGCCACACCACCTGCTCCGACCCGCTGTGGCAGGCGGCTCGGGCGACGGCCGACGAGTTCGGGGTGGGGCTGAGCTTTCACATGTCGCCCGCCAAGCTGGATCCCGACAGCTTCATCGCGGCGTTCGGCCAGCGGCCCATGGCGCATCTGAGCGAGCTGGGGGTGCTGGGAGAGGACACCGCCATCACCCACTGCGTCTGGGTCGACGATCAAGAGATCCGGCTTCTGGCCGAGGCGGGCTCTTCGGTGGTCCACTGCCCGACCACCGCGCTGAAGGTGAGCTACGGCGTGACCCAGGTCGGCAAGATCCCCGAGATGGTCACCGCCGGGGCGAACGTGAGCCTGGGCACCGACGGCAACAACGCCTCCAACTATTCCGACCTCATGCGGGCCGCCTATCTGGTGGCCGGGTTGTTCAAGGACGCCCGCATGGACCCGCAGATGTTCCCCGCCGAGAAGGCGTACGAGATGGCCACCTTGGGCGGGGCCCGCACCATGTTGATGTCAGAGCAGATCGGCTCGCTGGCGCCGGGCAAGCTGGCCGACGTGGTGCTGCACGACACCGACCGCCCGGAGTGGCGGCCGCTGCTGAACGTGATGAACCAGCTGGTGTGGTCAGCCGACGGACGAGGCGTTCACACCGTGTTCGTGGACGGGCAGAAGGTGGTAGAGGCCGGTCGCATGACCACCATCGACGAGGACGCCTTCTACGCCCGCTGCCAAGAGGCCGGGGAAGCGGTCGTGGGCCGTTCGGGCCTCCCCGACAAGGCCAAGTTCCCCATCTGGTAGGCCGGGCGCAGGGGCACCGCTCCCGTTAGGGGTACAGCTCCCGCTTGACCACCTTGCCGGCGGCGTTGCGGGGGAGGGGCGCAGCGCGGATCTCCCAGAGGGTGGGCACCTTGTAGGGGGCCAGCACCTCCTGGCACCACGCGGCCAGGTCGTCGGGATCGGCCGGAGCATCACCGGCCGGCACCACCACGGCCTTCACCTCTTGGCCCATCTCCGGGTGGTCAACGCCGAACACCGCCGACTCAGCCACCGACGGGTGGGCATCGAGACGGTATTCGATCTCGATGGGATAGATGTTCTCGGCGTTGCGCAGGATCATGTCCCGGGCCCGCGAGTTGATGTACAGGTAGCCGTCGTCGTCGAAGCGGCCGATGTCGCCGGTGTTCAGCCACCGCTTGGCATCGATGGCCTCAGCCGTGGCCTCGGGGTCGTTCCAATACTCGAGCATGGTGTAGGCGCTGCGGCACCAGATGTCGCCCTCTTGCCCTGCGGGGAGCGGTTGGCCGTCGGGGCCGCGGATCTCCGCCTCAAAGCCGATGGCCACTTGGCCGCAGGAGGTGGGACGCTCCTGGTACTCGACGCCGCCGGTGGCGGCAACCACCGCCACCGATTCCGACGATCCGTAGCCCATCCCCACCGCATGGGCCGCGTTGGGGAAGGCACGGCGCATCAGGTCTTGGGTTGCAGGGCTAGCCGGTGCGCCGCCGAAACCCACGTTGACCACGCTGGAGGTGTCGAACTCGCCAAAGTTGGGGTGGGTGGCCAGCCGCGAGCCGATGCTGCCGAGGGCGGCGAAGGCGGTGATGCCCTCGTCTTGGATGAGTCGGAGCACGGCGGTGGGATCGAACCGGCCCCGGCGGTACACGATCTTGCCTCCGGTGGCCATGGCGATGAGCGTGGTGCCGTACAGTCCCGAAACATGGAACAGGGGGGAGGTGCCCAGCGTGACCGCCTGGCCCGGCGCTCTGTCATCTTCGCCCGGAGGGTTGGCCCGCATCTCGGCCATCATCCGCACTGCCCCGTTCAACATGGTGGACTGCACAAAACCGATCAGCCCCCGATGCGAGGCCACCGCCCCCTTGGGGCGTCCGGTGGTGCCGCTGGTGAACAGGATCACCGCCGGATCGTCTTCGGCCAGCGGCCCATCGATGTCGGCCAGCGAAGTTCCGGCACCGGAGGCGATGAAGCTATCCCAGTGGTCCTCGATCACAATGCACGCCAGATCAGAGCGGCCGGTGCCGGCGCGCTCGAGGCGGGGACGGTCGGCGATCATCAACTTCGGCTGGCTGAGCGATGTGGCGTAGGCCACTTCGTCAGCCGTCCACCAGCCGTTGTAAGCCGACACGATGGCCCCGAGGCTGGTGGCGGCGAAGAACGAAACCACCCACTCCGGGCAGTTGGCGGCAAAGACGGCCACGCGGTCCCCGTGCCCGACTCCTCGCCGCCCCATCGCCGCGGCGGCTGCCGCCACCTGGGAGATGAAGTGGTCGAAGGTGAGCCGCTGATCTTCCAGCACCAGGAACTCTCGGTCAGCGAAGTCGGCGGTGCTGGCCATCAACTCCCGCAGTGAGCGCATTCGGGTGGCGAACACTGCTGCCGGCTGCCCCAGCACTTCCTCGGTGGTCAACTCAAAGGGCCCGCCTGGTCCGGTCAGCTCTCGGATGACTTCCTCGCGAACCCCCACAGCCGTGAACACTAACCATTTGCCAGCCTTCGGAACGGCTTCGGTATGGTGGCCCCATGACCGAGGTTGTCATCGTCGAAGCCGTTCGCTCTCCGGTCGGCAAGCGCAACGGCGGTTTGTCCTCCGTCCATCCCACCTCGCTGCTGAGCCAGGTGCAGTTGGCCGCCATAGAGCGTTCGGGGATCGATCCCGCCGTCATCGGCCAAGTTGTGGGCGGCTGCGTGGGCCAAATCGGCGCCCAGGCCATGAACGTGGCCCGCACCGCGTGGCTCACTGCCGGATTGCCGCAAGAAACAGCGTGCAGCACCGTCGACTCCCAGTGCGGTTCGTCCCAGCATGCGGTAAACCTGGCCTACAGCCTGGTGAAATCCGGGGTGGAGGACGCGGTGCTGGCCTGCGGGGTGGAGAGCATGAGCATCGTGCCCATGGGGTCGAACGCGTCCGCCGATGGCGCAGGCCGCCCCGTCACCCGCGACTACTTCGCCCACTACGAATTCACCTCGCAGTTCGAGGGGGCCGAGCGGATGGCAGACAAGTGGGAGATCACCCGAGAAGACTGCGATCGCTTCGGGCTGTTGTCACAGCAGCGGGCCGCCCGGGCCCAGGCGGAGGGGCGGTTCGAGACCCAGATCGCTCCGATTGAGGCCCCGGTGCTGGACGAGGACGGCAAAAGGACCGACGAGACGGTCACTGTTCGCATCGACGAAGGCCTGAGAGAGACCACCCTGGAGGGGCTGGCCGGCCTCAAGCCGGTGGCCCGGCCCAACGGCGTCCACACCGCAGGGTCGTCGTCGCAGATATCCGACGGCGCCGGCGCGGTGCTCATGATGACGTCCGAGCGGGCTACCGAACTCGGTCTCACCCCGAGAGCCCGGGTGGCCGAGACCTGCCTGGTGGGGTGCGATCCGGTGCTGATGCTGGAGGGGCCCATCCCGGCTACTCGCCGGCTGCTGGCGCGGGCCGGGCTGTCTATGGACGACATCGACGTGGCGGAGGTCAACGAGGCGTTCGCCTCCGTGGTGCTGTGCTGGGCCGCCGAGCTGGCACCTGACATGGAGCGGGTCAACCCCAACGGCGGCGCCATCGCGCTCGGCCACCCGCTGGGGGGGACCGGGTCGATTCTGGTCACCAAGGCACTGCATGAGCTGGAGCGCACCGACGGCCAGTGGGGTCTCATCACCATGTGCTGCGGCGGCGGTTTGGGCACCGGAACCCTGATTGAAAGGCTCTGATGGCCGCCTTGGCGAAAAGCAGCGACGGCAAGTTGCATGTCCCCGCCGACCCTGAGGTGGCCGACCAGTTGAATGCCTGCCGACGCTGAGGTGGCCGACCAACTGGTCGGGGCCGTCCGGACCTGGGTGGAGCGCGAGGTCATCCCCAACGCCTCCGATCTCGAGCACGCCGACGAGTTCCCCGAGGCGATGTTCGCCCAGATGTGCGAGTTCGGCCTGTTCGGGGCCACGATTCCTGAGAACTACGGCGGGCTGGGGCTGGACGCCACCACCTACGCCCGCATCGTCGAGGAGATGTCTCGGGGGTGGATGTCGCTGGCCGGCATCCTCAACACCCACAAGATCGCCGCCACCATGATCGGGCGCTACGGCACCCAAGAGCAGCGGGAGCGCTTCTTGCCCCGCATGTGCGATGGCCGTTTTCGGTCGGCCTTCTCGTTGTCGGAACCCGATGCCGGCAGCGACACCCGCAACATCAGCTGCCGGGCTGTGCCCGACGGCGATGAGTGGATCGTCAACGGCACCAAGATGTGGGTGACCAACGGCCTGCGGGCCCAGATGGTGATGCTGTTGGCTCGCACCCCCGACGACCGCATCACCTGTTTCATCGTGGAGAAGCAGCCCGGCCCGGGCGCCGATGGGCTCACCGTGTCGCGTCCCATCCCCAAGCTGGGCTACAAGGGCGTGGAGACGGTGGAGATGGCCTACACCGACTTCCGGGTGCCCGATGCCAATGTGCTCGGCGGGCCCGAAGGTGTGGGCCACGGGCTCGGCTATGCCCTTTCCGCTTTGGAGCTGGGGCGGATCAACATCGCCGCCCGGGCGGTTGGGGTGGCCCAAGCCGCTCTGGATGCCGCCATGCGGTATGCCCAAGAGCGAGAGACGTTCGGGCGGCCCATCTACGATCATCAGGCCATCGGGTTCAAGCTGGCCGAGATGGCCACCAAACTCCACGCCGCCCGGCTGATGACCTATGACGCCGCCCGCCGCTACGACTCGGGAGAGCGAATCGACCTCGAGGCGGGCATGGCTAAATTGTTCGCCTCTGAGGCTGCTTTTGAGATCGCGGCCGATGCCCTGCGCATCCACGGAGGCAACGGCTACACCGAGGAGTATCCTGTGGAGCGCTACTTCCGGGACACCCCCCTTATGATCATCGGGGAAGGGACGAGTGAGATCCAAAAGATGGTGATCGCCCGCCAGCTGCGGGATCGGTATTCGTAGAGATGGCTCCTCCCAAACCTGGCTCGGATACTGGTTTTCGAGGGGGGGCGGGTTTTGCTTGCGCTTGAAGATCTGCGTGTTGTTTGATCTGCTGAGGAAGCGGTGGCGGTGGCTGCTGCGGCTGGCGGTCTTCGGCCTGCTGACGGGCTGGATCCTCACCTGGGCCCTCGATTCCCCGCTACGGCCGGCATTGGCTGAGCGCGACGGAATCCGAGCGGCCGCGGTCCATGTCAGCGGGCGGGCCTGCGGGCGATTCAGCGAGGGCAGCGGATTTGTGGTCGAGCCCGGATTGGCGCTCACCAGCGCCCATGTAGTGGCCGGGGTGGAGGACATCAAAGTGATCACGCCCGACGGCGTTTCGCAGACCGGCGTTTTGGCGGGCTTTGACTCTGGTCGGGATATCGCGGCGATATTGATTTCGGATTCGCACGCCCGACCGGTTGCTCTGGCGCCCACCGTGGCGGCGGCCGGTGATCGGGGTGATGTGGCCACGGTTGATGGCGACGACGGGCTCGGGCTGGTTCCCTTCACCGTGAAGCGCAGGATCTGGCTCAGGGGTGACATGGTGTATGACGAAGGGGCAGAAGCCCGACGAGCGCTCGAGCTCAACTCCTTGTTGGGCCCGGGCGATTCCGGCGCCGCGCTGGTGAACGTTGACGGCGAGGTGTGGGGGATGGTGTTCGCCATCGCCCGCGGAGAGCGGGACCAGGGGTATGCCCTCGACCGGGTTGATATAGGTGCATTCTTGTCTGAGATCGATCGGGTTCCACTCCCAACCCCTCCTTGCGCCACGCGCTAGGCGCCCGTGGGGGGCTAACCTCAACTGATGCCCGTGGACTTGGAAGAACTGCTCGCCCCGTCGCACACCGCAGTGGTCACCATGGAGTGTCAGCGAGGGGTGATCGGCGATATGGCCTCCTTGGGGGGCTTGCGGGATGTGATGCTGGACCGAGGGGCCATTGATGCCGGTGCCCGGCTCTGTGCCGGTGCCCGGGCGGCGGGAGTGGCGGTGGTGCACTGCCTGGCCCATTATCGGCCCGACCGGGCGGGAAGCGCCGCCAACTGCCGGATGCTGGCGGCATCAGCCAAGATGAACGAGAAGACCGGGGGGATGCTGGTCGGGTCGGAGTCGGCGCAGGTCATTCCAGAGTTCAACCCCCAGCCCTCTGACATCGAGATCGCCCGCTGGCACGGCATGTCCCCGTTCCTGGGCACGTCGCTCGACCAGACTTTGCGCAACCTGGGCGTTGCCACGGTGGTGGCCGCTGGGGTGTCGTTGAACGTCGGCGTGATGGGGCTGGTGATCAACGCCGTTGATTTGGGCTATCAGGTGGTGCTGGCCGGCGACGCGGTGGCTGGCATCCCGGACGACTACGGCGACGCGGTCATGGACAACACCATGGCTTTTCTCGCCACCATGTGTACCGTGGATGACATCGTGGCCCGATGGGCCTGACCCTCTAACTGGAGGTTTGACCATGACCGATACCGCACCCGTCCCCGACTACGCGGGGCTCATGCGGCTTGACGATAAGGGCTTCATTGTGCTCGGGGCCGGGCAGGGCATGGGCCGGCAGTCATGCCATGCGCTGGCCCAGATGGGGGCCAAGGTTTTCTGCGTGGATCTCGAGCGCGACCGGGCCGAGCAGGTCGCCACCGAGGTGGGCGGCATCCCGTGGGTGGCCGACGTCACCAAGCGCGACGACGTGGAGACGCTGGTGGGCGAAGCCAGCGGGAAGATGGGGTCCATCGACGGGATCGTGGACATCGTGGGCATTTCGGGATGGTCCGGCGTGCTGGACATTGACGACACCGAGTGGGACTGGCAGTTCGATGTGGTGTTGCGCCACGCCTATCTGATCTCGCAGATCGCCGGTCGGGCCATGAAGGAGTCCGGCGGCGGCACGATGGTGTTCATCGCCTCGGTCAGCGGACTCACCGCGGCCCCCAACCACGCCCACTACGGGGCGGCCAAGGCCGGGATGATGGCGTGGATGCAATCAGTGGCCATCGAGCTGGCCCCCTACGGCATCCGGGCCAACTGCGTGGCGCCGGGCGCGATCTTGACCCCCCGGATGGAGGTGTTGTTCGACGAGGAGCGAAGGAAGGCCAACGACGCCACCGTGCCGATGGGGCACATTGGAGTGCCGCCGGACATCGCCGGCGCGGTGCTCTTTTTGTCGGCGCCGATATCCAAGTTCATCTCGGGCCGAACCTTGGTGGTTGACGGGGGCGTGGACGCAGACTTCCCCTACAACCCGATGTAGCTACACTGTCCCCATGGCCGACAGGGGGAACGAGCCGGAGAATCGGATCGTCGTGGGGGTGGAAGGCTCGGGCGGCGCTCGCGCCGCACTGCGATGGGCCATCAAAGAAGCCCGACACCGCGACGCCGCCGTGGACGTGGTGACTGCTTATTCCACCACCTATGTGCCGGCTTCGCCCGACTTCAACTACGTGCCGCTGGACCCCATCGACCTAGAAGCCGAGGTCAAGCGGATGCAGGACGGCATCATCGACGAGGTGCTGGCCGAAGCAGATGCGGAGGGGGTGGAGATCAGGCGCCACATGGTGCGGGGGCGGCCGGCAGACACCCTGATCGCCGAGTCGGGCAATGCCTCCATGCTCGTGGTGGGCTCACGGGGTCGGGGTGGTTTCCGGGGTCTGCTGCTGGGTTCGGTCAGCCAGCAAATCGCCCAACACGGCAGTTGCCCCGTCGTGATCGTCCGCCCCGATCTGCCGACCTAGCGCTAGTGCCCTCGGCTGTGGCGCGTGCTGCTTTTGCGGAGAGTTCGCAGCAGCGATCACCCCGCAGCGATCATCCCGAAGGGGCGAGTTCTAGGCGGTAAACGACGTCTTCGAAGGTGAGGACGTACAACTCGCCTGCCGCGTCTTCGCCGAATGAGACCAGGGTGCCCGGGGGGACGGAGGGGCCGAGTTCTGTTCGGGAGGCCGAACCCTCGTCGCCGATGCTCAGCCCCCACAGCCGCCCAGCGCAGTAGTCGCCGAAGACGTAGGTGCCCGCCAATTGGGGAATAGCCGACCCCCGGTACACATGGCCGCCGGTGACCGAGCAGCCGACGTCGTGGCTGTAGACGTATGCGGGGAACTCCAAGTCGTCGGGGGTGTCGGTGCCGGAGAACCGCTCATTGCCCTCGAACAGCGGCCAGCCCAGGTTGGCGCCCGGGGTCCAGCCGTCGGCGGCTCGCAGGACATGGATCTCCTCCCATTCGTTTTGCCCCACGTCGGCGATCCACAAGTCGCCGGTGATCCGGTCGAATGAGAATCGCCATGGGTTGCGAGCGCCGTAAGCCCAGATTTCGGCCCGTTCGCGGCCGCCGACGAACGGGTTGTCGAGCGGGATGACATAGGTGCCCTCACGGCCGGTCTCGGGGTCGATTCGGACCATCGCGCCCAGCAGACTGTCAAGGTTCTGGCCGTGGCCGAACTGATCGTTGGCCCCACCCCCGTCGCCGAAACCGGCCCACAAGTGGCCGTCGGGCCCGACCGCGATATGACCGCCGTTGTGGTTGCAGAAGGGCTGCTTCACGCTCAGCACCGTCCTGGCTTGATCGCTCTCAACCCATTGGCCGCTCATGGGGTATTCCACGATCTGGTTGTCGCCCCGCAGGTCGGTGTAATGGAGATAGAGGTAGGCGCCGTCGGGTGAGAAGGCAATGCCCAAAAGACCGGACTCGCAGCCGGTGGTGGTTGCCTCGCTGATGTCCAGCACCTTCTCGGGCGGTTCGTCGCCGTCGGCGCTCAACAGCCATACCTGCCCGGCTCGGCCGGCCACATACAGATCTCCCGGGCCGGCGCCTGTGCCCGGACGCGCCGCCAGTGCGATGGGGTCGGGCAGAGAGGCGATCGGGGTGAGGACCAGCGCGGGCGCCTTCAGCGGGTCAACGGAATTGGGCTGGCTGTCGCCAGGTCTGGGGGCGGGGTCGGCGGTGGAGGAGGAGTCGGCCCCGGGGTCGGCTCCGGCGGCGGCCGAAGCCGGGGAGGGTGCGGGAGTCGCAGGAGCGGCAGCGGCGGCAGTGCCTTGAGCCCCAGAGCGGTGTTGGCTGGCGTCGTCGTCGTTTCCGCAAGCGCCAGCCAGAAGCCCGACCGCAGCGACCGCCGCCAGCAGGCGTGCCATCACGCTCATGGCTGTCTGCGCAACGGCCGGATCAGGCCTTCTTGCACCACCGAGGCCACCAGTTCACCGGTGCGGTTCCATGCTGTGCCCCATGCCAGCCCCCGGGCGTTGGACGCCGAGTTGGACACCTGGTCCAAGAAGATCCAGTCGTCCATGCGCAGCGGTCGGTGGAACCACATGGCGTGGTCCAGGCTGGCCGCTTGAATGTCGAACTCATAGCCCTGCACCGGCAGAGCTTTGGTGGCGGTGTCCAGCACGGTCATGTCGCTGGCGTAGGTGAACATGCAGGTGTGCAGCACCGGATCGGCGGGCAGCATGCCGGTGGCCCGCAGCCACACCTGCAAGCGGGGCTCTCGGCTCTGCCCCCGCTCTGCCGGCGAGCCGGTCACATAGCGCAGCTCGATGGCTCGGATCATTCGGCCCTGCTCGTCTGTCGGAAACCCTTCCCATACAAACGGCGCCACCTCTTCAGGGTCGGGAATCCCCGTCGGCAAGTCGGTCTGGTGCTCGAAGCCCTCCTCTCGTCGGTGGAAGGAAGCCGACATGGTGAAGATGGGCTGGCCGTGCTGGATGGCCGTCACCCGGCGGGTGGTGAACGAGCGGCCGTCTCGCACTCGCTCCACCAGATACAACAGGGGGGCCGCAACGTCGCCCGGGCGGATGAAGTAGGCCTGGAGGCTGTGGACCGCTCGGTCTTGCACTGTACGGGTGGCGGCCACCAGAGCTTGGCCCGCCACCTGTCCGCCGAATACCCGCTGGCGATCCTCTTGGGGGCTGATGCCTCGGAAGATGTTCTCTTCGATGGGTTCCAAATCCAACAGATTGATCAGATCGTCGACCTCAGCCTGCATGACCGACTCATCCTACCGTTTGCCCCAACGATTCCCCGCGGCCCGCTGGCCCGTTCCCGCTGGCCGCATTCCCGTTTCAATGCTGCTGTGGTCGAATTGAAACGGTGCTGAGTACGCTTTGTCTCCTTCCCATGTTGCTTTTTGCCTCAGCCCGAGCTCATGTCATGGACAACTGGCGCCGCTTGCTGCGCTACTGCGGCACTTCGGTGGTGGGCGTGGTGTGCGGCCAGACCATTTTGCGAGTGGGCTACGACCTTTTCGGCTGGTCAGGCCTGGTTTCCAATCTGGTGGCCTTCGTGATCGCCAACATCCCGGTTTACTTTCTGTACCAGAGATGGGTGTGGGAGAGCAGCGGTCCCACGCAGTGGGCCCGCGTGGTGTTGCCCTTCTGGCTGGTATCGCTGGCCGGGTTGGCCCTGTCGTCGCTGGCCGTGGGCCTGGTGGACTCCGCCACCGACAACGGCTGGTTCATCACTGCGGCGTCGGTGGGCGCATTCGGCACGGTCTGGCTGGTGAAGTACGCGGTGTGCGATCGCTATCTTTTCGGCGTGTTGACGGACCAAGGAAGCCCCGCGGTGCAGGGCCGCGTCCGCCCGGTGGGATCGCCGGGGGCAGCTGAAGATGGAACCCAGTCGGCGGGCGTTCGCTGAGGCCGCCCGAGGGTTCATGCCCCCTAGCGAGGGTTTGGCCCTGCGGCAGGCGGCATGCGGCTTGGACGTGGATGGACCGCTGCTCGAGGTGGGCAGCTACTGCGGCAAGTCGTCGGTGTATCTGGGCGACGCCGCCCAAGGCCAGAACCGGCTGCTGTTCGCCCTCGACCACCACCGGGGGTCCGAGGAGAACCAGCCCGGCTGGGAGTGGCACGAGCCCGACTTGGTGGATCCCGAAGTCGAGATGATCGACACCCTGCCCCACTTCCGGCGCACCATCTATGAGGCCGGGCTCGAGGGCAGTGTGGTCGCGCTGGTGGGCGATTCGGCGGCCATCGCCCAGAGCTGGTCCACCTCGCTGGCCTTTCTGTTCATCGACGGCGGCCACGGCGCCGAGCCGGCTCATGCCGACTATGAGAACTGGGTGCCCCATGTGGCCCTCGGGGGACGCTTGGCCATCCACGACGTGTTCCCCGACCCCGCAGACGGCGGTCGTCCGCCCTATGAGATCTACTGCCGGGCCATGGCATCCGGCGCGTTCAGCGAGCGGTCTGCCACCGGGTCGCTGCGAGTCCTCACCCGCACCGCCCCCGGTATCTGAACCGCACCCCGCCCTCGTCGCCCGGCTCACCCCTGCGCGCCGCACGGACCGCCAATGCCGCGGCGGCTGCTTTCGCTGCTGAGTTCTTGCGGTGCGTCAGCGGATTCCGATGTCGAGATCGACCCAGTACACCGCACCTCGCGCTACCACGGCGCAGATTGCTCCATCCGCTGTCCCGCCGCAAGAGCGTCTCTTCGCGTCAGCTTCTGTTCGGTGGCCACCAGCTTGGCATCAGCCATGAGCTATTGCGCGAAAGACATGTTCGACTGAGCCGCATGGCGGCGGAGCTGTTCGGTGACCCACTTCGAGAACGGGATGTCCAGGTTGTCGATGATCGGCACAACATCATCCGGGACGCTGATTGTCTTGTTTGGCATGTACATATTATACGTACATGAATCATTTCAGGGTCTGCCGCTCCCAGTTTTGGGACTGTTTCAGACCAGCTTGAACCGATTGCTCCACGATGTCAGCGACGGCTTCGGGATTTTCGTGCTCCCAGAAGCGCAGAACGGTCCAACCGGCCGCGGCGAGGTGGGCGTCGGTGTCTCGGTCGCGGGCGATGTTGCCACCGATCTTGTTCGACCAATACTCGGAGTTGGTGGCCGGCTGGGTGTGGTGCTCGGGACAGCCGTGCCAGTAGCAGCCGTCCACGAACACCGCGATCTTGGCCTTGCGGAACACCAGGTCGGCGGTTCGCCGCAACTCCGGCAGCGGGCGGGCCGCCACCCGGTAGCGCAACCCCCGCCGATGCACCGCAGAGCGAACCGCCAACTCCGGTCGGGTGTCGCGGCTGCGGTTTGCCTGCATCGACTTGCGGGTCGCCTCCGACGACGCCCAAGACTCCTCCGGCAACCCGCCCACAAGCCGATGGTAGCCTCCGACCGGAGGCTTAGCCGATGGTGATGAGCTCGGGGAGGGTGCGGTGGTTGGAGAACAAGGAGGAGGCGGGGGAGTAATCGGACAGGGCGTCGGCAGCCAAAATGACTGCGGCGGCGGTGTAGGTGGTGTGCTCTTCGGCCGGGAAGTGGACGCGTTCGGGTATCACCATGCCGGTGAAGTAGGAGCCGTCGTCGGCCCGCAGATCCTGCACCCACTCGAACATCTCGATGGCGATGTCTCTTCGGCCCACACCCAAGTGGGCGATGATGCTCTCACAAGTCTCAGCCGCAGTGACCCAGGGCCGGTCGGCCACGCAGCGCACTCCGTGTCCGTCCATGACGAACTCATCAAAGCGGGAGGCCAGCCGGGTCCGGCCTTCCTGCCCAGTGACCACGCCGGCCAGAACCGGGTAGTACCAGTCCATGGCCCAGCGGTCCTTGGGGGCGAAGGCGTCGGGCTGATTGCGGATCGCATCGGCTAGCCGGGCGGCGCTCAACTCCCAGTCGGGCCGTTCTCGTCCCAACTCCTCGCCGATGGCGATGGCGGCCCGCAGGCTGTGGGCGATGCTGGACGACCCGGTCAGCAAGGCGAATGACCACGGCGTGCCATCGGCGTGGCGGGCCCAGCGGATCTCGCCCCGGGGGAGCTGCAAATCCAGCACGAAGCAGATCGCCTGCCTGACCGTCGGCCACATGGACTCGAGAAAGCTCCGGTTGCCGGTGCAGAGGTAGTGGTGCCACACGCCAGTGGCCACATAGGCCACGCAGTTGGCGTCGAGCTTGTCTTGTTCTACGCCCTCGGCCACATAGTACTGGTGCCACGCCCCGTCGGGTCGCTGGTGGTCGGCTAGCCACTGGTAGGCCCGCTCTGCTTCGGCTCGGCGGCCCATCACGGAGAGGGCCATGGCTGCCTCTACGTGATTCCACGGATCGGCGTGGCCGCCCGGGAACCAGGGGATCATCCCGGTGGGAAGCTGCCAGTCGGCAATGCCGGCGGCCGTCAGCGCGAGGTCGGATGCCGACAGCACCCCGGCCACGTCAGGCCCCGCAATGCTCTCGCTCCTCGGGGCACGAGGGCCGCCGGTCAACTCGGTCTCTTTGTGGTCGTGGGATTCAGGCGACGACAAGCTCAGCCTCCCTTGTGCGCTCTGATCCTGGTTTCCGGCTATAAAGAACCAGGCTCTTGCCCAGCACTGGGCTCAGGACTCGCTCGGCTATTCGGGTGATTTTCGGTTGGCGAACAATATCCCACTCCAAGAGCCTGCGATAAGCCGACACCAGTCGATGGTCGTCCCGGTCGGGGCCCACCGCGCAGCGCAGCCACCAGTAGGGGCTGTGCAGGGCGTGGGCGTGATGGCTCGCATACGGGGACAGCCCCGCGCTTCGCAGCCGGTTCCGAAGCACGCTGCGCCGGTAAATCCGCACATGCCCGCCCACCGCTTTGGGGGCGTGGTATTCGTCGGACAGCGCCCAGCACACCTTTTCGGGGAACCAAGTGGGCACGGTCACGGCCAGCACGCCGCCGGGGCGCAGAATCCGGGCCAGCTCGGCCAGCGCCGACTCATCGGAGTCCACATGCTCTAGGACTTCAGAGGCGATAATCCGGTCGAAAGACTGGTTGGGAAATGGCAGACAGGTGGCGTCGCCCTGTGCCGCCTGGCACGTTCCGAGGTATTGCTCGCCGGCGTGCGACATGGCCGCGAACGTGGCCCGAACCTCAGTGAGCTCAGCCGATGCCAGATCGCAGGCCACCACATGAGCCCCCCGTCGGGCGGCCTCGTAGGCATGGCGCCCGAACCCGCACCCCAAATCCAGCAGCCGCTCACCCGGCTGCAAGCCCAAGCGGTTGTAGTCAACAGTCAACATGGTGGGGCGGGTCCTGAGAAAACGCCGAGAGCACAGTCAACACGGTTGGGGGAGTCCTGAGAAAACGCAGAGAGCTATGGGCTGGGCTGCCATTCGTCCAACAGCGCCCGATAGTGCTCGACCGTCTGTTCGGCGGTGCGTCGCCAGCTCCACCGACTGATCACCCGCTCCCGCCCTGCTGCGCCGATGCGGGCGGCCATGGCCGGGTCATCCAACACCTGGGTCAGTGCGCTGGCCAGCGCCTCGCTGTCACCGGGAGGAACCAATACGCAGGTCTGGCCGCTGGCGCCGGCCACCTCGGGCAGCGCCCCGCCGGTGGTGGCCACCAGTGGGGTGCCGCTGCACATGGCCTCGATGGCCGGCAGCGAGAACCCTTCGTACAGCGAGGGCACAACCGCCGCCGAACTGGCGGCGTAGAGCTCCACGATGCGCTCGTCGGGCACCCCGGAGATGAACTCCACCGCCTGGCTCAAGCCCAAGCTGGCGATGGTCTTCGCCGTGGCCCCCCCCTCGCGGGGCTTGCCGATGACGACGAGGCGCACATCCCGCTCAGTGCGCAGCTTGGCCACTGCTTCCAGCAGGTAGCGCAAACCCTTCATGGGCACGTCGGCGCTGGCGGTGGTGATGATCTGCCCCGGGCGGCGCTCCACGCCGGGCATCGGGCGGAACTGGTCGGGGTCCACCCCCACCGGCACCACGTGCATGAGGCGGCGGGGGACTCCTTGGTCTCGGACGATGTCGTCTCGCGACGATTCCGACACGGTGATGATGCGCTGCAAACGCCGAGCCACGCGGGCCTGCATCCGGGTGAAGGAATACCAGCGCCGTTTGCCCAGTCGCTCTAGCGGGCTCCGCGCGTGCTCCAACTCCAGTTGGCGGTCCACGGTGATGGGGTGGTGAATGGTGCCCAGCACTGGCAACCCGTCGCGCTCAATGGCCAGCAGCCCGTAGCCCAGCGACTGGTTGTCATGCACCAGGTCGAAATCCCCGACTCGGGTGCGCAGCATCTGCCAGGCCCGGATGGAAAAGGCCAGCGGCTCTGAGAACGCCCCGGTCATGAACGAGCCCACCTCGGCGGCGTCGGCCCACGACTTCACCTCCCAGAATCCCGGCATCCGCCCTGGATGGGCATCGTTGAAGATATCCAGGCTGGGAAGCTGGTGCAGCGGCACCCGGTGGTCCAATATCGGATAGGGCTGCCCGCTCAACACTTCGACATGGTGGCCGAGATCGGCCAGCGCCCGGCTGAGGTGGTGGATGTACACCCCTTGCCCGCCGCAGTGTGGCTTGCCCCGGTACGACAAAAGGGCGATGTTGAGCGGTTGATCCGCCGAGACCATAGCCTCACAAGGCTTTCGGAATTCGGGGGTTTTGGCAAATGCTCAACTCCCGAAACGGACCACTTGGGACGTTAGCGTGGGGTTGTGCGAGCGCTGGTTCAGCGGGCCGCTAGTGCCCGTGTCAGGGTGGAAGGCGAGGTGATCGGTGAGATCGGCCCCGGGCTGTGCTGTCTGGTGGGGGTGACCCATGATGATGATGCCGGCAAGGCCAAGAAGCTGGCGGCCAAGCTGTGGAACCTGCGGATCTTCACCAACGAGAACGACCACATGAACCTGTCGGTGGCCGACACCAGCGGCGAATTGCTGGTGGTGAGCCAATTCACCCTCTACGGCGACGTCAGCCGCGGCCGCCGCCCCTCGTTTTTGGCCGCGGCGGCCCCCGATCAAGCCTCGGTATTGATCGACCGGCTCGTAGCCGAACTCCGCAGCCTCGGTGCCACCGTCGCCACCGGCTCCTTCGGCGCCATGATGGCCGTTGAGCTCACCAATGACGGCCCCGTCACCTTTATGGTGGAGGTCTGATCAGCGGGATGTGCGCCGCGCCGCAGTGGCGGTGCGCTGCTGGGCTGTCCAGGCCGCCAGCAAGGCGGTGATGGCGAGAGCGATCATGGGCCAGGGGCCGGCGCGGGTGGCGAGGGTCTGGCCGGTGCGAAGCTGAACTTCGGCTTGGATGACTTTGCGCTCAGAGACGCCGGTGCGCTGGTACACCGTGCCGTCAGGGTCGATGAAGGCGCTGAACCCGGTGGGGGCTGCTTGGACCACCCACCGGCCGGTTTCCAAGGCTCGCAGCCGAGAGCTGGCGATTTGCTGGGTCTGCACGATGGTAAGCCAGTAACTGGACCCGTTGGTGGGGTTCAAAAGGATCCCGCCGCCGTTGCCGATGGCGTCGCGAGCCCGGTCTTCAAAGAAGATCTCCCAGCTTATTGACACCCCGAGGCGGCCCACGGGGGTGTCCAGCACTGCG
>JAPOSH010000229.1 GCA_026709815.1 bacterium | reverse complement strand
GATCGCCTACTTCACCTTGAACGCGCTGAACCGTCGGCGCTCGGCCTACCGCTCGGCTGTGAGGGCGGCCGCAGCGACCCGCCCTCCAACCCCCCCTTCCCCCTGTCGACCCCCCAATCCCCATGATGACAAGGTGCGCCCTATGAACACCGCTGCCAACCGACTCCCTCTGTTCGCCCTGACTCAGGTCTGCAGCTTGCTCCTCGTCACCGTCTTGGTGGCTGCGGCCTGCTCGCAGGCAGCAGATGAGCAGGAACCGGCCGCCCCTGCGAGCACCCCCGCCGCAACAGCCGCCGAATCGGCGGCCCCAGCCGTAGAACCCGATGACAACCAGCCGGTCGAGGATCCCGCCAGCCCTGATGACCAGGACGGTTTGGCGCCCGCGGGCCCGGACACCCCCGGCGTCACCGACGACGCCATAACCATGTCTTTCATCATCACCGACACCTCCCAAGTGGCCGCGGCATTCGGCTGGGAGGCACCCGACGAAGGCGACCGAAAAGCCCAAGTGGTCGCGCTGGTCGACCACTTCAATGCCCAGGGGGGCATTGCGGGACGCCAGATCGAGGCCAAAACCACCGTGTTCAACGCCATCACCGACGGCCCGGTAGCTGAAGAAGCCCTCTGCAACGCCATCACCCAAGACGACAGGGCCTTCATGGTGGTGATGACCGGCCAGCTCCAGGAGAACGCCCGGCCCTGCTACCGAAACGCCAACACCCTCATGATCGACGCCACGCTGTATCCGGTGGACAACGCGGGTTTCGACGAGTTGGCCCCCTACTACTGGTCGCCTCTGCTCCCCTCCTACGATGATCTGGTCAGCGGCCTCGCCGACTCCCTCATCGCCGAGGGTTGGTTCGACGAGGCCACGCTGGGGGTCATCGCCATTGACTCCGGGCTAAGCCAACGGGTCTACGACCAGCAATTCGCCCCCCGGCTGGCGGCCGCCGGGGTGGAGGTGGCCTCCTACAACACCATCGATCCCACCGACAGCACATCGTTCAACAACGACCAGCTTCAGGCCATCATCAACTTCAAAGAAGCGGGAGTAGACAAGGTGGTGGCCATCGGCGGATCTCGGCTGGTGTCATGGTTCATCGACACCAGCATCACCCAGAACTTCGCCCCCGCCTACGCCGTGACCAGCTACGACGCTCCCGAGTTCAACGTGTTCAACTACCCCGAGATGATGCCGGGGGCCAGCGGCGTCAGTGTTCTGCCTGGTTACGACGTCGAGGACGATCAATACCCCTTCCCGGCCACTCCGGCCGAGCAGGAATGCGCCGACATCTTCGCCGCCGCCGGGCAGGAGTTCACCGCGCGGGCCAACATTCGCACCGGGCTCATCTTCTGCGACGTGTTCCGCTTGCTGACCGCGGCGAGCCCGCACATCGCCGAGGTGAGCGCTGAAGGGGTGAGCGAGGGGGTGTGGAAGCTGGGCGACAGCTTCCAGCCGGCGTCGGTCTACGGAGTGGAGTTCACCGAGGGCAGCTATGCGGGCGGCGACAAATATCGGGCCTTCCGATTCGACCCTGCATGCGAATGCATGGTGCTGAGCGGCGATCTGGCCGACTTCGACGATTGATCGGCCCCGATGGGCTCGACAGACACCGAGGCTGAGGGGCGACCGGGCAACCCTCGGCTCTTGACCGCAGTCTGCTGGCAGGGGGCGGCGATGGCCTCACCCTTGCCGGTGCTGCTGTTCCAGCGGGAGGACATCGCCGACCGCCTCAACCATCCGGCGGCGGTCACCGGCGAGGCGGCACTGCTGGGCGCGGTCGCGGTGGCAGCGGCGTTGGCCATGCCCCGGCTGAGGGACAAGCTGCCCGCGGGGCTCACGCTGGTGCTCGGCGGGCTGGTGGCCGCCATCGCCCTAGGTCTGATGGCTTGGACCGTGAAAATCGCCCTGTTCACTGCGGGCGGAGCGCTGCTGGCTCTGGGCTCGGCGCCTGGTTTGGGGCTCCATCGGCTTCTGCTGGCCGCCGATGCCCGCCCTGCCGACCGATTCCGCACGATGTCGTGGTACTGGGCGGCGGTGGCCATGGGAGCTTCGTGGCCTCTTTTGGCGCGCATATTCACCCCTGTGGCCTACGACACGGTTCTGTGGATCAGCGCCGCGCTCATGCTGGTCGCGGTGCTGTTGCTCGGCCGCCACAGTTTGGTCCACGACGGGGACCACGAGGTGCAGGTCACCGTGGCCCGGGCCGATGTTCCCTGGGCCCGTCGCTCCTACGGCGCCGCCTTCGCGGTGGGGGCAGTGGTGATCGGCGGGGCCGACCCCGCCCAGTCGCTTCTGCTGGGAGAATGGCAGCGCAGTGCCGTCCAGAACGCCGCGGTGTTGGCCGCGGGAACCGGCGGCGCTGCCCTCATCAGCCTGTTCGGCCCTTGGTATCACCGTCTGCACCGGCTCACCGGCAGTCGCCGGTCTGACGCCATCGGCACTCAGCTTCTGGTGGCCGGAATCCTGGTTTTCTTAGGGGGCGTCTCGTTCACCTACATCGGCCTCGTTGTGTGCTGGCTGGTGGCCGGAGGGGCCATCGCCTTAGCCGCCGCCGGGCTCGACGCCGCCGCTTTCGCAGCGCTGGCACCGGGGGTGCGTCGAGCGGTAAGCGCCCGCCAAGTGTTCTGGGTTGGCCTGGGCGGCCTGACTGCGTCGCTGGTCAACGCCTGGGTTATCGGCGCCTGGTCGGATCAGTGGAAGATCGGGTGGCTGGGCCTGGGGCTGGTGGGCGCGGGATGGGCTGTTCGCCGCTTCGCCGCGCCGGCCCGCGACGCTGAAACCGCCGTCGCCCTCGCTCAGGCCACCACCGTGCCCCGCAGAGTGCTCGCAACGGGCGAAGACCAGCCCTTGCTGTCGGTCGAGCAGGTGTCGGTGGCCTACGGATCGGTGCAGGTGCTCTTCGACGTCGATCTCGAAGTGGCCGAGGGCGCAGTTGTGGCACTGCTGGGCACCAACGGGGCCGGCAAGACCACGCTGTTGCGGGCGATCTCCGGGCTGGCGCCCACCATCGGCGGGCGCATCGTCTACGCCGGCCTGGACGTCACTAAGGCCCGCCCCACCTGGCGGGTGGGCATGGGGCTGCAGCAGATCGTGGGGGGCGAGGCGGTCGTGGGCCCGCTCACTGTGGCCGACAACCTCCGCCTCTTCGCCCATGGGGCCGACCGCTCCCGCCGCGACCAGGCCATCTCGGAGGCCTATGGGCTATTCCCGCGCCTGGCCGAGCGGTCGAACCAGCGGGCGGCCACGCTGTCGGGGGGCGAGAAGCAGATGCTGTCGCTGTCCAAGGCCATCATCTGGCCGCCCCGCCTGTTGCTGATCGACGAGTTCTCCCTGGGGCTGGCCCCGACTGTCATCGCCGACCTCTTGCCGGTGGTTCGCCGTATTGCCCACCAAGGCGCCGCGGTGCTCCTGGTGGAACAGTCGGTGAATATCGCGCTGTCGGTGGCCGACAACGCCTATGTGATGGAAAAAGGCGAGATCGGCTATTCAGGCCCTGCAGAGCAGCTCCGGACTCGGCCCGACTTGTTGCAGGCCGCCTATCTCGAGGGTTTGGCCCAAGCCTTGCGCCACCAACCAAGACTCGACTCAAGTCAAGAGGCGCAGTAGTGGGCTCTTTCGACATATCCGGCCCGCTGCTGCTGTTGGGAACGATCTTCGGCTTCGGCTATGCCTTGCTGGGCATCGGCCTGGTTCTGGCCTTCCGCTCCAGCGGCTTCATCAACTTCGCCCACGGCTCGATCGGTTTGGTGGCCGCAGCGATGATGTCGGTGGTGGTCAATGACTACGGGGTGCCCTACTGGGCGGGCTTCATCGGCGCGCTCATCGCGGCGGCGCTGATTGCCGCCGGGATCGAAGCCTTCGTGGTCCGCAAGCTGGCAGCCGCCCCCAAAGTGCTGTCGATGGTCGCCACGCTCGGAGCAGCCGAAGCCCTTTTGCTGCTAGCGCTGTCGTTCTCCCGCGGAGGCCTCGGCGGGAGGAGCTTCCCCCAGCCGTCGGGATTCCCCCAATTCGATTTCACCGTGTTCGTGTCACCGTCGGCCACTGCGCTTTTGTGCCTATCGCCGGTGGTGGTGGCGGGGCTCTATCTGTTCCTCCAGCGGAGCCGGTTCGGCCTGGCCATCCGGGGGGCGGCCGCCAACCCCGATTCGGCCACCTTGTCGGGAATCGACCCCCGGCACATGTCCATGTTGTCGTGGGCGCTGGCCGGGGCCATCGCGGCGTTCGCAGCGATGCTCATCCTCCCCAACCAGTCGACGGTCACCGCCGACGCCCTCGGTCCCGACTTCATCATCCGCGGCCTCGCAGTGGCTGCGTTGGCCCGATTCGCCAATTTGCCTGTGGCGCTCATCGCCGGCGTGGGAATCGGCCTCGTCGAGCAGATTCTGGCTTCCAACCTCGAGACCACCGGATGGTTCGAGGTCGCTTTGTTCATGCTCATCTTGGTGGGTGTGGCCATGCAGGTTCGGAGAGACCGGGATCTGCCGGAGCGCTGGTCCAGCCTGGCCCCTAGCCGTCGACTGCCCGACGCCTATCGCGATGTGTGGCTGATCCGGAATCTGGGGTGGGTGATCGGGGGCGCCGCGGCCGTGGCCGCCGCGCTGGCGCCGCTGGGCATGAGCAACCGGACAGCGTTCGTGCTGACCACCGTGGTCGCCTTTGCCACTATCGGCATCTCGGTGAGCTTTCTGACCGGCTTGGCCGGCCAGCTGTCGCTCGGGCAAGTGGCCTTCGCCGCCATCGGCGCCGTGGCCGGCGTACGGGTGTCCACTGAAACCGGCAGCCTGGTGCTGGGACTGCTGTGCGGCGGAGGGGTCGGTGCGGTGGTGTCGGCGGCGGTCGGTCTGCCCGCCCTGCGGGTGCGGGGCCTGCTACTGGCCATCGCCACCTTGGCCTTCGCCCTGGCCACGTTCAGCTGGCTGCTCCGCCAAGACTGGGCGTTCGGCGCGGGGCTTTCATCTCGCCCGGCCCGCGTGTTCAGCATCGACCTCACGACGTCGCGGGCGTTCTATTTTGTGGCGTTGGCGGTGTTCGCCGCCGTGCTGGCCGCAGCCAACGTGCTGCGCCGCTCTTCATTCGGGCGCTCTGTGGTGGCGGTACGCGACAACGAGGCCGCGGCTCGGGTGTTGCAGATCGCCCCTCGGCGACTGCTGCTGCAGGCCTATGGCTTTGCGGGGTTCGCGGCCGGTGTGGGCGGGGTGGTCCTGGCCATGAGCAACACCTTCGTCACCCGCAGCATCTTCACCCCTAGCGACAGCGTCAACGTGGTTTCGGTGGCCGTTATCGGCGGACTTTCGGAGCTGACCGGCCCTCTGCTCGGCGCGGCCTATCTGATCGGGGTTCGCGAGTTCTTCGATCTCAAGCTTTCGGCCCTCGCCGGTTTGAACGCCGCATGGTTGATCTTGATTCTGGAACAGCCTCGAGGCTTTCACGGCCTGCTGGCCTCCACTCGGCAGAACCTCATCGACCAGATCGCCCGTCTGCAAGGCATCGATCCTGCCAAGGCCTGGAGCGAGGCCGGCGGCAGACAGGCCGTCGGCCATGAAGCCGGCGCAGCGTCGGTGGCCGCAAAGACCTCAGTGCAGGCGCAAAGCCCTGGCCAGCAGGTGCTGGAGGTTCGGGGGCTCTCTAGGAGTTTCGGTGATCTGGTGGCGGTCGACAACGTGTCGCTGAGCGTGGCCGAAGGGGAGACGCTCGGCCTGATCGGCCCGAACGGTGCGGGCAAGACAACGCTGTTCGAGCTGGTCAGCGGCTACCTGCGCCCTCATGCGGGCACAGTGTTCTTCAAAGGGGTCGATATCACCCGACTCTCCCCCGAGGCCCGCAGCCGCCAGGGGTTGGTGCGCTCCTTTCAGAACGCACCGCTGTTCCCCACCATGACCCCTCGCGACATCGTCTTTCTGGCCCACCGGCGGTCACTGCACCATGGGTTCGTGGCCGGCGGGTCGCGCACCGAGCGCCGACTCGAAGGCCAAACCACCGAAACGCTGGTCATGTTCGGTCTGAACAATCTGGCGGACCAGCCGGTCAGCCTCTTGTCCACCGGCACCCGCCGCCTCGTCGAGCTGGCCGCCAATGTGGCCCTGCGCCCCCGCCTGCTGCTCATGGACGAGCCGTCGGCGGGTATCGCCCAAGCCGAAACCGAGGCGCTGGGAGAGGTGATCGCCCAAATTCGCCGTGCCTACGGCATCACCCTGGTGGTGATCGAGCACGACATGCCCCTTTTGACCTCAGTGTGCGACCGGCTTATCGCTATGGAAGTCGGCGCGGTGATCGCCGAGGGCGCTCCCACTGAGGTGCAGGCTGATCCCGCAGTGGTGCGGAGCTATCTGGGCGGTGACCCCGCCGCCATCGCCCGCAGCGGCTCGTTCACGCCCCCTCCATCTGAGTAAACAGATCGCGCCTTCGGAAGGACGCGGTCATGAAGCGGGCGAGCGCCTTGCGCCGGGTCAACCACACTACCCGGGCGCCGGACTTATCGGCGGCCAGGATGTGATCGGCCAACCAGGGAGTGACGGTGTGGACGTGGTCACCGAGGATGTTGAAGATCCTCTTCGACTTCTCCCACTGCTCGGAGGTGAGGTCGTAATCGCCAGTGAGCAAGTCGGTCACCACGATGCCCGGCGACACGGTGCAGACCTGCACGGGGGTGTCGGCGACATCTTTTCTCAGCGCCTTTTGCAGGTAGCGCACCGCCCGCTTGGTGGCCCCGTAGGCCGCCATGCCGGGCTGGGTGGCGCCGTTAGAGCCGAATCCCTCGGTGTTCCACACCTGCCCGTGGCCTTGGCGCACCATGTTGGCGATGGCCGTCTTGCTGGCCAGCAATGCACCGGTGAGGTTGGTGTCGACCACCGCGGCCAATTCGCTGTCTTGCTGCTCCCACAGGGGGAGGCGACCGATGCTCATACCGGCGTTGTTTATCCACACGTCGACCTCGCCGAAAGCATGTGCTGCGCTATCCCACAGCCGCTGGAGCTGCTCGGGATCAGTCACATCGCAAGCCGTGCCGCACACTTTGGACTCGCCGTAGTACTGGCCCAGCTCGGCCACCACCTCGGCGACCCGCTCCGGCCAGCGACCGCTCACCGCCACCTGGCATCGGCGCTTCAAGAACTCACGGGCCAGCCCGTTGCCGATCCCCCTCGTGCTCCCGGTGATCACGATCCGCTTGGTCACTTTGTTCTCCCTCTCGTACTAGTGGTGTTAGCGGCGGTCCCAGTGCCTGACCGATGGGTGTTTGACCAGCCGGCCGAGGCTGGCAGCAGCGGCTGACCAGCCCAGGCTGGCGGCGATGAACGCGGCGATGAGATTGCCGAGCAGCTCGCGGACGGCTGGATCGGTGTTCGTCGGATCGGGCTCCAGAAAAGAGCGGCCGCTGGTGGTGTCCACCGGGTCGCAAACGGCGAAGTGTCCGGCTTGGGCCAGCTCGATCAGCCACGAGTCGCCCTGCTGTCGGTTGATGGCCTCTTGGAAGGTTCGGCGCACCGGGTCGTGAGCGCTGTTATCGGTGCGGTAGCGATCACGGCTGGCCGCGATGACCCCGTCTTCGGCCCCTCCGAGCAGCAGTGCCGGCACTTTGGCCGGCACTGGCGCGACCGTGGCCTCGTCATGTCCTAGCGCGGTGGCCGTCATGGTGTGAGCGGCATAGGCGAACACTGCTCGCAAGCCCGGCACCCAGTCGGGGTCGCTGTTGTGCAGCGCCACAGTGCCGCCCGCCGAATGGCCGCCCACCACCACTCGGGACAGATCCACCAGTCCGGCCACCGCCGTGTCGCCGTCATCGGACAGCTCGGCCAGGGCTGCAAGCAGCGGGCCGAGTGCGGTGGATGATGGGCGAGTGCCGATGGTTTCGGGGGACAAAGCGGCCAAGTCGATCCCGGGGGTTATGCCCTGGCCCGCCGGTCCCAGCGATCCGATGACCGCATAGGTCACCACGCACAGCCGGTCGGCCACCAGCCGGCGGGCCAGCCACCGGTAGCCGTCAGGAGCAACGTTGATGCCCGGCATGATGACCACCACCGGCCACGGAACATCGGTGCCGACCGCCGGAACCTGTCCGGTCAAACGGGCTTCGGAGAGCCGCTGGTCGTCACCGGGGTAGTACAGCGTGGCCAGGGCGGCATCGCCTTGGGCGCCGAAAGAGAAATGCAGTGCTCGGACGATCATGTCGCGGCCGCAGTCACAATGCTGTTCCGCTCAGGGGAACAGGGTTTCTTTTGCCATCAGCACACTCTACGATTTCTGAGGTGAGCGACACCAGAAACTACGGCCCGGGCTCGCCCCGGCCCTATCAGTGCTTTATGGGCCACTGGGAGGGGTTGTGCAAGAGCTTCACCCCCCACGGGGACTTCCTCGAGTCCAGCGCCGTTCACATGGACGTGTATTGGCTTGACGACAACACCTGGCACCTCCACGAGCATTTCGAGAATCTCTACGGAGTGGGCGAGACCGTCTTCGACACCCCGATCCAAGTCGACGGCAAACGGTGCTTTGCCGACAGCGATCAGATCAGCCTCGAAGGGGCTGAGCTCACGCCCTACAACTATGTGTTCACCATCGACAGCCGGGTGAGCAACAACATCGTCTACAACAACCACTACTTCTTGGACCCCGACACCCGTCGCATCATCACCCACAAGGTGCGAGACGCCGCCACCAGCTTGTTCCAAATCCAAGACTTCGCCCGGGTCATGCGGCCATGATCGTCCAAAGCGCCCCCGGAGGGAACCCCGACGCCCCCCACTTCGTGATCGCCATGCACCAGCACACAGCGTTCGCCGGTTCACTGGCCGCCAACTTCGGCAACGACGAGTTCGCCGGGCTGGACCCGGCCGAGCCGATGCAGTTCATTGTCGACCACCACGACCAAGGCTGGGCCGACCTCGACGCCCAAGCCCCTCAGAATCCCGACACCGGTCTTCCCTACAACCTGACCGCCACCCCGCTGCCCCAGATTGTGGCCACCTCGGCGGGCTCGCCGGCGTTCAACGAGGCCCATCACCCGTTCAGCGGCGTCATCTCGTCGATGCACACCTATGGCCTGTACCGGGGACGCTACGGGCTGAGCGACAAGATCTTCTTGGACGCGATCCCCGACGAGCTGCGCCCCGAGGTCGACGCCATGCTGGCCGACGAGGAGAGCCGCCAGCGCCGTTTGAAAGAGCAGTTGGCCGCCGACGATCCCGACCACGCCGCCGACGAGCATCTTTTCCACGCTTACAAGCAGCTCCAGTTCTTCGACACCATCTCCCTGTACTTTCACCTGGCGCCGGAAGGAGAGCGGGGGGCGTCCGAGTTCCCCAACGTGCCCCGGGCGGTGGGCGACGACGTGACCGTCTCGGTGGTCGAGCGCCCCGGAGGGGAATACGGGCTGGATCCCTATCCCTTCGGCAAAGACGGGCTCGAACTCGCCACCGAAGGCCGATATCTGGCCCCCCAGCCGCCGGGCACCGACCTCGGCGCAATGCTGGCCGCCACCCCGGTGGACACCCAGAGCGTGCGCTTGGCCCGAATGTGAGCAGGGGGTCGTTCTCCCGGGGAGTTGGAGAGTGGATGGGCGCGGCTGAGGTCTATGGCAGCGACGGCCGCTTCGCCGGCATGGGGCGAGACACCCGGTCGGTCAAGGCCGACGATCAGGCCGGGCGGGTGACGGTGGAGGTGGAATTCGACGGGCCGTTCTCCCTGGCCGGCGTCTACACCATCGCCGACCACGGCTCGCACCGGATCTACGAGGGGCCCCTCAACATCGGCCATGCCGAAGTGTTGGGCGACGGCCTGGTGGCCGCCCACAACTACTGGCCCGACCTGGGGCTGTCGCAGCGCTTCTTCTTGATGGTGCTGCCCGACGGCTCGCGCCAACTCTCGTTGGCCCTTCTCAGCCGGGGCGATCGGCTCCAGTGGACGGTGCTGGGGGAGTACCAGCGCCAAATGGACCCGTCGGATCCTGTGCCTCCTCCCATGGCGCCAATGGACCCCGAAGCTACGCGCGGCGATCCTGCGGCCGGCCGCGGCGAGCTCTTGTTGCTGCGACCCGGTCGTTGGTCGGGCCGACTGCACCGCCTCGATGCCGACGGCAACCCGACCGGTTCGGCCGATTACACCGAAACGGTGGCTGCGGTGGGCAACTCTTGGGAGGTGAAGCTGTCGGGGGCGGACTACTCGCCTGGGCTGTCGTTCGCTTTGCGGTCGGACGGATGGACGGCATGGGCCTCGGCCGGCGCCCTGATGGGCAGCGGCGATCTCAGCGGCGGCCGGGGCTTCAGCGGACAGTTCCACCTCCTCTCAGAGGGGCTGCGAGTGTGGCGGCGCGAGGTGTCGTCGCGAGACGGCACCCTGAAAGCGGTGCTCCATATCTGGTATCGGGGCGAGCAGCGACTCGGAGCGGCCTACGGCGCCTTGGCCTTCCTACCGGCATGAGCGACCGAGATCGATTCGGCGGCGCATGGCTGGTTGTCGAATATGTCTACGACCCTGACGGCGCTTACCGGGGCGAGGTCGCTCAACGCCGGATCGTGGAGCAGGCCGGAGAGGGTCGGCTGGTGGTGACCCAGCGCTGCCAGCCCTCGCCCCAACTAGCCGACCACCCCATGGCCGCCTTCGCCGGCGAGTGGGTGTTCGACCTGGAGGTGGCCGGAGACCAGCGCCACTATCTCGGCCCCGACGTGGTGGGAATGGGAACCGAATGGCAACCCGGCGCCCTGACTGGTCGGGGGCTCTGGCCCCGATTCGGCTACGAGTTCGAGTCCTACAGCGTGCTGGTGGCCCCTGATCGCCAGCTCACCGGCGGTTTCTTCTCCCTGGCCGGCCGGTCGATGGCCGACATCGTGGGGGTGGCCGTCCCCGAAGCCTCGGGCAAGCGCCCCCGCCTCGACCTGTCAGCCCCGCCCCCCGAGCCCGAAGGGCACTGGTCCCTGCGCCGCGCCATCGGCCCCATGCTGGTGGCTGCGGATTGGCCCTCCCCCGCGCAACGCCGCCGCCTCTGGGCCATGCACGACCCCCCCGGCGCCACCAGCATCAAGATCACCGAAATCGTCAACAATGAGACCCGTTCAGTATCAGTAGCAGTGGGCTGAACACCAGGATGCGGAGGTACCGCACAAGCTGTCTGTCCGAAAGTTGCTCTACTGAGGTTTATGGCTAGCGACTTGTCGGTAGGTTTGAAGTTCCTCAGCGGTTAAATGTTCAGCCTTCGCGTTTTTGTGGGGCGGGGGTGAAGGTGAGGGGGCCGAAGACGATGTCGGTCATGCGGTCGCCGGCGTAGAGCTTCCAAGCCACCGCCAAGGTGTGATCGCGGTCGATGATGAACTCGCGGCCCTTCACTTTGAAGGCTTCGCTGACGTGGTGCTGGGAGGTGTAGAGGGCTCGGCCGTAGGCGATGGCGTTGCCCCACAGGTCGGGGCCGTCGTAGGTGTAGCGGTTGCCGTGCGACCGGGTGCGGATGTAGGTGTGCGAGTAGTTGATCGCCCCGGAGAGCTCCAGCGCGTGGGTGGCGCGCACCAGGTCGATGGGGTCATGTCGCAGGCGCACGCTCACCGCGCCCCGGCGCTGCTGGTCGGCCCCGAACACCTCGCACTCACCGGTCCAGGTTCCCCCGGTGCGGTCGGGCACGGTGTGGGGCCGAGCGGCCATCTCCCGCTCGGCCTCGATGTGGGCGTCGATCCACGCTTTGGTCTCGGGGTTGGTGTCGTAGTCGTGGGCGTTCAGGTACACCCCGTTGAACACCGAGAAGATGGTGGGGCCCTCATACAGCAGAGACGAGTACACCTGGGTCACACCGTCGGGCAGGATCTGGTTCATGGTGTTGAGGTCGGCCCGCCATCCCGGCGCGTAGTAGTGCGAGTCGACCAGAGAGCCATAGGGGTGCCCGGCGCCGTAGAAGTCGGGACCCTGGTAGATGCGGTCGTTTCCCCGATCGTCCACACCGAATTCGAAGTCCCTGATCTCGAACCGGTTGCGAAGCGGGCCGGTGTTCATGAAGTTGCACTGCATCCAGTAGGTGACCTTGCCGTCGGCAAACACGCTGGAACGGCTGACCTTGTTGAACCCGGTGTGGTTTCCCTCGGCATCGAACACCGACGGCAGGCCGTACCACTCGCCGGTGATGCGCTGCTGCCACTCGGACGCTTGGGATTCGGTCACTTCGATCTCCCTCGTGGTCGACTAGAAGCGGGCCGCGGTCTTGAGGCTGGTCCGGATGGCCGCGCTCACCTCAGGGCCGAGCAGCTGATCCACCCGGGCCCACACCGGGTCGATCTCGGGATTGAAGATGGCGGCCCGATTGCGGGCGTCCCGCGCTGTCAACTGCTCGGCGGTGGCCTCGCCTATGGCCTCGTCGGGAATGCCGTCGGCCACCAGGCCCAGCCAGTGGTCCCGGTAGGAGGCCACCGCACCGAACACCGCTCGAAAACTGTCTTCATCAGCCCGGTGGGCCAGCATCCACGCCGACATGAGCTGCCATTGGCGAGGTGAGAGGTGGGCGGGGGTGAGCCCCTCGATCTGCATGGTTTCGTCGTGAATCTCGGTGAGCGGGCCGTAGCAGTGGTCGATGTAGGCCAGGTTGGCGCCGGGGTCCAGCCGGGGAATCAAGTCCAGGTGGAAGGCGTAGTGGGGTCCGGCCAGTACCGAGTCCACCGTGAAGTGGGGAACCGGGCTCACCGAGGGGGTAAAGGCGAAGCACATGTGGCTGTCCAGCCCGAAGGCCTCGACGGTCATGCCCACATATACCAATGCCGCTACCCCGTCGCGGGTCAGCACCCGATGGGTGCCCACCGGCGAGCCGTCCATGACCGACGCCAGCGGCGTGCTCACCGCCTCCTCCAGCTCCAGACGGCTGGCGATGGCCTCGACGGTGCCCAAGCAGAGATCAGCCGACAAGCTCATGATCGGGCCTCCCCCACGGTGGGGAACACCCAGGCGTTGGTCAGCTCGGGGTCGTTGGAACGCCCCGGCGAGGGGATCACTGCCGCAGACCTCACGGCCTGCTCCTCCGACGGGGTCTGGAGTCCCCAGCCCTTGTCGACCTGCTCCTGGCGCCAGCGGCGGTAGGCAAGCTGGATGGAATCAGACTTGACGTGGAGCTCGGCCGACAGATCGAACGGCAGCAGCTCGGGGCGCTGGCCTTCGACGGTGGGCTGGTCTTCCTTGAAGATCTTGATGGTGCGGTCATAGGAGTTCTTGTCGGCCCAGCCCCCGGTGAAGAACGTGCGCAGCATGCAGAACTTCGAGACGGTGACGTGCTCGCCGCGGGGCACCGCCGCGGTGAAGATCCGGATCTCGCCCAGGGGAAGCCGAACGATGAGCATCGACACATTGGGCGGGTAGAACCCGGTAGTGGTGATCACCGGCGGGCGGTCCTTCTTGGAGATGAACCGCCACAGGCCCGATGGACGGGGCGGCTCGAGCTCCACAGTGGCGGTCATAGAGGCCAAGTGGCCGTTGACGCGGGTTTCTTCCAGGTCGAAGTCTTGGATCTCGGGCTGGTCTTTGTTGCCGAACGAGCCGGAATGCACGAAGGGGGTATGGGCGATGTCCACCGCGTTCTCCAGCACCCGGTCGTAGTTGGCCTGCCAGGTGAACTCGCCGATGACGGCCCGATACCCCTCGGCTCTGGCCTCGGTGTGCTCCTCAAGGCCCTCCAACTCCGGCACCGGAGGCCGGTGCTCGGGCGTCAGATCGCCCAAGAACACCCACACGAAGCCGTAGCGCTCAACGCAGGGATAAGCATCGACCCGGGCCTTGCTGGGAATGGGCAGGTCCGGGCGGTTGGCCGGGATCTCCACGCAGGCCCCGTCGGGCCCGTAGCGCCAGCCGTGGTAGGGACACTGCACGCAGTCGCCCACCACCGAGCCGCCGGCCAGCGAGCCGCCCCGGTGGACGCACAGGTCGGACTGGGCGTTAATCGTGCCATTCGGGCTGCGCCACAGCACCAGGTCGTGGCCGTGGACCCGGGCGAGCACCGGCTGGTCGGTCACCCACTGCCCGAATTCCACGGCGTACCAATGGTTCTTGATCAGCATGCCGTTTCCCCCTCAGCTTGGTCGGGGCAAATCCCGGTCGCCGCCCCACAGGGCCCGCACCAGACGGTCGGCCATCTCCTCTCCGAAGAAACGAACGCCCATGATGTTGGCCGGATCTCTCTCCGCGATGTTACGCCGCCGGACCAGATCGTCGGCCGCCAGCTGTTCACGGCGCTCTTCGGGCACGGGCTCGGCCTCGTCCACCCACGCCAGCCACTGGTCGACCCGCCGGTGGGCTAGCTCACTCACCTGATTCATCCGACCTTCGTCGTAGACGATGCCCGGGGTGGTGAAGCACACGGCCACTTCACTGAGAGCCTGGCGCACATACAGGGCTCGGGAGGTGAACGGCGCCAGCCCCTCATCGGCCCGCAACTCCAGGAACTCTTCGTTGAGCGGCCCCCAGTACCTGTCGAGCGAATCGGTGTCGAGCATGAGATCGGAACGGGGGTTGAAGTCGATGTAGAACCACAAGTCCGGCAGCGTTCCCCAGGCGATGCCCAAGTGAGGCACGTCGATATGAGGACCGAGCCAAGCGGTGACGTGCATGTTGGTGAACCCCAGCGGCGGGTTGCCGATCCACGAGTGGACCAGCCAGTCCATCTCTGGGCCGGTGTAACCGGCCAACCGGCCGGCGGGGTATTCGGCTTCGCCTCGGTACGACTCCAAGCGTTCTGTGCTGGGGTCGCGTGCCAGCTCGAACCGGGACTCGATCTTGACCATGACCTCTTCGGTGATCGACCACAGCCGGTTGAACGCGGCCGTGGCATCTGTCGGACCCCGTTGGTCGAAGATGTCTTGGACACCCTTCAGCGTCTCGCGCATTGGTGCTCCGGTCTCGTCAGCAGCACACTGTTCCGGCAAGCGGAACGATGTTTCGGTAGTTTGACAGTAGGGCCGAGCAAAACAAGTGTCAACCGGTCAAGAGAAGTGGAGATTGCGATGAGCCGTACGAAGCTTTATGTACCCGGGGATCGTCCCGACCGCTTCGACAAGGCGCTGGCGTCGGGGGCTGATGCCATCATCTGTGATCTCGAAGACGCGGTGGCGGAGACGGCCAAGGCAACCGCCCGGAAGGCGGTGGGCCAATGGCTGCGGGCCAATCCCGGCGTGCCGGCCTGGGTGCGGATCAACAACCGACCCGACATGGTGGAAGAAGACGCTGCGCTGGTGCGATGCCTGGTGTCGCAGGGCGTGGGCTTTGCCGGGGTCGTGGTGCCCAAAGCCGATACGGCGGCCTGCTCAATCGACTTCGGCGGATGTCCTGTGACCGCGCTCATCGAATCGGCAATCGGAGTGGCGGAGATATACCAGATCGCCGCCGTGCCCGAAGTGGTGCGCCTGGCCTTGGGCGAAGCCGATCTAGCGGCCGACATGGGCATGCAGCCGTCGCCCGACGCCCTGGAGATGTGGCCGATTCGCACTCGGGTAGTGGTGGCATCGGTGGGCGCGGGGCTTGAAGCTCCTTGCGGACCGGTATTCACCAACCTCGATGATGATGAGGGGCTGGCCGGCACCAGCGAATCGCTTCGCCGCCACGGGTTCGGCGGGAGATCGGTGATACACCCCAAGCAGGTCGCCGCGGTGAATGCGGCCTTCACCCCATCAGACGGCGAGATCGCCCGAGCGGAGGCGGTGGTGGCCGCCTTTGAGGCCGCGGCAGCCGACGGACGGGCAGTGGCGGTAATCGACGGCGAGTTCATCGACGCCGCGGTGATGCGCTGGGCCCGAGCGGTGCTCGCTCGGATGCCTTCGAGCTAGTCATAAACGCGGCCTCCGGCCGAAGTACCCTCCGTGAGCACAGCCGAAGCTTGCCACGGTCTTCCCCCTACCAAATCGGTGTCTTTGGACACTTCACGGTTCAGAGCCCGGCCGGGGTGCAGGGTGCCGACTAGGAGTTCGTCGTCGGGTTGGACCCGCTGGCTGGCCGGGGTGTTGATGGTACCGGTGTAGGGGGTGGACCGATGGGGGTTCCACAGTGAATCGGCCGGAGGATTGAGCAGCATGGTGGCGGCCAGCGGGCCGGGGAGTCCGCACGCCGCCACGCTGATCCGGTTCTCTGCGGCCCGCTCCACCAGAGCCAGGTCGCACTCCCATCGGTGCTCCGGCTGCCAGCACACGACGACCAGATGGGCGCCGGCCACTGCCGCCAGCCGAAAGAACTCGGGGTAACGGTGGTCGTCGCCCACGACGACGGCTAGATCTCCAAAGGGCGCGGGGTACAGGCTCACCTCAGTGCCCAACCGGGTGGCATCGGGAAAACGATCGCAGTAGTGGATTTGCGCCTGTTCGTGGACTAGTCCCTCAGCCGACCACACCTGGCCGAAATGCCGGCCGTCTCGCCGGGCGGTGGTCACCACCAGCACACCGGGAGAGATGTTGGTCGGCGGCGATGTCAGCTCGGGCAGCACCACCAAAAAAGCCCCGGCGGCGACGGCCTCCTCGACCAGCGCAGGATTCCGCCGAGCCCCGGGAACGCATCCGGCGATCACCTCGGTGTCCCGACCCACGGCCGGTCGAGCGGTGTGGGATTGGGCCAACGGGCGGTATACCTCGGGGCGGCGCCTGCGCAATCGGTCGGGTTCAACCAACGACAGGTCCAGGTCGGCAACCACCACCGCTTCACCGGTGCGGGGGCCCATGGCCATCACCGTGCCGTCGGGGGCCACCACCTGGCTCTCCCCGGCGCCGTTCAGAGCCTCAGGAGGCACACCCAGCGCCTGGCTGAACGCCGGCACCTGTTCGGCCGGCAACAGCGGACCGACCTTGTTGGCAGCCACCACGTACACCCCGTTCTCCACTGCCCGCGCCGGGATGTGCAGCCTGGCCTCATCGAGGGCGAACGAGTTGAGGCTGTTCAGCAGCAGTCGGGCGCCCCGCACCGCGAACGTGCGGGGAACCTCGAAGGTCACGCCGTCCATGCATGAGTACAGGCCCACCGGGCCGAATGCGGTGTCGGCCACCGGACTGACTTCCCCACCCGCGCTCAAGCAGGCGCGCTCGTTGCCCATCAGCATCTGCTTGTCGGCGGTGGCGACCACTCGGCCTCGGGGGTTGATCAGCACGTTGGTGGCGGTGACCCGGTCGCCGCCCCGAGACACGGTTACCGTCAACGAGGTATAAATCCCATACCCTGCGGATCGTTGGGCCAGAGCGCCCAGCCAAGGGCCGTCGAGCGATACCGCCACTGACCGGCAGTGGTCCCGGTCTTCGTACACCGAGAGGTGGTTGCAGAACTCCGGCATCACCACCACTTCGGCCCCCTCTGCGGCGGCGGCATCCAGCATCCGCAGACACACGGCCAAGTTCTCGTCGAGGTCGGTGCCGGTGGCGAACTGAACTGCGGCGACCCGGACGCGGTCTCTCACCGGCCGCTGGGACGAGCCCCGAGCTTGGTCGAGAGGTCTCGGGTGGCCTCCACCACCGCCGCGGCTGAGCGGGCGATCTTGTCGCGAAAACGCTCAATCGGGCCGCTGATGCTGATGACCGCCACCGGTTGGTGGTTGTGGTCGAGGATGGGTGCTGCCACCGAGCCGGCATCATGCTGGCGCTCTCCCAGCGATACGGCGAATCCCTGCTGACGTATGCGATCCAGCTCGGCCCGCAGCTCGTCGACCGACACGATGGTGGCCTCGGTCAGCGAGTCGAGCGGGTTCTCAGCCAGGTAGTGGTCGATCTCGCCATCGCTGAGCCAGGCCAAGAACGCCTTCGACGAAGCCCCGGCGTGCAGCGGAAACGAACCGCCGATGGGCACGGTCATCTTCACCTCTCGGGGAGGGGTGATCTGGGCCACGTACACCCGGCGGTTGCTATGGCGCACCGACAAGGTGGCGGTCTCATCGGTCTGGGCGCTGAGTTTTCGCATCTCGTCCAAGGCCAAGTCTCTGACGTCGAGCTGGTCGCGGTAGGCCGCGGCCAGCTCCAAGACCGCCGGACCCAGCGCGTACCTCCGACTGGCCGGGTCGATGGCGAGCAGGCCGGGATCGCACAAAGAGGTGAGAATCCGGTGGACCACCGCCTTGGACACACCCAGCTCGCGGGATATCTCGGTCACGCCCAGCGTGCTCGGCGACTTGGAGAACAAGAACAGAACGTCGACGGCCCGTTCGATCGCCGCCACTCCCCGACCTGAACCAGACGCCGAGTCCGAAGGATCTGCCGTTCCGCCCCAGGGAAGGCCCAACCCCCGATCGGGCTGTTTTGACCCTAAATTCCCGGGGGAG
>JAPOSH010000184.1:7464-18335 GCA_026709815.1 bacterium | reverse complement strand
GGAGGCGGCCTCCCTCTGGGGCGAACCGCGCCAGAGGGAGTATGCTTCTGGCGCGCCGGGGAGAACAGGGAAAGGAGCCATGCGTGCCTGAGTCCATAACCATCACCGACAATCGGACCGGTGAGTCGATTGAGGTTCCGATTGTCAACGGTGGCGCGGATGCCGCAGCATGGCGCAAACTGCTTCCCAACATCTGGTTCCTCGACCCCTCCTTCAGCACCACCGCGGCCACCACCAGCGCCATCAGCGAGGTGGACGGCGAGAACGGCATCCTGCGGTATCGGGGCTATCCCATCGAGGAGTTGGCCGAGCACTCCACTTTCCTGGAGGTGGCCTACCTTCTGCTCCACGGCGAGCTGCCCACTTCCGGCGAGTACGACAAATGGGTATACGACATCACCCACCACACCTTCATCCACGAGCGCTTCCGCAAGCGTTTCATGGAGTCGTTCCTCCACGACGCCCACCCAATGGGCATGTTCGTCTCCACCATCGCCGCGCTGTCCACCTTCTACCCGGAGGCCAAGGACATCGACGACCCCGAGAACCGCATGCACCAGATCGTGCGGCTCATCGCCAAGGTGCCGACGGTGGCGGCCGCGGGCTCGCGCTTCAACGCCGGGCTGCCCTTCGTCTATCCCGACAACAACCTGGACTTCGCCACCAACTTCTTGTCGATGATGTTCAAGATCGCCGAGCCCACCTACGACTGCGACCCGGCCATGACCCGGGCTCTCGACTTGCTGCTCATCACCCACGCCGATCACGGCCAGAACTGCTCCACCAGCACGGCGCGAGTGGTGGGCAGCGCCCACACCGACCCCTACTCGGTGATCGCCGCCGCCGCCTGCTCGCTGTACGGCCCCCGCCACGGCGGGGCCAACCAGGCCGTCATGGAGATGCTGCACAAGATCGGCAGCTACGAGAACATCGACCCGTTCGTGAAGGCGGTCAAGGCCGGTGAGACCCGGCTGATGGGGTTCGGCCACCGGGTGTACAAGAACTACGACCCCCGGGCCCGCATCATCAAGGATGCGGCCTACGACGTGTTCGAGGTGAGCGGGTCCAGCCCGCTGCTCGACATCGCTCTCAAGCTCGAAGAGGTCGCGCTCGACGACGACTACTTCGTGAGCCGCCGCCTGTACCCCAACGTGGACTTCTACTCCGGGCTCATCTACCAGTCGATGGGGTTCCCCACCGATATGTTCACCGTGCTGTTCGCCATCGCCCGCACCGCCGGCTGGCTGGCCCACTGGGTGGAGCTCCTCGAGCAGGACAGCCGCATCGCCCGCCCCCGGCAGGTCTACACCGGTGCCTCCGAGCGCTCTTACACCTCCATCGCCGAGCGCTAGCGGCCCGTCGCCGAAACAGCACTGCGGACCCTCTTTGCAACTGGAAACAGTCAGGCGGGGTTCGCTCCAAAGGTGGTCAGCATCAACTCAGCGTCGTCGAGCACGCGGTACGCCGGTCCTCAAACATCCGCAGGCGGATCTTCGACTCATGGACGGAATAGTCCCGGTGGGCAACGGCGTTCACCAGAGCTTCGAACACGGCTGACATGTCATATTGGGGCAGATCAACGCGTCCCAAAAATTTCATCGCGGCCATCCGCATGTTCTTGAAAATAAACCGGCAAGCCTCGATGACCTGCCGATCCAGCGGACCGGTGATGTCTGCGGCGTCAAGCTGGTGGGCACCACCGCAGAACACGCCACCATCCACAACTCCGCAGAAGTGTCCAAGGCCACTGGCGAGACCTACCACGACCTGTTGGAGCGGCTCGGTCTGATCGAAGAGCTTCCCGGCTGGTCGAGCAACCGCCTGAAACGCCTCACCAAGCGCCCCAAACGCCACCTCGTAGATCCAGCCCTCGCCGCCGCCGACCATTTCGACACCGCGCTGCGGCTGAGCGAAAGCCGACAGCGTCTCGGCAACTTGTTCGAGGGCGCGGCTACCGGCCAGATCAAAGCAGTCGCCGATGCGCTGGGGGTTGGGGTGGCGGTTCTCCCATCTGCGATCAGCAGGTGGCGAGAACGAGATCGACCTGATCGCCGACCTGCCCGAAGGGGGCGTTATCGCCTTCGAAGTCAAGCTCACCGAGGCCATATCGGCCCGGGAATCCCGACGCCTCACCACCCTGCGAGACCGATTGGGCGATGCCTTCCGAGCCGGGATTGTCGTGCATCCCGGAACCATCGCCCATCGCATCGATGAGCGCATCGCCGCTGTTCCTCTCGGCACCCTGGTCTGAGCGCCTCGACCCAAGTGGCGTTGGTGCTTTGCTCAGCTCATGCTGGTCAACCCGTCGCGCAAAGCGGTGAGGAGGGTGGCGGCGGCGATGGCCGCGGTCTCGGAGCGTAAGACCGAGGAACTGATGCGGACAGCGCCGAGCCGGCGGCGCTCGGCGGCGGACCAACCCCCTTCGGGGCCGACGAGAACGGTGGGGTTTCCAAGCGACGGAGGGTCGCCAAAGATGTCGGCTCGGACCGCTCCCGGACACACGGCCAAGTCGGCGAATTCAGCCACCTCGCCGATCTCGGGAAGGCGCACCTGGCGGCTCTGCATGGCGGCTTCCCGGGCCACCCGGCGCAATCGCTCGACGTGGCGAGCTGCCCGCTCTGCATCCCAGCGCACCACGCTGTGCTCGGCGATGAACGGGACGATGGCGTCGGCCCCCAGCTCGGTGAGCTTTTGGACTACCAGCTCGGGCCGCCCCCCCTTGATGAGGGCGAAGCCGATGGTGAGCTTGGGGCGAGGCGCCTCGACGAACACGACCTCGCCCTCGGGTTCGACTTCGCCTTGAGGACCGGTACCAAAGCGGCAGGCCCGCCAGGAACCGGCGCCGTCGGAAGCAGTAAAGGCATCTCCCGGCCTCAGCCGCAGGGATTGGGTGAGGTGGTGGCGATCCCCATCGCACAGCTCGGGGCGGCCCAGATCATCGACGAAGACGTGGGGGCCGTTATTTCCGCCGGGCTTCACGACGCCGCTTCCTGGTGGCGGGCGCCACCTCCTCGCCCCGGAGCTCGGCGAGCCGGCGGAGCAGGTCGATCTCCTCGTCGCTCAACCCGGTCGGCGTCTCCACCATGGCCTGCACCAGCACGTCGCCGCGGCCCCGGCCCTCCAACCGGGGAACACCCCGGCCCCTGATGCGGAACACGTCGCCGCTCTGGGTGCCGGCGGGAATGTCCAAATCCTCCACGCTGTCGAGCGTCTCGTACTTGATGTCCGCCCCGAGAGCGGCCTGGACCATGGTCAGGTGCAGCCGGTCCACAAGATGGTCGCCGTCCCGCTCGAAGCGGGGGTGGGGCCGCACATCGATATGCACGTACAGGTCTCCCGGAGGGCCGCCACGGGGCCCGACCGCGCCCCGGCGGGCCACCCGCAGCGTCGAACCCTGGCGTACCCCGGCGGGCACGGTGATGGTGTAGGACCGGTCGTCCACCACCCGGCCTTCCCCCCCGCACTCGGGACACGGGTCGGGAATGACCTCGCCGCGGCCCGAGCAGGCATCGCACACCGTGCGGGTGACCATCTGGCCGAGGACCGACTGGCGCACTCGCTGCACTTGGCCCATGCCGTCGCAGGCGCGGCAGACAACCGGCTGGGTTCCTTCCGCCGCGCCCCGGCCCTGGCAAGATTCGCACACCGTGGCGGTGCGCGCCGACACCTCGGCATCGGCGCCCAGCACCGCTTCGGCGAAGTCCAGCACCAGCACGGCCTCCACGTCGGCGCCTCGCTGAGGACCGCTGCCCCCGGCAGCGCCGAACGGGCTCGACCCGAACGGGCTCGACCCGCCGAAGAACGCATCGAAGATGTCGCCCAGGTTCATGCCTGAGAACGGTTCGCCTCCACCGGCGACCCCCGGCGCGGTGCCGAAGCGGTCATAGTGGGCCCGCTTCTGGGGGTCGCTCAGAGTCTCATAGGCCAGCGCGATCTCTTTGAACCGGGACTCGGCCTCGGCGTCGTCGGGATTGGCATCGGGGTGATACTGGCGGGCCAGCTTGCGGAACGCCTTTTTGAGGTCGCCTTCTGAGGCGCCTCGGCCCACGCCGAGCAGTTCGTAGAAGTCGGCGGCCATGGGCTACGAAGGCGACAGCCGGTCGCCCAGCTTCTGGCTCACCACCGCGACGGCGGCGAGGGCCTGCGGATAGTTCATGCGAGTGGGGCCCAGCACCCCGATGGAGCCCACCGGTTGGCCGGCCACCTCGTAAGGGGCCACGATCAGCGAGCACTCGGCCAAAGGGGCCACCCCGGTTTCCGAGCCGATGGCCACGGTGAGACCTCGATCCAAGACGTCTCTCACCAACGACACCACCACCAACTGCTTTTCCAGTATTCCCAGCACCGACCGAACCGTGTCAGTGGCCTCGAACAGGCTGGCCACGCTGGCCGCCCCGCCCACGTAGAGATGCTCCTCGGCGTCGCCCAGATCGCCCAGCGATTCGAGGATCCGGCCCGCCAGCGGACTCAGGACATGGGCCGCAGGGCGGTCTCGCAGAATGCTGGCGGGCGATCCGGCCAAAAGGTCGGTGAGCTGGGCCGCGGCCTGCGCCATCTCCACCGGGTCGGCTGGCTTGTCCATCTCGATGGTGCGCTTGTCCACCGACCCGTTCTCATACACGACCAAGGCCATCACCAGCCGCTCCGACAGATCCGCCAAGTTCACCGACCGGATGGTGGCGCTGGAGTGCTGGGGGGCCACCACCAACGCGGCATACGCGGTGAGATCGGCCAACAGGGCACTGGTGTCGGCCAGCATCTGCTCCAGCTCCCGGTGGGTGGCGTCGAAGAACTCCCGCACCTGTTGGCGCTCGCCGCGGCCCAAGGTGGCGGACACATCGGGGAGGGAGTCCACGAAATGGCGGTAGCCCTTCTCGGTGGGGATCCGGCCCGCGCTGGTGTGAGGCTGGCTCAAGTATCCGGCCTGCTCCAAGGCCAGCATCTCGTTGCGGACCGTGGCCGCGGAGACCCCCAGGTTCGCCATCTCAGAGACATGCGAGGAGCCCACCGGCTGGGTGGTGGAGATATAGCCCTCCACCACGGCCCGCAGCACCGCGGCCTTGCGGGCTGAGAGCGTCTCGGCTTGGCTTCCCATAAGCCCCGAATACTACCGGGGCGGCCTCATATGGCACCCAGCAGACACCGAGCAGCCAGTATCAATCGTCAAGGCGGAGAGCGGAGATGAAGGCATCTTGAGGCACGTCCACCCGGCCGATGGCCTTCATCTTCTTCTTGCCGGCCTTTTGGTTCTCCAGCAGCTTTCGCTTGCGGGTCACGTCGCCGCCGTACAGCTTGGCGGTGACGTCCTTGCGGAAGGCCTTGACCGTCTCCCGGGCGATGATCTTGCCGCCGATGGCGGCTTGGATGGGAACGTCGAACTGCTGGCGGGGAATCAACTCCTTGAGCTTGGTGGTCATGCGCCGGCCGTAGGAATAGCTCTCGTATCAGGGGGATTGACCTTTGAAGTTGAGCGGAGGAGCCGCATCCCGGTGGACGATGGAGCTGAAGGCGTCCACCGGCTCATGCTGGAGCAAGATGTCTACCTTGGTGAGGTCGGCCGCCGCATAGCCGTCGGGCTCGTAATCCAGACTGGCGTAACCCTGGGTGCGGCTCTTGAGCTGGTCGAAGAAGTCCACCACCACCTCGGCCAGCGGCAGCCGGTAGGCCAGCTCCACCCGCTCGGGAGACAAGTACTCCAGCTTCTTCATGATCCCCCGGCGGGCCTGGCACAGCTCCATCAGCGTGCCGGTGTAGTCGGCGGGGGCGATGACGGTGGCGGCCAGCATGGGCTCTTGGATGCCCCGCACCTCGGCGGCCGCAGGCATGGCCGAGGGGTTGTCCACCTCCACCTCCTCGCCGTTGTCCAGCTCCACCCGATAGGCCACCGACGGAGCGGTGGCGATGAGGCCGAGGTTGAACTCCCGCTCCAGCCGCTCCCGCACGATCTCCATATGCAGCAGCCCCAGGAACCCGCAACGGAAGCCGAAGCCCAGCGCTCCCGACGACTCCGGCTGGTAATTGAAGCTGGAGTCGCTCACCCTCAGCCGCTCCAGAGCGTCGCGCAGCGCGGCGAACTCGTCGCCGTCGATGGGATATAAACCGCAGAACACCATCGACTTGGGCTCCTGGTAGCCGGCTAGAGGCTCGGCCGCGCCGTCGCGGGTGGCGGTGACGGTCTCCCCCGACCGGGCCTCGGCCACGTTCTTGATGCCGGCGACGAGGTAGCCCACCTCGCCGGGTCCCAACTCCTCGACCGGCGTAGGCTGGGGGCGCCACACCCCGATCTCATCGGCCTCCCGGTCGGTGCGGGCCTGCATGAAGCGGATCTTGGCCCCCGAGCGCAGTCGCCCGTTCATCACCCGCACCGAGCTGACCACCCCCCGGTACTGGTCGAAATGGGAGTCGAATATCAGCGCCTGGAGCGGGGTGCCGGGGTCGCCTTCAGGCGGCGGGGTGCGGGCCACCACGGCGTCGAGCAATGCCCGCACGCCCTGTCCGGTCTTGGCGCTGATGTGCAGCACGTCGGCGGCGGCGATGCCCAAGACCTGCTCGATCTCCGCGGCCCGGCGCTCGGGCTCGGCTGCGGGGAGATCGATCT
Source organism: bacterium (assembly GCA_026709815.1). GTDB lineage: Bacteria > Actinomycetota > Acidimicrobiia > Acidimicrobiales > Bin134 > Poriferisocius. Next base: position 11,737 of record JAPOSH010000184.1, on the reverse strand, counting down.
TGTTGAGGGCCGCCACCACCTCCAGATCGCTCTCCATGGCCAGGTAGCAGTTGGCCAGCGTCTGGGCCTCGATGCCCTGGGCCGCGTCCACCAGCAGAATGACCGACTCGCAAGCAGCCAGCGAGCGGCTCACCTCGTAGCCGAAGTCCACATGGCCGGGGGTGTCGATGAGGTTGATCACATGGCCGTCGTAGTCGAGGCGGACGCTCTGGAGCTTGATGGTGATGCCCCGCTCCCGCTCCAAGTCCATGGAGTCCAGATACTGGGCCCGCATCTCCCGCGGGTCCACCGCCCCGCACAGCTCCAGCATGCGGTCGGCCAGCGTGGACTTGCCGTGGTCGATGTGAGCGATGATCGACGTGTTGCGGATATGGGAGAGGGCCATGGGAACCAAGTAACGCTACCGCCCGAATCAATGGGTTCCCATGTGGTTGCCGGGGTTCGAGGGCGGTAGGGTGTGCGACCTGTGGCAAACATCAAGAGCCAGATAAAGCGCAACCGCCAGAACGAGAAGCGCCGGCAGCGCAACCGCGCCGTTCGCTCGGAGATCAACACCCGCACCCGGTCGGCGGAAACCGCCGCCCAAACGGGCGACACCGAGGCCACCGCCGAGGCGGCCCGCATGGCCGTCAAGCGCATCGACAAGGCCGCCCGCAAGGGTGTGCTGCACCCGAACGCCGCCGCTCGCAAGAAGTCCCGGCTGATGAAGCGCTTGGCCCGCCTCCAAGCCGAATAATCCCCGCCAAGCGCCTGCCCGCAGCGGGGGCGACTAGCGGTTGAGCTGGGTCAGGCGGGCCACCAGAACTTCCAGCACCGCCTCGGGCGACGCCCCCGTGGCGCCCCGGAGGTCCAGGTCGGCTTGGGCCAGCAGCTCGATGGACCGGGCAATCCTCTTGGACCCCAGCTTGCGGGCCTGACGCAGCGCTTTGCGAGCCGGAAACGTCGAGCCCTTCATGCCCAGCAGCGCAGCGGCCTGCTTCTCGTCGGCCGCATCGGCGCCGTCGAGGCGCAGCAGCCGGCTGTGGTGGCTGCATAGAGCGGCGAACACCTGCATCTCGTTGCGACCCCCGGCGTGGAGCATCCGGCGCAGCTTGTCCAGTGCATCGGGGATCTTTCCCGACTCCACCGCATCGGTCAGCTCCCAAGGAGGCACCGATCCGGCCTCCCCGATGAACGGAGCCACATCGTCGGCGTCCAACGGCCGATCCGGGCCATAGGCCGACGCCAGCGTGGCCAGCACCGCGGGCAGACGGCTCATGTCCTCACCCAGATGGTCAGCCAGGAGCCGCTTGGCCCCGGCCCGCAGCCGGAGCCCCGCGGCGACAGACTGCGCATCCACCCACTTGGCCACCCCGTCGCGGCTCCGGGGCACCCCCGCGCCGATCGCCTCGCCGCCGGCTCGGGCCACCGCTTCCGACAGGGGCTTGGGCACCGCGCTCAGCCGCTGAAGCCCCGGCCCTTTCTCCCACACCAACACCAGATCGGTGGTGTCCAGCGGATTTCCCAGATAGCCCAGCAGGGGGCCAAGGGAGTCGGCGGATGAGAACCGGCCCATCTCCCGGCCCACCACCACCCGCCGCCCGGTGAGAAACGGCGGGGTCTGGGCCGCGTCCACCAGCGGGGCGATGTGGTATTCGTCATCTTCCAAGTAGGCGGCCTCGGTCAACTCGGCCACCATCAGCGACCGGTCGCCGTCACCCACCAGCTGGGCCACCCGCTCACGCACCGCATTGGACAGCAGCACCCCGTCGTCACCGTGGAACAACACGACCGTGGCGCTCATCCGAGCGGCCGCCGGTCGCACAGAACGGGGCTCACGCACCCTCTCTTCGGCGTTGGAGGATCTCGCTCATGAAGTCGGCCACCCGGCGGGCGCCGACCACATCGTGAGCCCGCAGAATGCGGGCCCCCAGCCCGATGCCGAGGGAGTGGGCCGCCAGCGTGGCCTCCCGCCGGTCCCCCACTTCGGTGTCGGTCAGCGCGCCCAAGAATCCCTTGTTCGACACCGACAGGAAGATCGGATACCCCAGCCCGGCAAGCTCGTCGGTCCGGCGAAGCAGCCCGGCCGACATCTCGGGGGTCTTGCCCAGGTCGTGGCCGGCGTCGAGCATGATCCGCTGCGGGGGAATCCCCGCGTCGACGGCCCACTGGGCCCTCTCCGACAAGAATCGGCTCACTTCTCCCAACAGGTCGCGGTAGACCGGCTCGGGATCGGCCACCCTGGGCGCCAGACGCACATGGCAGGCCACCACCGCCGCCCCCGCTTCGGCGGCGACGGCGAGATAGTCGGGGTCGGCGAAACCGCTGATGTCGTTGCCCACCACCGCCCCGGCGGCATAGCTCTCCCGGGCCACCGAAGCCCGCCAGGTGTCCACCGATATGGGCACCTCGAATCGCTCTCGCAGCGCCCCGATGGCCGGCACCACCCGGTCCATCTCCTCCGCCTCGGTCACCTCGGGGCCGGGACCGGCCTTCACCCCGCCCACGTCCAGCACGTCGGCCCCCGCGGCCACCAGCTCCTCAGCCTTGGCCACGAAGTCGTCGAAAGCCCAGTACTGGCCGGCGTCGTAAAAAGAGTCAGGCGTTCGGTTCAAGATGCCCATCACCAGCGCCCGGGTGGTCACGTCGTAGCGACGCGGCCCCAACTCCACGATCACACCGGCGACGCTACACCGCATGAGCGCCGATTTGAGGGCCTGAAGGGGTCACCGCCACCGCCAAGCGAGGGTCATGGGAGCGCACCTCCACAACGAGGTCTGCGATCAGGACTTGTTGCCCGGCTCGGATGGCAACGGCCCCGCCGATGCGGTGGCCGGGCGGCGCGATCACCGCGCCCACCCAAATGCGCTCCTTCAGCGCCAACACCTGGTTCCGCTGGGACCGGGTGCCGCGGTCGGCTATCACCAGATCCACTGCGCCGACGCCAGCTCGGCGCAGGTCTTCCAGCAGCCTCTCGGTCGACCGGTTGGATCCCAGCATGACGACCGTGGCCTGGCGATGGCGCCACACCTCGGCGCCGGAGTCAAGCACGGCATGGAACGGCGGATCGGCGATCCGCAGGGCCACCGCCGGCGCCAGCAGCACCACGGCCAATACCGCCGCAGCCGTCGCTCGCAGCAGGCGGCGCCGAGCCAGCCACCAGATCGCGGCGCCGATGACCACGGCAACCAGATGGGGCGCCTCCAGCTCCCCCATTCGGGCCGAGCCCGCCCAACCGGCCACCGCTTGGATCCAGCCGATACCCACATCGGTCGGCCAATGGATGGCGTGTGCCGGCGCTCCTCCCATCAGCCCGGCGAGAACCCCGGCGGAGAGGCTCCACATCATGACCGGCCCGGCCACCGGGGCGGCCAGCAGGTTGGCCGGCAAGGAAGCCGCCGGGACCCCGCCGAAGACGGCGATCAAAAGCGGCGAAACGGCCAGCTGAGCTGAGATGGTCACGGCCAGCGCGTCGGCCAGCACCCGCGGCCCAGACAGGCGCTCAGCCAGGCGGGGGGCCCACAAGATGATGCCCGCGGAGGCCGCCACCGACAGCCGAAAAGCCACGGAGTGGACCAGCAGCGGATCGATGAGCACGAGCAGGACCACGGCCAGGGCCAGCACCCGGCGACTAGACGCCTCGCGCCCCAGCAGGGTGGCGGTGGCCGCGATGGCGGCCATCACGGTGGCTCTCAGCACCGATGGCTCGAACCGGGTGACCAGCGCGAAGAAGCCGATGACCCCGAGGGTGAGCACCCAGCGGCCCCGATAGTCGAAGCGCTCGATCAGCGGGCGGGCCAGGATGAGCACGAAGGCCACGTTCTGCCCCGACACGGCCAACAGGTGGGTGAGGCCGGCGGCCCGGAAGTCGTCGGCCACCACCGGCGACTGAAAGCGGTCATCGCCGTACGACAGGCCGGTGAGCAGGGCATGGCGGTCATCGCCAAGGGACTCCGCCCCGGAGGCGATGGTGCGGCGCAGCCAATTGGCCAGCCGGTAGGGCCAAGAGCCGCTGCGGTGATCGAGGACTTGGTCGATGGTCAGCCGATTGGCGATGTGACGGGCCGCCTGGTAGCTGGGCAGCGGCTGGATCGGGCGCACGCTGCCGCGGACGAGGATGCGGTCTCCGGCCAGCCGATCCCCCAAGACTCGGGCGGCGCGACCGTAGGCCCACCCCTCGTAGCGCCGCCCCTCCGCTCGGACGGTCACCCGCGTCCCGGCACCGACCGGAACCGGATCGGCAACCAGGGCGGCGTCGAATTCTACCTCCGCGGGCTCGACGGGGCCCAAGCCG
>JAPOSH010000184.1:0-7454 GCA_026709815.1 bacterium | reverse complement strand
CCCGGGCTCCGGCGGACGCCCCCGCCATGCGCCCGAATACCGCGCCCGACATCATCGCGGCGGTCGAATTCGAGGCCGCCGCGGGCTCGACGGGGCCCAAGCCGGCCCAGGCCCGCGCCCCCAAAGAAGAACTCAGCAACATGACCGCGACCACCAAAAGCCACGGCTTGCGGACGGCCAGGGCCAAGACCCCCAAGACGATCGCCAGCGCCAGGGGGACCGCCGCCGACCACCAGGCGCCGGCCACAGCGCCGGCGGCCAACGCCATGGTGAGCCGGTCGCTCATCGCGGCCCGGAGATCACAGCCCGCGCCAACGACCCTGCCCGCCCACCGGAGCGCACCGCCGGTCGCTCACCGCGGCCCGGGCTCAAACGGCGACCAAGTCGCGGATCACATCCAGCTTGCTGGGGCCGATGCCCGACACTGCCAGCAGCCCCTCGACTGAGGAGAATCCTCCGATTCGCCGACGGTGCTCGATGATGGCCGCCGCGATGGCCGGGCCCACTCCGGGCAGGGTCTGGAGTTGCTCGATGCTGGCGGTATTCAGGTTCAGGGGCCCCGCTCGAACGGTCGCCGGGGCGGAGGCCGACCCGCTCCCGCCCGCAAGAGCGGGCAGTTCGGTCTCGCCCAGCAGTGGAAAGTACACCCACTGCTCGTCGGTGAGGACGGCCGCCAGGTTCACCCGGTTGAAGTCGGCGCCGTCGGCTAGCCCGCCGGCGGCTTCAACCAAATCCAGCACCCGGGCTTCGCCCCGGAACAAGTACACCCCCGGGTTGTTGACCGCGCCGGCGGCGTGGACCAGTATCAGCGGCTCGTCGCCAGCCGGAGTTGGCGAAGCCGTCGACGGCGCGGCCATGGGTATGACCGCCTCGGGCCGGGGAGTGCCGTTGGCACCGACCACCAGATAGGCCGCCACGCCGACGGCAATGGCCAGCCCGGCCCCCGCCATCGCCAGCCGCGCCGGGGTGATGAGGCCGCGATAGTCATCCCACATCTCCCGCACCCTCTCCGCAGGCGCCGGCCGGGGAGGGGGAATCGAGGAGCCTTCCATAGCCGTGTCTGGGCGCCGCGCGCCGTCTCAGCAGAAGGGGAAGCGAGGTAAGTGTATCAGAAACTACTGAAAACTATTGTCAGTTAGTAGATCTGGGCGGTGAGACGCCTTCGGTAAACCGGGGTGCGGGGGTCGTCGGCCCCCATGATCTCCAACAAGTCCACAAACTCCTGACGGGCAGCCGGGTCGGCCTTCACCCGTCCCAGCAGATTCTCCAGTCGGGTCTCGACGTCCCTGTCGCCGGCTCTGGCACCGGTACGGGCCAAAGCGGCCACTCGGCGGACCTCGGCCGTCTCGGGAATCCGCTCCAACAGCTCGAGGGCCTCTTCTCTGCGCTCTTGGGCCACCAGCAGATCGGCCAGGCCCACCACTGCGCCTTCGTGGTCGGCGTCGAGCTCCAGCGCCCGCCGCAGGGAAGCCTCATCACCCGCGGCCACCAGCGCCTCCACTTCGTTCTCCTGCTCGGTGGGCAAGAGGCGCCGCACGAACTCGGCCACCGCGGCCTCGCCTTGGGCGCCGACGAAGCCGTCCACCACCTTGCCGCCCCGCATGGCATACACCGCGGGAATGCCCTGCACCTGGAACGCCTGGGCAGTCTGCGGGTTCTCGTCCACATTGACCTTGGCCAGCTCGACTTTCCCGTCGGCGGCGGCCACCGCCCGCTCCAAGATCGGCCCGAGCGTCTTGCACGGCCCACACCACGGCGCCCAAAGGTCCACCACCACCGCCACCGTGTTCGAACGCTCGACCACCTGGGTCGCAAATGTCGCATCAGTCACATCAGCCATGACAGCCTCTCTCGCTCGCCCGTCGCAGCCGCGCCCGCCGCGTCGGCCGTCGGCTACCTCTCATCGAGCCGAATTGAACGCTAGCGTGACCTCTCGCATGGACCACATCCAAGGCATCCGACACAACGCGGTCAGCGCGTGGTTCGAGGCCAACGTGGCGGGCGCCACCCTGCCACTGACGTTCGAGTTGATCGCCGGCGGGCACTCCAACCTCACCTTCAAGGCCACCGACGCCCACGGCCGCCGCTACGTGCTGCGCCGGCCGCCGCTGTATCAAGTGCTGGCCACCGCCCACGACATGGGCCGGGAGCACAAGGTGATCGCCGCTTTGGAGAACACCGATGTTCCGGTGCCCCGAGCATTCGGACTGTGCGAAGACGAGACCGTGAACGAGCGCCCCTTCTATGTCATGGAGTTCGTGGAGGGCCGGGTCGTGCGCCGGCCCCAAGAAGCGGCCGGGCTGAGCCCCAAGAAGCGCCGCTTTGCATCCTTGTCGGTGGCCGACACCCTGGCCCTCATTCACGCCGTGGACGTGGACGAGGCGGGCTTGGGCGACCTGGGGAAAAAAGAGGACTACATCGCCCGCCAGCTTCGGCGCTGGATGCGCCAGTTCGATGAGTCCAAGACACAGGAGCGCACCGAGATCCAGGCGGTGCACGACCATCTGGCGGCCCGCATTCCCGATCAGGGCCCAGCAGGAATCGTCCACGGCGACTACCGGCTGGACAACTGCATCTTGGACGCCCGCGGCCGGATCTCGGCCGTTTTGGACTGGGAGCTGTGTACTCTGGGCGACCGCAATGCCGACGTCGCCCAGCTCTTGGTGTACTGGGCCGAGCCCGAAGACCCGGAATTCGCCTTGGACAACCCCCCCACCGGAGTTCCCGGATTCGCCACCCGAGAAGAAATGAAAGATCGCTACCAAGAGGCGTCAGGCCGAGATCTGGACCACTTCGAGTTCTATTTGGCCTTCGCCTCCTGGAAAGTGGCCTGCATCTTAGAGGGCGTGTACAGCCGATATGTGAGCGGGGCCATGGGAGACAAGGCCCCGCCCCAGGGCGTTGAGAGCTTCGCCGCCCGGGTGGACGCCCTCACCCACATGGCCGCCGCCGCGGCGGAGCAGGTGGCATGACTGCGGAAACAAAAGAGGAGGACCGACCATGAAGCTAGACGGAGGACTGATAGCACGAGCAGCCCGAAAGGGCTCGGTCGGCCCCCTGGCCGAGGTTGCCGATTCGGCCCGAAAACTGGAGGCCGCGGGCTACGACGGGCTGTGGTCGGCCGAACTCGACCACGATCCGTTCCTGCCGCTGGCGTTGGCCGCCGAGCACACCAGCCGCGTGCAGATCGGCACCTCGATTGCGGTGGCATTCGCCCGCAATCCGATGATCTTGGCCAACTTGGGGTGGGATCTTCAGGCCTATTCCGACGGGCGCTTCATCCTCGGGCTGGGCTCGCAGATCAAGCCCCACATCACCAAGCGATTCTCCATGCCCTGGTCTCATCCCGCGGCCCGCATGAAGGAGATGATCGACGCCGTGAAGGCCATCTGGGAGAGCTGGGAGACCGGGGAGCGCCTTAACTTTCAGGGCAAATTCTACCAACACACCCTCATGACGCCGATGTTCAGCCCCGGGGCCAATCCGTCCGGGCCGCCGCCCATCCACCTGGCCGCAGTGGGCGACCTGATGACCGAAGTGGCCGGCGAGTCGGCCGACGGCTGGATCAGCCACGCGTTCAGCACCCCCAGCTACTTGCGGGAGGTGTCGCTGCCCGCTCTCGAACACGGGGCCGCCAAAGCCGGCCGCGACCCGTTGGACATAGAGGTGTCGATGCCGGTGTTCATCGTCACCGGCGAGACCGAGGAGGAGATGGCCTCGGTTGCGCAGGCAGCTCGCCAGCAACTGGCCTTCTACGGCTCCACGCCCGCCTACCGCCCGGTGCTCGACCACCACGGCTGGGGCGACGCCCAAGACGAGCTGAACCGCATGTCCAAACAGGGCCAGTGGGTGGAGATGGCCGACGTGATCGACGACACCATGCTGGCGACCTTCGGCGTCGTGGCCGAACCTCAGCACCTGGCCAGCGCCGTCGACTCCAGCTACGGAGGCCTGATCGACCGCATATCCTTCGGCCCGGGCCTGCGCCCCGGAGAACCCTGGCCCGAGGTGCGCGAAGCCCTCCGAGCCATCCCCGGACGCTTTGGCGCGTGATCTGGTCAGGCCACCACGTTGACCAGCTTGGGGGGGCGGGCGATCACCCGCCGGGGCGCGCCGCCGTCGAGATAGTGCTGCACTCGCTCTGAGGCCAGGGCCAGGGCTTCGGCCTCGGCCTCGGCGATGTCGGCGGCTACCTCGATGCGGTCGCGCACCTTGCCGTTCACCTGCACCACCATGGTCACCGTCTCCTGCACCAGCTTGGCCTCGTCAGCGGCAGGCCACGGCTCGGTGTGGACATTGCCGCCCCGGCGCCTCTCCCACAGCTCGGCGCAGATGTGGGGCACCATGGGCGCCATCACCAAGAGCAGCGAGTCGATGGCGAAGGCCAGCGTGTCGCGGTGGGGGCCGTCGTCGGCCTGCACGTAGCGGTACAGCTCGTTGGTGAACTCCATGCAGCCCGCCACCGCGGTGTTGTACGACCAGCGGTCGAACTCCGAGGTGATGCGGTGGATCAGCCGGTGGGCGGCGGCGTCGATGGCGTGATCGGCCTCGGTCAAGGCACCGGAGCGAGCCGGGTTGGCCCTCTCTGCGGTTCCAGCGGCCAGCCGCCACAGACGGCCCAGAAACCGGGCGCAGCCCTCGAGTCCGAAGTCCTCCCAGTCCACGTCCTCGGCGGGGGGCTTCACTTGCAGGATGGCCAGGCGCAGCGCGTCGGCGCCGTGGGCGTCGATGATGTCCTCGGGCGCCACTAGATTGCCCTTCGACTTGGACATCTTCCCCCCGCCCATCCGCACCATGCCCTGGGTGAACAGCCGCTGGAAGGGCTCCCGCAACCCGACGGGGGCCACGCCCAGGTCGGCGAGCGCCCGGGTGAAGAACCGGGCGTACATCAGATGCAAGATGGCGTGCTCCACCCCGCCGATGTACTGGTCCACCGGCAGCCACCGCTCCAGCGCCTCCTGGCTGAACGGCTGCTCGGAGTTCTCAGGGTCAGCGAAGCGCAGGAAGTACCAGGAGGAGTCCACGAAGGTGTCCATGGTGTCGGTCTCCCGCCGGGCCGGGCCGCCGCAGACGGGGCAGGCGGTGTTCAAAAAGCCGGGATGGTCCATCAGCGGGGAGCGGCCGGTGGGCATGAAGGCCACGTCGTCGGGAAGGCACACGGGCAGGTCCTCATAGGGCACCGGCACCGCCCCGCACGCCCCGCAGTACACGATGGGGATGGGGCAGCCCCAGTACCGCTGGCGGGACAGCAGCCAGTCGCGCAGCCGGTAGTGCACCTTGCGCTCGCCGATGCCTTTTTGCTCCAGCCATTCGATGGCTTTGGCCTTGGCTTCTTGCATCCGCAGGCCGTTCAGCCACTCGCTGTTGACCGACGGCCCGTCGCCGGTGTACGCCTCGCCGTCGAAGTCCTCGGGCGGGGCCACGGTGCGGATGATGGGCAGGCCGTAGGCAGCGGCGAAGTCCCAGTCGCGCTGGTCCTCGCCGGGCACGGCCATGATCGCCCCGGTGCCGTAGGTGGTGAGCACGTAGTCGGCCAAAAACAGCGGGATGGGCTGGCCGTTGAACGGGTTGACCAACCGGGTGCCGGTGTCCACGCCCCGCTTGTCGGCCGGGCCGCCCGCGGAGAGCCGATCGATCTCGCTGCGCGTCGACACCGCGGCGACGAACGCCTCGACCTCCGCCCGGCGATCCTCGGCCACCAGCTCACCCACCCGGGGGTGCTCCGGGGACATAACCGCGAAGGTCATGCCGAAGCTGGTGTCGGGCCGGGTGGTGAACACCGCGATCCCGTCGATGTCGTCGCGGGGACGGCCGTGTTGGTCGGCGATCGGCAAAGTGAACTCGGCCCCCTCGGAGCGGCCGATCCAGTTGCGCTGCATGACCTTGACCCGGTTGGGCCAGTCCAGGCCGTCGAGGCCGTCGAGCAGCTCTTCGGCGTAGGCGGTGATGCGGTAGAACCACTGCTCCAGCTCACGCTGCTGGGCCGCGTTGCCACAGCGCTCGCAGGTGCCATCGGCCAGCACCTGCTCGTTGGCCAGCACCGTTTTGCAGCCCGGGCACCAGTTCACCGGAGCGGTGGCCCGGTACACCAGCCCGGCCTCGTAGAACTTCAGAAAGATCCACTGGGTGAAGCCGATGTAGTCGGGATCGTGGCTGCTGAGGGTGCGCCGCCAGTCGTACACCGCGCCGATGCGGCGCAGCGATGACGACAGCCGCTCGATATTGGCGTCGGTGTGGACTCGGGGGTGGGTGCCGGTCTTGATGGCGGCGTTCTCCGCCGGCAGACCGAAGCTGTCGAATCCAATGGGCGACAAAACGCCGTCGCCCTGCATGGTGCGATAGCGCACCAACAGGTCGCCGAAGGTGTAGTTGCGGACGTGGCCGATGTGAGCCGGGCCGCTGGGATACGGGTACATCGAGAGCACGTAGTACGGCGGCCGGGGATCGTCGTTGTCGATGTCGTAGGTGGCATCGTCGATCCAGCGCTGCTGCCATTTGGGCTCAATGGCCGCGGGGTCGTAGCCGTCCATCGCTGCTCAATCTACCGACCCTCCGACAACAGCCAACAACCGTTACCCATGTGGGGAGACGCCAGACCGGCTGTTACAGTGCTCTTCTCGCGGGGCTGTAGCTCAGTTGGCTAGAGCGCTTGCATGGCATGCAAGAGGTCGTGGGTTCGAGTCCCATCAGCTCCACCGCCAAGATGCGCAGCACCATCGACCCGGCCGATGCAGGTGGCCACTAGGTCGGCAGCGGATTCGCGGCCAGGATCGGGCAGTCTTTCCAGAGGAGGTCGAGGGCGTAATACTCCCGGGCCGAGGCGGTGAAGATGTGCACCACGAAATCGCCGTAGTCCATGAGCACCCACTCGCCTTCGGACAGCCCCTCGATGCAGATGGGCTTGGGCCCGCCCGCCAGATCCACTGCTTCTTCGATCCGCTCAGACAACGCCCGCACCGCCCGGGCGGTGGCCCCGCTGGTGATGACGAAGTGCTCAGTGATGCCCAGCACATCGCCCACATCGAAGATGACGGTGTCGGCGCCCGGGCCGTCCTCCGCCGCCGCTGCTGCGGCCTTCGCCCAATCCCACGCCACTGCCGGGCCCGCCGTGCTGACGCTCATACGGCCATCACGACCACACTCTACCCGTCTCCTGCTGAGAGCGGGGAGAAATCCGCACCGAACGTCACCGTGATGTCCACCTCGGGTTCGAGGAGCTCTTCGGCGGCGACCGATCCAGCGCCCAGAGCGTCGCGGTATGCCTCGGCGTAAGGGGCGAAGCCGGGGTCGTGGTAGGCGAGTTTGGTGGTCTCCCAGCCGAACTCCGCGGCATTGCCGATCCTCGTGATGCGGGCGCCGGCTCGACTGAGCTCCCGAGCCGCGGCCTTGGTGAGCTCAGGGTCTCCAACGCCGTTGAGCAGCCGCACCCTGGGCACGCCCGCTTCCGAGGCCGA
>JAPOSH010000069.1 GCA_026709815.1 bacterium | reverse complement strand
GGTACTTCATCTCCTTGACCACGATGTTGGTGCTGTTTCGCCGGGACTCCTTGGCCCGCTGGGCGGCCTCGTACTTGTACTTGCCGTAGTCCATGATCCGGCACACCGGTGGATTCGCCTTGTCGGCGACCTCCACCAAGTCCAAGCCGGCGTCACGGGCCATGTCCAAGGCCTCGGGCAAAAGGCGAATGCCTATCTGCTGTCCATCCTGACCAACGAGCCGCACCTCTCGCGCTCTGATCCGATCGTTGATCCGGGGTTCAGCATCTGCCGAGGCTATGGCCTATCACCGCTCTGCAATGCGCATATTCCTCTCTCTCGACAACGGGGGCCGACACGCCGGGATTATTTGAATCCCGCTTGCGCGCCGAAGTTGCGGGGTAACAGTATCAGCGTTCGGGCACACTCACGCCAGACGAGGCGAAAAGGAGGCCAAGAAAGAAATGAGCACGCTATGGACTCCCGGCGGCGAGGTGCCGATGGACGACGGCCGGGGACGGCCGCCGGCCCCTCCTCCCCCAGCGGCCCCAGAGCAGCCGCTGGCCGGGCTGAGCGAACAAGAGCGGGCGCAGGCTGAAGAGCTGGCCCAGCAGCTCGCCGAGGCCCGCGAGCAGATCGCCGGCACTCCGGCTTCAGTCGTGGTGGGCAACCACGCCATGGGGCTGTACGAGCTCGGGGCCATCCATCTCAGCCAGCAACCGCCCAACTTGGAGGAGGCCCGCCTGGCCATCGACGCCCTCGGAGCGCTGGTCAACGGGCTAGAGGGCCGTCTCGACGAGCACGAGGCCACGCTCAAAGATGCCCTCCACCAGATCCGGATGGCGTTCGTACAGGTGTCGCGGGCGATGGAGGAGTCGGAAGGAGAGACCGCTACCGAGGCAACCGGGGAGTGACCCCGGCCGCTTCCCATTGGCCGCTTCGCCCCGGTGTCAGGTGGAATATCACCGCGATTCCGGCTTCGATCATCCGGCGCCCATCGGCGATGGCAGTGCAGTGGAGCGGATAGCGGGCCCCGTCCTCGCCGGCGACAATCCCCCAACCGGTGGCCTCGTCGAAGCGGGCCACGGTTCCGATTCGGGGGTCTGGACTGGCCGCGGGGCTCAATGGACGATCTTGGCCAAGGGCAGTTCGATGATGTCGCTGGCCCCAGCGTCGCGCAGATCGGGGATCAAGATATTGATGTCGGACTTGGGCACCACCGTCTCCACCGCATAGCCGTGGCCCCCGAACAGCTCGTTGACCGTGGGCGCCTTCATGGACGGCAGCAGGTCGATGACCATGTCCAGGCTGGCCGATGACACGTTCATCTTGACCAGCACCTTGCCCCTGGCCTCCAGCACGCCGCCCAGCAGGGTGTGGATCTGCTCCATGGCGTGGCGGCGCTCGGGGTCGGCGTAGCTGACCGGGTTGGCGATCAGCTCGGTGTAGGACGTGAGGATGGTGTGGATGATCTTGAGGCCGGCGGCTCTGAGGGCCCGGCCGGTCTCGGTGATCTCCACCACCGCATCCACGATGTCAGGCACCTTGGCCTCGGTGGCGCCATACGACAGGGCGATGTCGGCCTCGATGCCCCGATCGCGGAAGAACCGCTCGGTCAAGTCGGGGTACTCGCTGGAGATCTTCACCCCCTGGGGCAAATCCTCCACCGCGTTCCAGGGCGAGTCTCCGGGCACCGCCAGCACCATCCGGATGGGCTGGGAAGTGTTCTTGGAGTACGGCAGCTCGCCCAGTGACACCACCTCGCTGGCGGTCTCGGCCACCCAGTCGCGCCCGGTGATGCCCAGGTCGAACAGCCCGTCGGCCACGTACCGGGGAATCTCCTGGGGTCGCAGGATGCGGACCCCGGCGATGCGGGGGTCATTGATCATGGCCTTATAGGCCACATCCGAGCTGCGGTTGACCGCGATGTCGGCGGCGTCGAAGAGCTCCAAGGTCGCCTTCTCCAGCGAGCCCTTGGGGAGAACCAGCGAGAGCATGACCCCAACGCTACCGGCGGATGGCCGTCAGTCTGCGATCAGAGGCCCCTATTGGAGACGTCTGGCGATTGAGACTCAATCCAAAGCCGTCGCAAGAGGCCGGAGGTCTACCCGCAGGTCGGGGCCGAGCCTGGTGATGGCCGCAATATCGCCCCGCCACAGATCGGCAATGGTGGCAGCGCCGGGACCGGCCAGCATGGGACGGCTGTCGTCGCCGCCGAACAGCGCAGGGGCCAGGTAAACGGCGTAGTGGTCTACCAGTCCGGCCCGGTGGAAGGCAGCCGCGGTGGCCGCGCCCCCCTCCACCAGGAGCTGCACCACTCCCCGCTCCCCCAGCTCGCCCAGCACCTGCTCCAGCGGCCCGCCCATTTCCAGCGCGGGACGGGCCCGAGCGTCGGAGGGGACAGACCCCAGCACAACCCGCAACGGCTGGCCGATGCGGGGGGCCACCCCCGGGGAGGGCTGCCAATCGCGCACCGTCAAAGCGGGGTCGTCGGCTCGGACGGTGCCCGCCCCCACCAGCACGGCGTCGCTCTCGGCTCGCAGCCGATGGACGTCGGCTCTGGCCTCGGGACCGGTGATCCAGCGGCTGGTGGAATCGGGGGCGGCGATGCGGCCGTCGAGGGTGGCGGCCAGCTTCAGCACCACCCAGGGAAACCCGGTGCGACGGTGCTTGAAATAGGGGGCAAGCAGCTCAGCGGCCTCATCGGCTCGCACGCCCACCTCGACGGCCATCCCCGCTGATCGGAGCGCGGCCAACCCCCGGCCCGACACCGAGGGATCTGGATCCTCGACGGCCACCACCACCCGGGCGATCCCCGCCGCGACGATGGCCTCGGTACACGGACCGGTTCGGCCTTGGTGGCAGCAGGGCTCCAACGTGGTGTAGAGGTCGGCCCCCGCAGCTCTCGGGCCCGCAGCCTCGAGGGCGTTGATCTCGGCATGATTGCCGCCCGGCGGTGACGTGGCCCCCGAATAGCGACCCTCGGCGGTGTCAATCACGCAGCCCACCCACGGGTTGGGAGATGCAACCAGCCGACAAGAGCGGGCCGCCTCCAAGGCCAAGCCCATCATGCGACTGCGGCGGTGCGCCCGGTATGTCAATGCTCGGAGATCATGCCCGACCGCGGCGGCGGGCCCGTTCGCCTCGACGGTATGTCAATGCCCGGTATGTCAATGCTCGGTGGGCTGGTCGGCCAACAGCCGCAGGGCGTGGGGAACGACATCGATCACCGCGCCCAGGCATTCCACCGAGCCCCTGGGGGAGCCGGGCAGGTTCACGATCAGCGCCTGGCCCCTCGTGCCTGCGATCGCCCGCGACAGACGACCGAACGGGCTCACCAGCCGGGAGGCCTCGGCCAGGCCTTCGGCCCGGCGCTCCAACACCGCGGCGGTTCCCTCGGGGGTGAGGTCGCGGGGGCCGAAACCAGTGCCTCCGGTGGTGGCGATGAGGCCGGAAAATCCGTCGGACATGTCCAAAAGGGCGTTGCGCACCGACTCGACGCCGTCCTCGACCGCTCGGCGCTCGACGATCTCATACCCCTCGCCTGTCAGCATCTCGACCAGGGCGTCGCCCGAGCCGTCTTGGCGGGTGCCGGCAATGACGCCGTCGGACACGGTCAAGACCTTGGCCGCCAGCCCCGCAGTCTCGCGATCAGCCATCGACGGCAACTCTACCCGCCGGGAGTCTTGTAGAGCACGACGAACATCCCATCGGTGCGGTGGTCCTGAGGCAGGACAAGCCCGCCGCGAGCGTGGGGGCGCCAGCGGCGGTCGACGATGGGCAGGGCCATGGCGCCGGGCACATCTCGGGCCACCGTCTCGTCAACGGCCACTGTCTCGGCCGCGGTGACCGTGCAAACCGAGTAAGCCACGACTCCGCCCGGTCGGGCCAGCTTGAAGGCCGATTTGACCAGTTCGATCTGGAGTCGGGCCAGATCATCGACATCGCCCGGACCGGCCCGCCAACGGGCGTCGGCGCGTCGCCCCAGCACGCCCAGCCCCGAGCAGGGGGCGTCCACCAGCACCCGGTCGAACGCCCCTCGGGAAAAGGGAGGGCGGCGACCGTCGGCGGTCACCACCCCGGCCAGGGTGGCCCCGGTACGGGCGGCGCTGGCCGCGACCAACGCAGCTCGGCGAGCTCGGCGGTCGGCGGCGACAACCGCAGCCGCACTCGCGGCCAACGCCGTGGCCTTGCCTCCCGGCCCCGCGCACAGGTCCAGCACCCGCTCGCCAGGCTGCGCGCCGACCAGTGCCGCCACCCATTGCGACGCCCGATCCTGGGTGTAGCCGTCGGGCCGAGTGGACGCCCCGGCGGGACGGTTCATCTGCTCCAAGGCGCCATGGGCGTCGTCGGGGCCCAGGTCGCGCTCCAGTTGACGGACGAGCCAATCCGGGTAGCTCAACCGGATCGCCTCGGTGGGCCAGTCGGCCTCCATGTTGGCCACCCGGCGCAAGACGGCGTTCACAAAGCCCCGTTGGCGGCGGGGAGCGGCCGCAACGGTCTCACTGACCGCGGCATAGGCCGGGGTGTCCATCATGTGGAGCTGATAGGCCCCGAGGCGCAGCAGGTTCCGGGTGGCGAGATCGGGCTGCTCGGAGACGAAGCAATCGATGAGATGGTCGAGGGCCCGGCGCATTCGAGTGACCCCGTACACCAATTCGGTTATCAACCCGCCATCGCGCGGGGGCAGGTCGGCTGAGGCCAACACCAGGTTGGCAAAGGCGCCATCGCCCTCGATCCGGTCGAGGAGCCGGGCGGCGACTGCTCGGGCATTCCCCGACGCCGGCGCCGACGGGGTGCGGCTCACGATCCGAGCCGATCGCCCTCAGCGGGCCGAGCGCCCCGGATCCAGTGCTCGGCGGCTTGGCGCGCCTTGCCCTCGGCCTGCACCTCCAGCAGGCGGAGCCGCCCGGCGCCGGTGCCGACGACGGTTCCGTCGAGCTCCCCCGGGAGCTGGGACCCCTCGACCGAAGAGGCCGACCAGATCTTCAGGAGCTTGCCCCTCCACGTCGTCCACGCCCCGCCGACCCGGACTCGCCGATGCAGCGACTCCGCCGATTGGGACCAGTCCAGGCGCAGCTCCTCTCGGGTGACCTTGGCCGCATAGACCGGCTCACCCTGCTGGGGAACGGGCAGGCCCAAGCCCTCTCGCAGGGCGTCCACCAGCATGGGCACTCCGGCGCCGACCAGATCGGCTCGCAGGGACGCCGCGGTCGCGCCGGGTGCGACGGGCACTGGCACCCGGCGGTACACCCGACCGGCGTCGAGTCCTTCCGCCACCTCCATCAGACACACCCCGGTGGTGCTGTCCCCCGCCAGAATGGCCCGCTCCACCGGCGCCGCTCCCCGCCACCGGGGCAAGAGCGAGAAGTGGACATTGACCATAGCCAGTCGGGCGAGCACATGGGGCTGGATGATCTGGCCGAAGGCCACCACCACCCCGAGGTCGGCGTCGGCGGCCAGCACGTCGTCCACTTCGCAGGAAACGGGAATGCCCAGGCTCTGAGCCGCGGCCTTCACCGGGCTGGGAGCGGGTTCCTCCCGCCGCCCTCGGCGCTTGTCGGGCCGGGTGACGACCAGAACCACATCGAATCCCGACCTGCTCAGCGCCTCCAAAAACGGCACCGACTCAACAGGAGTGCCGAGGTAGACGAGCCGGCGTGCATGCGCCGGCGGGTCGATCACGGCAACTTCAGCCCGTCGCCAGCGCTTGCAGGACGACTCGGCCGGCTCATGGCCTGCTCTCGGAGCACGCGCTTGGCCTCTCGGCGCTGGTCCTCATCCAGATAATCCAGCAGGATCCGGCCGGCGAGGTGGTCGAGTTCGTGCTGAAACAGCCGAGCCTCGAGATCCTCGGCTTCGATGCTGAGCTCGTTGCCGTGAAGATCATGGGCCTTCAGATGGATGCGGCGGGGGCGGACGATCTCCCAAGACAGCTCGGGCACCGACAGGCAACCCTCGTTATAGACCCACTCGCCGTCGCTCTCGGTGATCTCGGGATTGACCAGCACTCCGGGGCCTTCGCCGAAGTCGTAGACGAAGAACCGCTGCGACACCCCCACCTGCGGAGCCGCCAAGCCAATGCCCGGCGCCTCGTACATGGCGGCCAGCATCTCCTGGCACAATTCGGCCATGGCGCCGTCGATGTCGGTCACGTCCTGGGCCACGCGCCGCAATACCGGGTCGCCGTACACCCGGATCCGCAGTGGGGCCATCGATTCAGGTTACCGTCAGCGCGGTGGGCGATTCGCATTACTTCAGCGCCTCACCGGGTGGGAAACGGCGGCCGGGAACCATCAGAGCGCGGGTTGCAGACGTGGACGCGGAGCTGTCCACCGACCGGGGGGTGTTCTCCCCCGATGAGCTGGACTTCGGCACTCGGCACCTCATGGCGACCGCACCCCGTCCGCCCCAAGAGGGGCCGCTGCTGGACTTGGGCTGCGGCTATGGGCCCATTGCGGTGGCGCTGGGCCAGTGGGCCCCCCGAGCCCCGCTGTGGGCGGTGGACGTGAACCCCCGGGCGATGGAGCTGTGCCGGGCCAACCTGGACCGCAGCGGCCGGGCCGACGCCGCGGTGTGCCGTCCCGACGACGTGCCTTGCGAAGTGCGCTTCGCCGCCATCTACTCCAACCCCCCCATCCGCATCGGCAAGCCCGCCCTCCACGAGATGCTGGGGATGTGGCTGGGACGGCTGGCATCGCAGGGGCGGGCCTATCTGGTGGTGAACAAGAACCTGGGCGCCGACTCCCTGGCCCGCTGGCTCAACCAGCAGGGCTGGCCCACCACCCGGCTCAGCTCCCGCCGCGGCTACCGGATCTTGGAGGTGCTGCGACGCACCGCTAGATCGCTCTGACTAGATCGCTCTGAGGGGGTCGACGTCGATGCGGAGCCTCCCGCTGGGGCGGCCCGCTGAAGCCAGGGCGTCGCAGAGGGCGTCGCGGTCGGGTGCCCGCAGAAAGAACTGCCCGCCGAGGTCGGGAGCGACTTGAACCCCCAGCGGCGTGCCGAACCGGTCCATGAACTCCCCCGCCGCCGGGCCGGAAACCACGGCGATGGCCCCATAGGGGGGCAGGCCCAGCTCTCGGCGGCGGTCTCGTTCCGCTCTGGCCAACCGCGCCGGATCAGCCCGCAGCGCCGCGGTGACCACCGGGTCGTCGGGCAAGCGGGTTTGCAGCACGATCCTCCCGCCGCCGTTGCGGGGCCCGGCGATCCGGGCGGCCCGGGCGATGAGAGCAAACGCCTGCTCCCGGGCTCGGAACCGGGGAGCCAGCAGCTCCTGGTCGAGCTCCAAGAAGGCCACCAGATCGAACGGTCGGCCCAGGTGCAGCACCGCCTCGGTGCCCACCACCACCCGGGCGGTGGGCGGACCGTCATAGCCTCCTGCGGTGGCTTCGGCCACCGGGGCGCGAACCAGCGCCTCCACCTCCTCGCGAACCCGTTTGACCCCGGCCCGCAGGTTGCGCATGGCGGTGCTGCCGCAGGCCGCGCAGACAGTCGGGCGGCTGTGGCCGGCCGATCGGCACACCAGGCGCTGCTCGTCGTCTTGGCGCATGGGCGATCCGCACTCGGCGCAGACGGCCAGCTCGCCGCACAGCCGGCAGGCCAGCAACAGCGACCGGCCCCGGCGGTTCAGCACGCAGGCCGACCGGCCGCCGTCGCGCAGCGCTTGCACCAGCTGGGGCGAATACAGGCCGGCCCTCCCCGGGTCCTCGCTGCGACGGTCCACCACGTCCACTTGCGGCCAACCGGCCCGCTCGGCGCTCCGCGAGGGGCGCAGCACCGGTCGAGACCGCAGCGCCTCCAGGCTGGGCACCGGGGACATGAGCACACAGGGCGCCCCGGCTCGGCGCGCCCGCTCGACGGCCACATCCCGACCGCTCCAGGTGGGGGCCGCCTCCGAGCGGTACGACTCGTCGTGCTCGTCGATCACCAGCACCGAGGCCAGCTCAGGGGCCGGGGCCCAGGCCGCCGACAGCGTGCCCACCACGGAGGCCCCGGCGGCGGCTTCCGCCCAGCCGCCGGGGTAGCGGGTGACCCAAGCCCCTTGTCTCGCCAGCCGCCGGGCCAAATCATCCGCTCGGATCTGGTCGGGCGCCAAGATCAGCGCCTGGCCCCGGGCCGCGGCGGCCAAAGCCACCGGCAGCGGGTCATCGGATGGTGCTTGGCGCAGGGTGCGGCCCTCCCCCTCGAAAAGCTCGGCTTTGAAAAGGTCGGCGCTGTGGTCCGATGGCGCCAAGCGAGAGCGCTGGGGGCGGGGCAGGGCCGCCACCATCCGTGCGGGCGAGGCGGTCCGCAAGAAGTGGGCCCGGCGGCCGGCCCAGCGCCATGCCGCCCACCGGCTCAGCTCGATGAGCCCTCGGTCGGGGCCCAGGCTGCTGAGCTTGGCCAGCGGGGTGAGCGCCACCCCCTCGGGGGGCGCCACGCCCACTTCGGTGATCCAGCCCCCCACCCGACGACCGTGCAGCACCACACGGACCATGGCCCCCACCCCAAACCGGGTGTCGTCGGCCCAGCCCTCGGGGACCGTGTAGGTGAACTCGCGGTCTATCGCGACGACGTCGGTCAGAACGCGGACATGCAACAGGGCAAAGCTGCTGTTAAAGCCCGAGGGCGGAGCGGAGGTCGTCGGCCCGGTCGGTGCGCTCCCAGGTGAACGTGCTCTCAGGGCTGCGCCCGAAGTGGCCATAGGCCGCAGTCTGGCCGTAGATGGGCCGGAGCAGATCCAAGTCGCGGATGATGGCTGCGGGCCGCAAGTCGAATATCTCGTTCACCTCGCGGCTGATCTGGGCCGGGTCTGCCGCCTCGGTGCCGAAGGTCTCCACCATCACCGACACCGGGCGGGCGATGCCGATGGCGTAGGACACCTGGACCTCGCAGCGCGAGGCCGCGCCGGATGCCACCACGTTCTTGGCCACCCAGCGGGCGGCGTAGGCCGCAGAGCGGTCCACTTTGCTGGGGTCTTTGCCGGAGAAGGCGCCCCCGCCGTGGCGAGCCATGCCCCCGTAGGTGTCCACGATGATCTTGCGCCCGGTAAGCCCGGCGTCGGCCACCGGCCCTCCCCGCACGAACCGGCCGGTGGGATTCACCAGCACCTCGTAGTGGTCGTCGCGGAACTGCTCAGGGACGACGGGGTCGATGACCTGCTCTTTGAGATCGGCCTTCATCTCGGCGAGATCAGTCCCGTCGCGGTGGTGCGCCGACATCAACACGGTGTTGAGGCCCACCGCCGTGGCGCCCTCGTACTCGAAGGTCACCTGGCACTTGCCGTCGGGCCGCAGATAGGGCACCGAGCCGGCCCGGCGCACCTCGGTCAGGCGCTCCACCATCCGATGGGCGGTGTGGATGGGCAGCGGCATCATCTCGGCGGTCTCGTCGCAGGCAAAGCCGAACATCATGCCCTGGTCGCCGGCGCCCTGTTCCAACGGGTCGAGCCTGTCCACCCCCTGGGTGATGTCAGGGGACTGATCGTCGATGGACACCATGACGCCGCAGGTGTTGCCGTCGAATCCGTAATCCTCCCGGTCGTAGCCGATGCCGATGATGGTGTCGCGCACCACCCTGGGGATGTCGATGTAGCCGTCGGTGGATATCTCTCCGGCCACCACCACCAGCCCGGTGGTGACCAGGGTCTCGCAAGCCACCCGACAGCCGGCATCTGCTTTCAGCAGGGCATCCAGCACCCCGTCGGATATCTGATCAGCGATCTTGTCGGGGTGGCCTCCAGTCACCGACTCCGAAGTGAACCGGTATCGGGCATTTGACCACTGGCTCATTGATTCTCCTGCATGGCGGTTTGGGCTACCCGGTCGGCCAACACCAGGTCGAGCACGGCCTGGGCCACTTGGCGCTTGGAGCGCAGGCCGATCGGGTGGATTCGGCCGTCATAAGTTAGCACCAGCACCTCGTTGGTGTCGTGGGCGAAGCCGGCATTCCGGGCCGTCACGTCATTGGCCACGATGTAGTCTGCGCCCTTGCCCGCCAGCTTGGCCGCAGCGTTGTGGGCCAAATCACAAGTCTCGGCGGCGAACCCCACCAAGATCTGGCCTGCGGGCTTGGACGCTCCCAGCGCTGCCAAAATATCGGGGGTGGGCTCCAGCGGGAGATCGGGAACCCCATCGCGCTTTTTGAGCTTGACGCCAGCCGGGTCCGCGGGGCGGAAGTCGGCCACTGCCGCGGCCATGATCACCAGATCGGCGTCGGCGGTGGCGTCGGCCGCCGCCGCCGACATCTGCTCTGCGGTCTCGACCCTCACCACGGTGGCGGCCGGAGGTCCGGGGCGGTCCACGGTGGTGACGATGGTCACCTGGGCCCCTCGGCTGGCGGCTTCGTCGGCGAAGGCGTGGCCTTGTTTGCCCGAGGACCGGTTTCCGATGTAGCGCACCGGGTCGATGGGCTCCCGGGTGCCCCCCGCGGTGACCACCACCGAGAGGCCGTCCATGTCGGGAGGCCGGCTGGCGGCTTCCAGCACCCGGCTGACGGCCGCGGCGATGTCGGCCGCGGCGCTCAAGCGGCCTGCGCCCTCGTCGCCGCCCGCCAGCGGCCCTGACTCCGGCCCCACGATATGAACGCCCCGCGCGGCCAGCGTGGCGATGTTGGCGGCCACCGCCGGATGCTCCCACATCTCGGTGTGCATCGCCGGGCAGACCACGACCGGAGCCCGAGTGGCGATGAGCGTCGCGGTCAGCAGGTCGGAGCTGATGCCCGCGGCGTAGGCGCCGATCACTCGGGCGGTGGCCGGGGCCACGACCACGCAGTCGGCTGTCTGGCCCAGAGTGGTATGGGGAATGGGGTCGTCCTCGTCGAAAAGACTCATGCGCACCCGCTCTGAGGCCAGGGCGTCAAAGGTGGCGCGACCCACGAATCGGGTGGCGCCCTTGGTCAGCACCGGAATGACGCAGGCCCCCGCATCCACCAGTCGGCGACAGACCTCCACCGCCTTGTACGCCGCGATCCCTCCGCTCACGCCGAGCACGATTCGCCGGCCGGCAAGCGAGTTCATGGGTCGGTTAGGACGCTGGGTCCAGATCAGCCTCGTCTGGATCAACGCCGCCTGATTCGGCCGGGGCGAGGCTGGCCTCGCCGGTGGGGATCATCGCGCTGAGCAGAGCATCTGCTTCTTCGACCTCCGGGGGATCGGTGGCGATGATCTTGTCGGAGGCGATCTCCTCGAAGGCGATGGACAGCGGCTTGCGGGACAAGGTCAGCACCTGCGGTGGGACCATCGCTCCCAAGCCGTCGCCCAGCTGGCCGAAATAGGAGTTGATCTGACAAGCCCGCAGCGCCCCCAGCGTCACCAGGCGGAACTTGGAGTCGGTGCGCCCTAAGAGCTCCTCGATGGTGGGGTACATCATGGTGTCGTGCTGTTCAGACATCGGTTGGGCCTTCTTGTCGCGTGCAGCCTGATTCCCGCCGGTATGGGAAGAGCGGCTCCACGATATCATGGGCCCTCGGCCTAACCGTCATCGCCATTCAGCGTTGGCGGGCTTCTTGGATCAGCGTCTTGATGGCAGCCACCGATTCTTCGAGGCTGTCGTTGACGACACGGATCGCGTCGAGCTCATAGGCCAGTGCTCGCTCGGAGTCGGCCAGCGCCAGCCGTTCGGCGATATGACATTCAGAGTCACCCCGAAGCCGCAGACGGGATTCCTGCTCCCGGGCCGAAGGCGCCTCGACAAAGACGCAAAGGGCTTCGGGGCGGCTCTGTCGCACTTGGGCCGCGCCTTGGACGTCGATCTCCAACAGGACGTCGCAACCAGCCGGCGGATCAGGCTGGGGCGTTCCGTACAAATTTCCGGCGATCTCCGCCCATTCCACAAAACCCCCTTCGGCCGCTTTGGCTCGGAACTCCGCTTCGCCGGCGAACACGTAGGCGGTCTGCGGCTCGCCCGGGCGACGAGCACGCGTGGTCCACGAACGGCTCAGCCACAAGCGCGGATCCTCGGCCACAAGCGCAGCCGCGATGGTACCTTTACCGACCCCACCAGGGCCGGACAAGACGACGATCAGGGGATTGTCTAGTCGCCGCAGCGCGCCAGCAACGAAGCCCGCTGCTGATCGCCGAGCCCGCGGATGCGACGGCTGTCGGCGATGCCTATCTCTTCCATCATCTTGCGCGCCCGGATCTTGCCCATGCCCGGAAGAGATTCCAGGATGGCGAGAACTTTGGTCCCGGCAACCACCTCATCGGTCTCCGCCTGATCAAGCAGCTCGGAAAGCGACATAGACCTCATTTTGAGCTTGGCCTTGACTTCGGCTCGCCTGCGGCGCACTTCGCCCGCTTTCTCCAACGCCTTTTGGCGTTGCTCTGTTGTCAGTTGTGGTGGTTCTGCCATTACACGATTGTAGTTTGAACTTCAAGTCTTGTCAGGGATGCCGAGAAAATTCTGGCTGTCATCCCATGCAGCGCCCATGAGAGCGACACGCCGCTAGAGATGTCTGATGCTGCGGGCGATGCGGCGGGCCCGGTCTGCCATTGCCGGCAAGGCCTCGCTCAGGGGCTCGGAGGCGTCGGCCTTTTGCTGCACGTCGGCGGTCACCGCCCGGCCGATCACCAAAATGGCGGCGCCCGCGGTGATGGCGGCGGTGGGGGTGGCCACCTGTGCCTGATCGTGGTGGCTCATGCCGGGGAGCCGGATGCCGGGCACAACCGGCTTCAGCGCCGGCGCCACCTCCCTCACCACCGGCAGATCAGCTGCGGCGCAGATCACCCCGCCACAGCCCGCGTCGCGGGCCCGCGCCACCCGCTCTCGGAGCACGTCTCGGGACCGGTCGGCGTCGCTGGTCAAGATAGTGACGCCCAGCACTTGGGCAGTCCCGCCGCTGCCCTCGGCCAGGCCCTCGACTCCGGCTCGCAAAACGTCGATTCCCCCACTGGTGTGGACGGTCAGCCAGCGAACCCCGGTGCGCCCTATCTGGGCCGAAGCCCGGCCCACCTGGGTGGGGATGTCAGAGAACTTGAGGTCGGCGAACACCTCATAGCCCAGGTCGGCCATAGCCCGAACCGCGTCCGGTCCGGCAGCGGCGAACAGCTCGAGACCGACCTTGGCCACTCCCATCCACGGGGCCACCGATTCGGCGATCAACGAGGCATGACCAAGGTCGCCCACATCCAAGACGATGGCCAACCGGCTGTCGCGCGTCATCTCATCCACGGGCTATCTCATCCATGAGCTGCTCCGACCAGTTCAGCGACTCGATCCACACCGCGGGAGGCGCACCACCGGGCGAGCTGCGCCAGCACTTTGGCCGAGGCCCGGGGGTCGGCGAAGGTCGCGGTGCCCACCTGAACGGCACAGGCCCCGGCCATCATCATCGCCACCGCATCGCCGCCCGAGGCGATCCCGCCCACCCCGACGATGGGCACTTCGGGCAGGGCGGCGTATACGTCGAATACCGACCTCACCGCCACCGGGCCCATGGCCCGGCCCGACACCCCGCCCCCGCCCCCGCCCAGCAGGGGTTTGCGGGCCTCGGTGTCGATGACCATGCCCGGCAGGGTGTTGATGAGGGTCAGGGCCTCGGCGCCTCCTCGAACTGCGGCCCGCGCGATCTCCGCCAGGTCGCCGGTGGCGCTGAGCTTGGCCCAGCGGGGAAGGCCACAGGATGCCGTGGCGGCCATCGCAGCCTCGGTCATGGCCGCAGAGTGGGAGAACATGCTCCCCCGGTCCTCGAGGTTGGGACAAGACACATTGACCTCCACCGCCACCACGGCCTCCATCGCCGGGCTTTCCGCCGCGGCCAGCGCAACCGCGGCGGCCGCGTAATCATCGAGGGTGCGCCCCCACACCGACACCACCACCCGGGCGCCGGATTCGGCCAGCACCGGCAGATCCTCGGCCAACCACCGGGGCAAGCCCGGGCCTTGCAGGCCCACGCTGTTGATCATCCCCGCAGGAACCGGATGGACCCGAGGCGGGGGGTTGCCGGGCCACTCGTAGACCGCCAGCGACTTGACCACCACCGCACCCAGGGAGGAGAAATCCAAGTAGCGGGCCAACTCGGCGCCGTGGCCCACCGTGCCTGAGGCGGTCATCACCGGGTTGGGCAACCGCACCGAGCCGATAGCGGTACACAACTCCGGCGCTGCGCCGCCCCGGGCCATCAGCCGGGCCCCCCCGCGCCGGCGCCGAGGCAACGGCCAAGCCGCGGGCAAAGCCGCAGGGGGCGCGAGCGGCGCCGGCTCACAGCTCGAGTGCCAGCTGGTCGCTGGTCACGCCGCGGTGGTACTCCTGAAGCGTTCGAACCCGAAGCTGGTGGCGGGCCCAGTCGGCCATGCCGTCGGCTGCGGCCAAGCCGGCGGAGGCGGTGGTCAAAAGCGGCACCCGTTTGCGGCTGGCCGCACGGCGGATGTGCTCGCCGTCGGCACGCGATCCCCGGCCCCTCGGCGTGTTGACCACCAGGCGCACCCGACCGCTGTCGATCAGCTCCACCACGTCGGGGCCCGACTCGCCCACCTTGGCCGCCACTTCGGCCACCGGAACCCCCGCGGACGACAACGCGGCCGCGGTGCCGGCGGTGGCCGCCACGCTCAGCCCCAAGCGGGTGAACACCCGGGCCATCTCCACTCCGGCCGGCTTGTCCTTGTCGGCCATCGACATCAGCACCGTGCCGCGGTCAGGCAGCGGGGCGCCGGCGGCGATCTGGCTCTTGGCGAAGGCAAGTCCGGGCCGCAGATCGATGCCCATGACCTCGCCGGTGGACTTCATCTCGGGGCCCAAGATGGCGTCGGCCTCGGGAAACTTGTTGAAGGGCAGCACCGCCTCCTTGACCGAGATGTGGTCGCCGGCGGCCCGGCGGCCCAGCAGCCCCTCCTGGCGCAGGCCGGCCAGGCTGGCCCCCATCATGACCCTGGTGGCCACTTTCACCAAGGGCACGCCGGTGGCCTTGGCCACGAACGGCACGGTGCGCGACGCCCGGGGGTTGGCCTCCAGCACGAACACCTGATCAGCAGCACCGGTGCCCAACTGCTTGACCGCGAACTGCACGTTGATGAGCCCGACCACGTCCAACGCGTGGGCGATGTCCTTCACATGGCGCTCCAGCAGGGCCACGGTGGCCTCGGAGAGGCGGATCGGCGGAAGCATGCAGGCGCTGTCGCCGGAGTGGACGCCGGCCTCCTCCACATGCTCCATGACTCCGCCGATCAGCACCTCGCCGTACATGTCCCGGATGGCGTCCACGTCCACCTCCACGGCGTCTTCCAGGAAGCGGTCGATCAGCACCGGACGCTCCGCCGACAGCCCGCCCTCCCGGCCCAAAGAGCCCGAGACGGCCATCTCGGCCATGGCGCCGGCGAGGCCCTCATCGGTGTAGACGATCACCATGGCCCGGCCCCCCAGCACATAGGAGGGCCGCACCAGCACCGGATAGCCGATGCGGTCGGCCGCGGCGAGGGCTTCTTCCACGGTGGCCGCGGTGCCCCCGGCGGGCTGGGGGATGTCGAGTCGAGCGCACAGGGCATTCCACCGCTCCCGGTCCTCGGCCAGATCGATGCTCTCGGGGCTGGTGCCCACCACCAGCCCCTCGGGCAGCGCGCCGGCCAGCTTGAGCGGCGTCTGACCGCCGAGCGACACCACGATTCCGGCGATGCCAGGACCGCCCGCGGCCCGCGACGACGCCAGCTCGGCGTCGATCACGTTGAGGACGTCCTCTTGGGTGAGGGGCTCGAAGTACAGGCGGTCGCTGGTGTCGTAGTCGGTGGACACCGTCTCGGGGTTGCAATTGACCATGACGGTCTCGTAGCCAGCGTCGGACAGCGCGAAGCAGGCGTGGACGCAGCAGTAGTCGAACTCGATTCCCTGGCCGATCCGGTTGGGACCCGAGCCCAAGATGATGACCTTGGCCCGATCGGAGGGCGCGACTTCGCCGACATCCTCATAGGTGGAGTAGTGATAGGGGGTCTCGGCCTCGAACTCAGCCGAGCAGGTGTCCACGGTCTTGAACACAGCCGCTGCTCCGGCGGCGATGCGGGCGGCCCGCACCTCGGCCGCGGGCACCCGCCAGAGATAGCCGAGCTGCTCGTCGGAGAACCCGAACTGCTTGGCCCGCTTCCACGCCCGAGGGGTCATGGCCTCGAAGCCGCACTCGGTGAGCGCGGCCCGCTCCTGGGTGATCTGGAGGATCTGATCGCAGAACCAGGGATCCACCCTGGTGGCCTCGAACACCTCGGCCACTGTGAGCCCCCGCCGCAGCAGGGCCTCGAGCTGAAAGATCCGCTCGGGGGTCGCCACCGCGGCCGCAGCCATCAGCTCCTGGTCGCTGAGGGGGTCGTAGGCCACTTCGGCCGGGTCGGCGTTGAGGCCGTGACGGCCCAGCTCCAGCGAGCGCAGCCCCTTCTGGAGCGACTCGGTGAAGGTGCGTCCGATGGCCATGACCTCTCCCACCGACTGCATCTGGGTGTTGAGCACGCCCGACACCCCGGGGAACTTCTCGAACGCCCACCGGGGCACTTTGACAACCACGTAGTCGATGACCGGCTCGAAGCAGGCCGGGGTCTTCTCGGTGATGTCGTTGGGTATCTCGTCGAGGGTGTAGCCCACCGCTAGGCAGGCGGCGATCTTGGCGATGGGAAAGCCGGTGGCCTTGGAGGCCAGCGCCGAAGAGCGCGACACCCTGGGGTTCATCTCGATCACTGCGAAATCCCCGTTGTCGGGGTTCACTGCGAACTGGATATTGGAGCCGCCGGTTTCCACCCCCACCCGGCGGATGCAGGCGAAGGCCGCGTCCCGCAGCACCTGGTACTCCACGTCCGACAGGGTCTGGGCCGGGGCCACGGTGATGGAGTCGCCGGTGTGGACCCCCATGGGATCGAGGTTCTCGATGGCGCACACCACCACGCAGTTGTCGGCCCGGTCGCGCATCACCTCCAGCTCGTATTCCTTCCAACCGGCGATGGACTGCTCGATGAGGATCTCGCTGATGGGGCTGGCGGCCAAGCCGCGGGCGCACATCTCCCGGCCCTGTTCAAGCGTGTGGGCGATGCCGGTGCCGGTTCCACCCAGGATGTAGGCCGGGCGGATGATCACCGGCAGCCCGATGCGCTCCAGGATCTCTGTGGCCTCCTCCAGGGTGTGGGCGGTGGCCGACGGTGGCACCGGCAACCCGATGTCGATCATGGCCTGGCGGAACTTGGCCCGGTCCTCGGCGGTGGAGATGGCGTCCTGGTTGGCGCCGATCACCTCGACGCCGTGTTCGTCCACCACGCCCGACTGGATCAGCTCCATGGACAGGTTCAGCGCGGTCTGCCCCCCCAGCGTGGGCAGCAGCGCGTCAGGCTGCTCCCGAGCGATGATGCCGGCGAGCACCTCGGCGCTGAGGGGCTCCACATAGGTGGCGTCGGCGAAATCGGGGTCGGTCATGATCGTGGCCGGGTTGGAGTTGGCCAGCACCACCCGGTAGCCCTCCTCGCGCAGCACTCGGCAAGCCTGGGTGCCGGAATAGTCGAACTCGCAGGCCTGGCCGATCACGATGGGGCCCGATCCGATGAGGAGTATCGACTCGATATCGGTCCGCTTAGGCATGAGCGCGGTCCATGAGCTCGTCGAATTGGGCGAACAGGTAGCGGGAGTCGTGGGGGCCGGGGCCGGCCTCGGGGTGGTACTGCACGCTGAACGCGGGCAGATCCCGGCAGCGGAGGCCCTCCACGGTGTGGTCGTTGAGGTTGACATGGGTGATGTCGGCACCGGGAATGGAGCTGTCGGCCACGCAGAAGTTGTGGTTCTGGCTGGTGATCTCGACGGCGCCGGTGGCCAGGTTGCGCACCGGGTGGTTGCCTCCGTGATGGCCGTAGGCCAGCTTGTACGTCTCCCCGCCCAAGGCCGTGGCCAAAAGCTGATGGCCTAAGCAGATGCCGAAGATCGGCGTCTCGCCCAACAGGCCCGAAATGGCGTCGACCGCGCCCGCGGCGGCGGTGGGATCGCCGGGGCCGTTCGACAGGAACACCCCGTCGGGCCGTCGGCCCAAGATGTCGGCCGCAGCGGTGCCGGCCGGCACCACCTCCACGTGGGCTATGGCCCGCAGATGGCGCACGATGGTGGCCTTGAGGCCGAAATCCAGAGCCACCACCCGGCGGGGAGGCTTTCCGCCGTCTCTGGTGCTGGCGAAATGCTCGGCCTCGGAGCGGGTCACGGTGGCCACCAGGTCTATTCCGTCGGTGCCGGGCTCGGCGACGGCCGCGGCCCGCAGATCGGACTCCGCCGCGGTCCCGAAGGCGCCGGTCATGGCGCCGGCGTCGCGGATGTGGGCGGTCAGCCGCCTGGTGTCCACCCCGGCCAAGCCGGCGATGCCCTGCTCAGCCAGGAACGCCTCGAGGTCGCCGGTGGATCGCCAGCTGGAGCGGCGGCGGGCCATCTCCCGCACGATCACCCCCCGACAGAACGGGCGGCGGCTCTCATGATCAGCGGAGCTGACGCCGTAGTTGCCGATGTGGGGATAGGTGAAGGTGATGATCTGTCCGGCG
>JAPOSH010000083.1 GCA_026709815.1 bacterium | reverse complement strand
CACCACGACATCCACGAACACCACCACCAGGTGAAAACCGACCCCCAAACCGGCAGGCACAGAGTCGAACCCCCGCCCGACCCATTCCCAGACAAAGGCTCAACAACCTGGCGGCCCAACCCGGCCAACCCCGTCCTGCTCAACTGAACCGCCTGAACTGAAATGCCGGGCTGAAACCGGCCAAGAACTGTGCCGCCTGCCTGCACGCTTTCTAGGATGCTTCTCTGACCTAGGGCGGCCTAGGTGGTGTCAAGCAGCACCCGGGCCACCAGGTCCGTGCCGAATCCCGTCAAAATCCCCAGATAGAGCAGGCCGGTCGCCGCCATCACCGCCGAGTAGAACCGCTCGCGGAGCGCGGCTCGGGCGCCGACGATCAGTCCGGCGGTGGTCACTGCGCAGGCCACCCAGAACCAGCCCAACAGGCCGTTGTAGCCGTCATCGATGGTCCCGCTGAGCACCGACCCCATGCCGGTGGGCCACAGCATCACCACCACCTCGGGCAGCCACAGCGCTCCGGTCCATCGCACCAGCTCCAACAGCGGTCCCCGAGCCAAGCCGGGCTGCACCAGATACCAGTGGCCCAACAGCATGGCGTCGGTGACCGCGCCCAAGAACAACGCCCCGATCACCGTTCGGGCCACGGCCAGCGCAGCCGGGTCGCCGGCGTCGAGTCCGCCGGCCACCACCCCGACCATCCCCACCGCAGGGGCGATGAGATCGAGCACCGGGGGAAATTCGGATCGGGAGCGGTCGAAGTGCTGCTCCGAGCGGTCGATGCCGGTCATCTCGGCGATCTCGGCGCGGCGCCGCTCCACCCGGCCGCGCTGGCCGCTCACCCCGGCCCGCCGACGAGCCACCGACATGGCCAGCGCGGCCGCTGCGGCCGCCGCGGCCCCGACCGCGGCCCAATCCCGCACCGGCTGGGGGTCGGAGGCGAAGCCCAGCCAGGCACCGCCCGCGGCCAGCGACCCGAAAACACCGCGCATCAGCCAGCCGTAGCCCAGCCCGGCTTCCCGCCGCCGGGTGGTGAGCCAGGTGAAGGCCAGGCCGCCCACGGCCAGCTGCACGAGGAGAGTGGCGGGCGCGAACTCGATCACCCGACAAACACCCCCCCGGCGCACCCCCCGGCGCGCCGCCGGCTTCGGCTGAGCGAGCCGCCCATCACGCTGCCCCGCTCGGCCGGTCCCGCATGTCAGCGGGCCACGAAATACTTGGCTTGGGGGTGGTGGCAGATGAGGGCGGAGGTGGTTTGCTCGGGCTGATATTGGTAGCTGGTCTCCTCGCCGACGGAGATGCCGAGGCGGTCGGCGTCGAGGAGCCGGGACACGGTGAGGTTGTCCTCAAGATCGGGGCAGGCGGGATAGCCCCACGAGTAGCGGCCGCCCCGATATTTTTGGCGGAACAGGCCGCTGAGGGTGGGGCCGTCCTCGTGGGCGAATCCCCACTCGGTGCGAATGCGATGGTGCCAGTGCTCGGCGAGGGCTTCGGCCATCTCCACCCCGAGGCCGTGAAGCAGCAGGTACTCCTGGTAGCGGTTGTCGGCGAACAGCTTGGCGGTGGCCTTCGACACCTCGGCCCCCATGGTCACGATGTGGAAGGCGGCGTAGTCCACCTCATCGCCGTCGGCGGGCCGGAAGAAGTCGGCGATGCACAGAAACGGATCCTTGGGCTGGCGCGGAAAGCGGAAGCGGCTGCGCTCGGAGGCCCGCTCCGGGGAGTCCCACACCACCAGATCGTCTCCGCTCCCGTTGACCGGGAAGTAGCCGTACACCACTTGGGGAACCAGCAGTCCCTGGGTGGTGGCCTCGGCCAGCTGCTCGCGCAGGGTGGGGCGGATGCGCTCTTTGAACGCGGCGTCGTCCTCGCCGTCTGAGGGGCGGAACTGCCACTGGTTGCGGAACAAGGCGGTCTCGTTCACATAGTCGGCGATGTCGGCCACCGCGATGCCCCTGACCACCCGCGAACCCATAAACGGGGGTGTGAAGACGGGATTGTCGACCGCCACTGACGGCGCCCGCTCCGGGATGTCGCCGGTTGCGCCGAGGGCGTTGCGGCGGGCTCGTCGGGGCAGGTCGCGCCCGCCGGGGCGGCGCCCGAAGTCGGGGTCTTGGGCGCCGGTGCGGCGCAGCTCGCCCAGTCGGTCCATGACCGCGAGCCCCTCGAACGCGTCCTTGCCGTAGAACACCCGGCCCCGATAGGTCTCCCGCATGTCCCGCTCCACATAGGTGCGGGTCAGCGCGGCGCCGCCCAAGAGCACCGGGATGTGGTGGAGGCCGCGGGTGTTCAGTTCCTCCAGGTTGTCCCGCATGATCAGGGTGCTCTTCACCAAGAGCCCGCTCATGCCGAGGGCATGTGCGTCAACCTCCAGCGCCCGGTCGATCATCTCGGCGACCGAGACCTTGATGCCCAGGTTGTGAACCTCATAGCCGTTGTTGGTCAAGATGATGTCCACCAGGTTCTTGCCGATGTCGTGGACATCGCCCTTCACGGTGGCCAGCACGATCCGGCCCTTGACCCCGGTGGCGTCGGCTTTGTCCATGTGGGGCTCCAGATACGACACCGCCGCCTTCATGGTCTCAGCCGATTGGAGCACGAACGGAAGCTGCATCTCCCCAGAGGCGAACAAGTCGCCCACCACCTTCATGCCGGCCAGCAGCGTGTGGTTGACGATGTCCAGGGCCGCAGCGGCGGTCAGAGCCTCGTCTAGGTCGCCGTCGAGGCCGTCGCGGTCGCCGTCGATGATCCGCCGCTCCAGCCGCTGCTCCACCGGCCAGCCGGACCGGTCTTCTTTGACGGCGGCCGCGACGGCCACGTTCTCGAATGCGGCCAGCAGCTCGCTGAGCGGGTCGTAGTCGTGGCGGCTCTGCGAGGCGAGCCCGTCTGCTCCCCGGCGGTCGTAAATCAAGTCCAGGCACACGTTGCGGTGGTGGGGCTCTATCCGGTTCAGCGGAATGATCCGCCCGGCGTGAACGATGGCCGAGTCCAGCCCGGCGTCGAGGCACTCGTGCAAGAACATGGAATTGAGCACATGGCGGGCGGCGGGCTTCAGCCCGAACGACACATTGGACACTCCCAGCGTGGTGTGGGCGCCGGGCAGCTCGGCCTTGATCCGCCGGATGGCCTCGATGGTGGCCAAGCCGTCTTGGCGCAGGTCGCGGTCGCCGGTGGACAGCGGGAAGGTCA
Organism: bacterium; assembly: GCA_026709815.1. Lineage (GTDB taxonomy): Bacteria > Actinomycetota > Acidimicrobiia > Acidimicrobiales > Bin134 > Poriferisocius. The sequence continues at coordinate 15,652 of JAPOSH010000083.1, read as the reverse complement.
GCGCGTCGAAGATCAGATCCGACGGGGCCAGCCCGTAGCGCTCAGTGGCCAAGCGGTGGAGGCGGTGGGCCACCCGCATTTTCCACTCCAGATCCCGGGCTTGGCCCTCCTCGTCGATCAGCAGGCAGACCACCGCCGCGCCGTGCTCCCGGGCCAGCTTCAGCACCCGGTCGAGACGGGATCCCTCGCCCTCGCCGTCCTCCAGGTTGGCCGAGTTGAGCACCGCCCGGCCCCCGATCCACTCCAGCCCGGCCTGCATCACGTCGGGCTCGGTGGAGTCCAGCACCAGCGGGGCGGCCACCCCGGTGGCGAGTCGCCGGGCGAGCTCGTCCATGTCGGCGGCGCCGTCTCGGCCCACATAGTCCACGCACAGATCCAGCAGGTGGGCGCCCTCGCCCACCTGGTCGCGGGCGATCTGCAAGCAGCCGTCCCAGTCGGCCTCCAACATGGCGTCGCGGAACTTCCGGGAGCCGTTGGCGTTGGTGCGCTCGCCCACGATGAGAAACGACGTGTCCTGGGCGAAGGGCACCGCGGTGTAGATGGAGGTGGCCGACGGGGGCAGCTCGCCGGGCCGGGCACCCGGAGTGAGCCCGCCGCAGCGATCGATCACCGCTCGCATGTGCTCGGGGGTGGTGCCGCAGCAGCCCCCGACCACGCTCACCCCCAGCTCGGTGATGTAATGGGCCAGATGGTCGGCAAACGGCGCGGGGCCGACGTCGTAGTGCATGCGGCCGTCCACCACCTGGGGGAGGCCGGCGTTGGGGATGCAGGCCACCGGCACCGGGCACTGCTCCGACAGCACTCGCAGGTGCTCGCCCATCTCGGCTGGCCCGGTGGCGCAGTTGAGCCCGAACACCGCTGGGCCCAGGGGCGCCAGCGCGGACAGCGCCGCGCCGATCTCGGTGCCCGGCAGCATCCGCCCGGTCATCTCGACGGTGACCTGCACCTGAAGCGGCACCTCTCGGCCGGCCGCGGCCATGGCCCGGCGACACCCGTTGATGGCGGCCTTGGCGCCGAGCAGGTCGTATTGGGTCTCGATGAGGAACAGGTCCACCCCGCCGTCGAGCAGTCCCCGGGCCTGCACCTCGAAGGCGTCGCGCAGCTCGGCGTAGCGGATCTGTCCCAGTGAGGCCAGTTTGGTGCCCGGCCCCATCGATCCGGCCACCCATCGGGGCCTCCCTTCGGCGGTGTGGCCGTGGGCCACTTCCCGGGCGATTCGGGCTGCGGCCCGGTTGATCTCATAGGCCTGCTCGGCGATGCCGTACTCGGCCAGCGGCACGGCGAACGCCCCGAAGGTGGCGGTTTCCACCGCGTCCACCCCCACGTCGAGGTAGAGATCGTGCATCCCGGCGATGAGGTCGGGCCGGGTGAGGCACAAAAGCTCGTTGCAGCCCTCCAAGTCGGGGCCGCCGAAGTCGTCGGGGCTCAGAGGTTGTTGCTGCACGTAGGTTCCGAAGGCACCGTCATAGATGAGGACGCGCTCGCGTGCCGCCTCCGAATAGGAACCCACAACCGATCAGGGTATCGGGCACAGGTCTGTGGACTGGTGCCGGATAGCATCGCGGCGGCTTGGACCATACCGAGGAGGCCTGGTGATCGCATTCCGAACCGGCAGGAAAATACCGGTCAGCGCCGAATTGCACGCCGTGGGAGTGTGCGCTGGCCGCGGCGCCGAGCGGCCCGAGGGGTTGGACTGGGGGGTGCTGGACGGCCGCGGGTTCGAGGCCGAGGCCGGGCAGGTGGAGATCGTGTCGGGGCCCGAGCGGCCCATGGCGGTGGTCGGGCTGGGACCAGCCGGCAAGATGACCGCGGCGGCGGTCCGCCGGGCGGCCGCCGCGCTGGCCCGGTCGGCCAAGCGAATGCGGCGCATCGCGGTGTCAGTGCCCGACGCCGTGCCCGACGGGGTCGGCCGGCTAGAGGCGCTGCGGGCGTTGTCGGAGGGAATGACGCTGGGGGCTTACACCTACGGGGACTTCAAGTCGGCGCCCGAGCCCAACAAACTGGAGAACGTCCACGTCATCGGCAGCGGGGGCCGGGGGGTGGCCGAGGCGCTGGAACGGGGGCGGCGGGTGGCCGAGGCGGTGTGCTTCGCCCGCGATCTCATCAACGAGCCGGGCGGGTCGCTCACCCCGGCGAGGTTCGCCGATCGGGCCGAGGAGATGGCCGAGCGGGAGGGGCTGGAGATCACCGTGCTCGACCTCGAGGCCATACGCGAGGCCGAGTTGGGCGGGCTTTTGGGGGTGAACCGGGGCTCAGAGCAGCCGCCCCGGTTCGTGGAGGTGGTCTACACCCCCGGCCCGGAGGCCGAGTGCCGGGGGTCGGTGGCGCTGGTGGGCAAGGGCCTCACCTTCGACTCCGGCGGCCTGTCGATCAAAACCGGCACCGGGATGATGACCATGAAGTGCGACATGAGCGGGGGAGCGGCGGTGCTGGGGGTGATGGCCGCCGTCTCAGCGGTGGCGCCCCCGGTGAAGGTCACCGGCTATGTGCCCATGACCGACAACATGCTGGGCGGCGACGCCACCCGTCCCGGCGATGTGCTCACCATGGCCAACGGCAAGACGGTGGAGGTGCTCAACACCGACGCCGAGGGCCGCCTCGTGCTGGCCGACGCCCTGTCGCTGGCCTGTCGGGCCGAGCCCGACGCCATCGTCGATTTGGCCACCCTCACCGGGGCCTGCATGGTGGCGCTGGGCCCCAAGGTGGCCGGGCTCATGGGCAACAACGAGGCCTGGGTGGACCAGCTGGCCGACGCCGCCGAGCGCACCGGGGAGCGGGTGTGGCGGCTGCCGTTGCCCGACGACTACAAGGCCCAGCTGGACTCGTCGGTGGCCGACATGAAGAACATCGGCGGCCCGCACGGGGGTGCGCTGACCGCCGGGCTGTTCTTGTCCAACTTCGTGGAGGAGGGCATCCCCTGGGCCCACCTCGACATCGCCGGCCCGGCGTTCATCGATGCCGAGGACGGCGAGGCGACCAAGGGCGGCACCGGCTTCGGCGTGCGGATGCTCCTCGACGCCCTGGTCAACTTCGAGCCGCCCGCAGTGGTTTCGGACGACGACTGAGCCCGCAGAGTTTGCTTGCAAATCGCAGAGTCCAACAACAGGCCCCCACAAAAGCCATGGACCACCAGAGTCTCCACCGAATCTGGGGTGCTCCGGGGCTCAGAGTGGGATGATGTTGATACTGCGCTGGCTGGCGGCGACGAGCACTACCAGATCGTCGGGGTCGGAGGTGATGATCTCGTCGCCGTGATCGGCCATGGCCACCAACGCGGCGTCGATGGCGTCGGAGAGGCCGCAGCGGGCAAGCAGCATCCCGGCTCGCCGTCCGAGATCCTCACCCAGCTGGACTGTCTCTACCGCTCGCAAGGCCCGGGCCAGCCGGGTTTGTTCTCGGGTTCCCCCTCGCCACACCTGGGCGATGACACCACCGTGGGTCTTCAGCGAGATCCCTGACTGCCGGGCGCTATGGATCCGGCGCCCAACCATGCGGTTGCCTCGTTCCAGGGCAATCAACGGGCCCGCATCGAGGAGGATGCTCATTTGGCTTGCTGGGCTTGGAGTCGTTGCCACTCGGCCAGCCTTCTCTCTCCCTCCCTCCTCAAGGCCGCCGATGCCTCCTGGTCGCGCTGCGTCTGCCCGGCGATCTCCTCGTCGGTGAAGGGGCCGCCTTCGGCCTCGAATTCGGCGATCAGCTCGTCCATTGCCGCTAGTCGGGCGTCCTTGGCCAACTGTTCTTCCATGGCCTTTCCGATCCACTCGCTCACCGACCGGCAGACGCCTGCCCGCACGGCTGATTGGGCATGGTTGAGAAGGTCCACTTCCACTGTTATGGTGACTCGTTCCTTTGTCATACGATCATCATACAAATCATCATACGTTGGTATGAAGCATTCAATCGCTTGAAGCCGGGATTGCCTCGGCCTTCGGGCTGAGCCATGCGAACACGCCGCCGGCGCCGACGGCTACGACCACCAGGAACGGGGCGAGCGGCCATTTCCGACCGTCGAACAGCTGATCGGCGGCCTCCACCGGCCAGGCCGCGGCGGCGAGGCCGATCGCCGCGGCCAGGACGTTCACCGCCACATGGCGCCAGGTGGCGGGCATATCGACCCGGCCGAAGCAGCCGCAAGGTGCGGCTGATCCCGAGCGGACCATGGCCGTCGCCACCACCGCGAACCCGGCGTACAGCGCAGCCAGAGCGGCGGCGGGGACGACCCCCCCCACAACGAAGGCGCACACCGCCGCGGTCAACTCAGCCACCCCGAGCAGCCGCACGGCCCATCGGCGGTGGTAGAGCCGAAGTCGGGCCAGGGCGGCGGCCGCCGGCTCGGGGGTGGCTGTCTTGGCCGCGCCGGCGGCGCCCAGCAGGGCCGCGGCCATCAGATAGACCGCGGCGGCATACTCCATGGGCTAGCGGGTGAATCGGCGCAGGGCGTGGCGGCGGCGCTCGGCGTTGATCGCAGCCCGCTCGCCGGGGTCCAGCCGAGGGGTGTCGGGGTGGAGCCGGCCGCTGGCCGCGGCGGCCGACATGAGCGCCAGCGCGGGCACCGGCGCGCTGTCGGCGTTGTTCCACCGGTAGGTGAGGGCCCCCCGGGTGCAGCCGCCCAGAGCGATCCAGTTCTGTATGCCGGGGTCCTGGTGGGAGATCACCACCCGCAGCATGCCGTCGGGGTCGATGCGGGCCTGGGAGTCGTTCATGGTGGCGGGGAGGTTCACGAAGTCGAGGCTCTGATACCACATGTCGCCCACTTGGATGTTCCAATACAGGCAGTCGGGCGGCGTCACCTCCAACAGCAGCGCCTCGTCGGGTCCGACCTCGTACCAGCACTGCCCGTAGGCCTGCTTCTCGCTTCCGCCTTGGCCGCTTTGGCTCACCTTGTGGGCAGGGACATGGCCGAAGGAGTTAACCTGCCCCCGGTTGCGCTGCTCCCCGGCGAATTCGGTCCAGAACTCAGGCACGGTGTCCACCTCCCGGGCCAGCTCGTCGAACAGCTCGCAAGTCCGCACCGGATCGAGCCGGCTGACAGGCCCCGACGGGTCAAGGCACTCCAAGTGCAGCTCGGCGTGGTCTTCCGCCGCCCAGTCGGAGAAGAACTGGCGCACGAACAGCCGGCATCGGAGCGGCTCGACTTGGAACCAGTCGCCGAGGTGGTCGCCGGGGTCGGGGTCGGGGCTGAAGACCACGTCGATGCGTCCGCCGCCGATATCGGTCAGCTCGGTGCTGCCGACATCCACGAGCTGAGTGATGCGTCCCCGGCCGAAGCGAAAGTCCATCAGCGACAGACCCAGGTAGCGCAAGGCGTCGATGCGGCCGGTGAGGCGATAGGTGCGGCGCAGGTCCACCGGAGCGGTCATGTACAGGGCATCGGGGTTGTCCTGGCCCACCTTGAACGGGTATGTCCAGCCCAGCTCGGGGTGGTCGGGGTCGTTGTTCTCCACGATCCGATCGAAGGCCCAGTAGAACATCCGGAGCTGATGGCGCAGGCCCTCAGCCTGCTCGGATGCATCGGCCCCCAGCGACGGGTCGAAGATGTAGTCGGCCGAGTTTTTGAGCGTGTCGCAGAGTCGGTTCCAGGAGGCTCTGAGGTTGTTGTCCATGCCCTATGTTTAGCTGTGGCGGGGGGTGTTGCCCGTTTCAGGCTGCGGTTTGGGGGAGTGGGCAGACGGAGGAGTGGGAGCGCTGGAGGTGTGCGGGGAGGCGGCGGATCTGGCTGTGGTTGAGCGGGGGCAGCTGGCGCCGGACGGCGTAGCCGGCGTGGCTCTCCGCGGCCAGCCGGAACATCACCAGGCGGTGCAGGGTGCGATGCAGCCCGCCTCGGGGCCCGGCCTTGGGGCTTATCCCCAGCTGCAGGGCGATGGGGGCGATGCAAAGCTCGAACCCGTCGGGGGAGTCGTCGAGCTCGTAGGCCACATAGCGCATGAGCCAGGCGGCGGTGGGGCCGATGACCCCGAGCCAGAACTGCTCCACGTATCTGGATCGGGGGTCGTGCCCGTTTGCCTCGGTGATGGGATCTCGCCACGGCTCGATCCACAGAGAGGAATGAAAGAAGGGTGATTCCATGACAGGATCGTTTCTGCCAGATATTGCTCTGCTGGATGCAAGGGGGAAGCTTTAAGTGCATTCTGACCCTTCTCATTGGATGTTGTCAAGGGCTTGATGGGGGATTATGCGGCCGATTGAGGAGTTGACAGAGGAGATCCGGGCTGCTCGCGCCGTGCTGGGCGCGGCCCGGCGGGTGGTGGTGCTCACCGGGGCGGGCATCTCCACCGACAGCGGCATTCCCGACTTCCGGGGGCCGCAGGGCCTTTGGACCAAGAATCCCGAGGCGGAGAAGACGTCCACGCTGTCCCACTACGTGTCCGACCCCGAGTTGCGCAAGCGAAATTGGCAGCGACTGGCCGAGGGGTCGATGTGGGAGGGAAAGTCGCCCAATGCCGGCCACCGGGCGCTGGTGGAGCTGGAGCGCCGGGGAAGGCTGCACACGCTGATCACTCAGAACGTCGACGGCCTGCACCGGGCGGCGGGCACGTCTGAGGACCGGTTGGTGGAGATCCACGGCACCACGTCCAAAGTCCGCTGCCTCGATTGCGGGGACACGGCCCCGATGGAGCGCGCCCTCGAGAGGGTTCGGGCCGGGGAGGCCGACCCGAGGTGTCGGGTCTGCGGCGGGATATTGAAGTCGGCCACCATCTCCTTCGGCCAGAGCCTGGTGACGGCCGACCTGCACCGCGCCGAGCAGGCGGCCGCGGCCTGCGACATGATGCTGGCGGTGGGGTCCACCCTCACCGTGTACCCGATTGCCAACGTGGTGCCCATTGCCCATCAGTCCGGCGCGCCGGTTGTGATCCTGAACGCTGAGCCCACCCCGTTCGACGGCCTCGCCGAGGTGGTGCTGCCGGCCTCGATCAGCGAGGCGCTGCCGCTCATCGCCGCGGCGGATTGATGAAATCGGACTAATTCGGTAGGATTTATGGGGTATCCATTCCCCATAAATTGACTTGCCTGCCGAGGGGATCGCCGCCATGCCCACATTCAGAGATCTGCTCAGAGGCGCCAAGGCGCAGATTCGAGAGACCGACCCCGCCGGCGCCGAGGCGATGCTGGCCGCCGGGGCGGTGCTGCTCGACGTGCGAGAGCCCGACGAGTTCGAGCAGGGGGCCGTGCCCGGCTCGGTGCACATACCCCGGGGCAACTTGGAGCCCAACGTGGAGAGCCGCTTGCCGGATAAACAGGCCCCGGTGGTGGCCATGTGCGCCGGGGGCGTGCGCTCGGCTTTCGCCGCCCTGACGCTTCAGGAGATGGGCTACGCCAACGTGGTCTCCATGGACGGCGGCTTCAATCGCTGGAAGGACGAGGGCCGGAACTGGGCTTTGCCGGCGACGCTGACCCCCGACCAGCGCAATCGCTATCACCGCCATCTGCTCCTCCCCGAGGTGGGCGCCGAAGGGCAGCTCAAGCTGCTGGACGCCAAAGTCCTGTGCCTGGGCGCCGGCGGTCTGGGCTCGCCGGCCGCCCTCTATCTGGCCGCCGCGGGGGTGGGAACTGTGGGCATCGTGGACATGGACGTGGTGGACGCCTCCAACCTCCAGCGCCAGATCCTGCACAACCTCGACCGAGTGGGAGACCGCAAGGTGGACTCGGCCAAGAAGACGCTTAACGCCCTCAATCCCGACGTGAACGTGGTGACCTACGACGTGCGCCTCGGCGCCGACAACATCGTGGATATCATCGGGGACTTCGACGTGATCGTGGACGGCGCCGACAACTTCCCGGTGCGCTACATGCTCAACGACGCCTCGGTGAAGCTGGGGATTCCCGTCGTGCACGGGTCGATCTTCCGGTTCGAGGGCCAGGTCACGGTGTTCGATCCCCGCAACGGCCCCACCTACCGAGACATGATCCCCGAGCCCCCTCCGGCGGAGATGGCGCCGAGCTGCGCCGAGGCCGGAGTGCTGGGGGTGCTGCCCGGCATCGTGGGATCGATTCAGGCTCTGGAGGCCATCAAGCTGATCCTGGGCCACGGCGACACCCTGGTGGGACGGCTGCTGGCGTTCGACGCCAGCGAGATGTCGTTCCGGGAGTACAAGCTGCGGCCCGACCCCGACCAGCCCGTCACCTGGGAGAACCGCGACAAGATCCGAATAGTCGAACTCGACGGCCTTTGCGCTCCGGCGCCTATCAACTAGCGGTACGTCGCCGTCCGGTACTTGGAATCGCCGGGTTAGCCCTCGGCCTGGGCCTCTGGGCTGCGGTCTTGCAGCTCGCGGCGCAGCAGCGCCACCTCTTCCATCAGGATCTGGACGCGCTGCTCGGAGCGGCTGAGCTCCCATGAGAACTGCACCAGCACGATCAGGACGAAGCCCAGGGCGGCCATGAACACCAGCGACGGCGTGTAATCGACTCCGAGCCAGCCGCCGATGGCATCCACCGCGTCGGGGGCGGCCGCCATCACCAGCATGACGGCCGAGGTGGCCATCCACAGCAGCCCGTATTTGGAGACCATGCCGCCCCGCCGCTGGAGCTTCAAGATGACGGCCGCCACGAAGGCGGCCAGCAGCGCAGAGACGATTCGGGCGGTCAGGCTCATGATCGGCCTCCGATGAAGACGGCGAGCAGGGTTCGGGCGTAGTGGTAGACCAGCGAGGCCCCCTGGTTCGAGGGCCGGCCCCCCTGGCGGGGGGCCATTGCCACCGGCACCTCTTGAACGGCCAGACCGGCGCGCGCGGCGATCGACAAGCCGAGCAGGTTGTCGAGGTACCCCGACGGGAGATGCCGGGAGAAAAGCTCCACCCCCGGTCTCGACAAGGCCCAGAATCCCGATGTGGGATCGGTGAGGGCCACCCCGCGCCGCAGGCGGAGCACCCGGCCGGCCAGGCGTATGGCGAGCCGCCGACTGCGGGAGACGGGGTAGGGCGACGGGCAGTCGGGGTGGAATCGGCTGCCCAGAGCCAGGTCGGCGCCCGACTCGCAGGCGGCCACGAGAGCGGGGATCTCGGCCGCGACATGCTGACCGTCGGCGTCGAGCACCAGTGCATGATCCCACGGTCGGCTCGCCGCGTAGCGGAATCCGAGCCGCAGGGCCGCGCCGTAGCCCATGTTCACCGGGAATCGCAGCACCACCGCCCCGGCGGCGGCGGCGACAGCAGCGGTGTCGTCGGCCGAGCCGTCGTCCACCACCACGACCTCCACCGGTTCGGGGGAGCACCGCCGCACGTCGGCCACCACGGCGCCCACGGTGCTCTGCTCGTTGAATGCGGGGATGACGGCGATCAGCCGGGGGGAGGGCACGGGCCAAGGCTATTTCTGCGACACACCGCTAGGTAGTCGCACCCGCGAGTACCGCGGCGGTTGTGACGGCTGCAACCGCGGCGGCGGCCCCGCGAATCCACCGGTTCTCGATCACGGGGACGAGCGCCGCCGCGGCGAAGGGCAGCAGCGACAGCCCATACCGGGGATTGGTGTCGAAGTAGATGCCCAGGGTCAAGTAGCTGGTGACCATGGTGACCAGCCCGGTGGCGGCCATTGCGACCACCGCGGCGGCGGCCAGCGCCCGGTGGCTCGACCCCTTGAGAGCGAACAGCCCCACCGCGCCCAGCCCGACGAGGACCAGCAGGTTGATGAGGTCGCCGAGGGGCGCCAACAGGTTTCGGGGGAGCGTGTCGGGCACGAAGGGGTCGCGCAGGGGGGTGAGCGCCGCGAACAGCTCGTCGCCCAAACGGTCCCATTGGAAGTCGTCAACCTCATAGATGGCATTGGTGGGCAGCTGTTCGGCGGGGATGTGGCCCCGGGCGTCCTGTGCCGCCGACCAGATGAAGATCGAGGCCGCGGTCAACACGACGGCCGTCCCTGCGACCGCCGCCAGTCGCCGGAGGTGCTGCCGGGTCAGGCTGTCCCGGTGCTGCCAGGCCCGCACAGCCAGGTAAACCGCCGCCGCGCCCACCGCCACCGAATTGGTGAACTTGAGCCACACCGCCGCCAGCGAGGCCAGCGGCAGCAGCCACCCCGGGGCCCTTCCGGCATCCCAGCGCACGGCGGCGGCCAGCACCAGCGCCCCGCCCAACAAGGCGGTGGTGTCGGGGTTGATGATCGACGAGGCGTGCAGCACTCGGGGGGAGACGGCCAACAGGCCGATCAGCAGGGTCTTGGACCACAAAGACGCCCCCAGGCCGCCGAGCGCGTACCACAGCACCACGGCCGCCGCGCCCAGCCAGAAAATCCCCATCAGCCGGGCGCCGCTCACCGGGCTGTCCACTCCCGGAGCGGCCTCGATCACCGCCGCGCCCAGCGCGGTGGCGGTGTAGTAGACGGGCGGATGGGGCGAGGCGGTGTTGAGCCCGGAGTTGGGGAACTGCTCGGGGGCCAAAAGCAGCGACCCGCAGAGAGGCAGTTGCGCCCGGGGGACGCTGCCGGGGTTGAGGGTTTCGACGCCCCGCTCCCCGGTCAGGTGCAGCCAGTCGCCCAGAGCGTCGATGCCCAGACGCAGCGGATAGTCAATGCCCCGGCAAGCGGCCTCCTCCATGGCGGCTTGGCCGATGGCGTCGCCGTGACGGGGCACATGGAACGGTGATTTGAGGGTGTAGTCCATGTGCTGGAGCTCGTCGATGTGCGAGAGGGCGGGGTGGTCTCGCACATGCAGGCTCACCAGCACCGCCACCGCCACCAGCACCGCCGCCAGCGCCGCTCGATCCAGTCTCCTGCTGCCCGGCACCCTCTCAGCGTAGACACCAGGCGGGGCAGGGGTGCTATGTCCATGGCTGGGGCGTGGCCGGGATCTGCTGGCGCCTCGTGGAAGCAGGGGCCGTGTACTGGGCTGGCAGTGCGTACACTGAGCGGGCGATGAAGGGGTTGATTTTGTCGGGGGGGGCGGGGACGAGGCTGCGGCCCCTGACCCATACTCGGGCCAAGCAGCTAGTCCCCATCGCCAACAAGCCGGTGCTGTTCTACGGGATCGAGGACATGGCCGCGGCGGGGATCGCCGACATCGCCATCGTGGTAGGCGACACCCATCGAGAGATCCGAGACGCGGTGGGCGACGGCTCTCGCTTCGGGGTGAGCGTGACCTACATCCGCCAACAGGCGCCGCTCGGGCTGGCCCACTGCGTGCTGACCGCCCGGGACTTCCTGGGCGACGACTGCTTCGTCATGTACCTGGGCGACAACATGCTCGAGCAGGGTCTGGCCGAGTTCGTGGAGGGGTTTGAGCGCCAGCGCCGGGAGGGCTCCGGCGAGCAGGACGCCTCCGGTGCCGGCTCGTGCCGAGCACAGATCCTGTTGACGCCGGTGGAGAACCCGTCGTCGTTCGGGGTGGCGGTGATCGGCCCCGACGGCGATGTGTCCAACCTGGTGGAAAAGCCCGCCGACCCCCCCTCCAACCTGGCTCTGGTGGGCGTGTACCTCTTCGACTCCGCCATCCACGAGGCGGTGGCGGCCATCGAGCCGTCGGCCCGGGGCGAGCTGGAGATCACCGACGCCATCGATTGGCTCATCCGAAACGGCCACCGCGTGCGCCACCGGCTGCTGGAGGGCTGGTGGATCGACACCGGCAAGAAGGATCCGCTGCTGGAGTGCAACCGGCTGGTGCTCGACACCGTGGTCCGCCAAGTGGACGGGGCGGTGGACGGCGCCTCGAGGGTGGAGGGGCGAGTGGTGATCTCAGCCGGGGCCAAGATCGTCAACTCCACGGTGCGAGGCCCGGCGGTCATCGGCGCCGACACCCGCATTGAGAACACCTTCGTCGGGCCTTACACCTCCATCGGCGACGAGTGCGTGATCAGCGACGCCGAGCTGGACCACTCGGTGGTCCTCGAGGGCTGTCGGATCCACGGGACCAGCCGGATCACCGACTCTCTGATCGGCCAGCACGTGCAGGTGACCCGCTCGCTGGAGCGCCGCCAGGTCTCCCGGCTCATGCTGGGCGATCATTCCCACTTGGAGCTGGGATAGCCGAAGTGGCCGAGGTGCGTCCCTGCGAGGCGATTGCCGGCGCGTATGTCGTCTCCCCCGACGTCCACGCCGACCAGCGGGGTCTGTTCGTGGAGACCTACCGCCGGGAGTGGATTCCCCGAGCGGGGGAGATGGTCCAGTCCAACCGGGGCGACCGGTGCGCGGGCTCGGTGGTCGGGCTGCACTACCACCTGCATCAGGCCGACTACTGGTATGTGCCGGCGGGCCAGGCCCGAGTGGTGCTCCACGACCTCCGATCGGGCTCGCCCACCGACGGGCGCACGCTGGCCCTGGCCCTGGGAACCGAGCCCGACGGGGTCAACCGCCACCGGGGGGTGTACATCCCGCCCGGGGTGGCCCACGGGTTCGCCGCGTTGTCGGACATGACCATCACTTACCTGGTGGACGGCTACTACAACCCAGACGACGAGCTCGGAGTGGCCTGGGACGACCCGGCGGTCGGCGCCGACTGGGGGGTGGACCGCCCCATCTTGTCGGCGCGGGATCGGGCCAATCCCCGCCGCTCGGACATCCCCGATCGCCTCATCCCCCGGTTCGAGACTCCGGAGGTGAGATGAGGCTGCTGGTCACCGGGGGCGCCGGGTTCATCGGGTCGAACTACGCGCGCTGGGTGCTGGCCCGCACCGACGACGCCGTGGTGGTGTACGACGCCCTCACCTATGCCGGCAGCCGCGAGAGCCTGCGGGACGTTCAAGGCGATCCCCGGCTGGTGTTCGTGCAGGGCGACGTGTGTGACCGGGAGGGTTTGGCTCGGGCCATGGCGGGCTGCGACGCGGTGGTCCACTTCGCGGCCGAGAGCCATGTGGACCGCTCCATCGCCGCCCCTGACGCTTTCGTGCACACCAACTGCGACGGCACCAACGTGGTGTGCGACACCGCCCGGCAACTGGGATTGCGCAAGGTGGTCCAGGTGTCCACCGACGAGGTGTACGGGTCGATCGGCGAGGGGTCGTTCGCCGAGACCGACCGGTTGGCGCCCCGCTCGCCCTACTCGGCGTCCAAGGCCGGGGCCGATTTGATCGCGCTGGCCTATTGGGAGACCTTCGGCCTGCCGGTGTCGATCACCCGGTCGTCCAACAACTTCGGCCCCTTCCAGCATCCGGAGAAGCTCATCCCCCTGTTCACCACCAGCCTGCTGGACGGGCGGACCGTGCCCTTGTACGGCGACGGCCTGAACGTGCGGGACTGGTGCCATGTGGACGACAACTGCGCGGCCATCGACGCGGTGCTGCGGCTCGGCCGGCCGGGCGAGATCTACAACATCGCCGGAGGCAATGAGCTCACCAACCGAGACCTGACCGAGCGGCTGCTGGCCCTGTGCGGTCGGGACGAGTCGTTCGTCCGCTACGTGGACGACCGCCTGGGCCACGACCGGCGCTACTCGGTGGACGCGGCCAAGATCGCCGGGCTGGGATGGTCGCCGGGCCGGGAGCTGGACGAGGCCCTGGTCTCGACGGTGGATTGGTACCGGGGCAACCGGTGGTGGTGGGAACCGCTGAGCAAGGCAATGGGGGTGGGTGCCGCTGAGGGCGCCGGCGGGGACCGCGGGGCGGGGGAGGCGAGGCGATGAGGGTGTTGGTCACCGGCGCCGCCGGGCAGCTGGGCCGAGAGGTGGCGGCCCGGTTCGCGGCCTCGGGCCATGAGGTGGTGGCCGCGAGCCGCCGTGACTTGGACGTCTCCCGACGGGGCCAAGTGCTCGGCGCCGCGGGCTCGATCCGGCCCGATGTGCTGGTCAACTGCGCGGCCCATACCGCGGTGGACGCCTGCGAAACCGATCCCGCGCCGGCCTATGAGGTCAACGCCTGGGCGGTGCGCCACCTGGCTGAAGCCTCCCGCCGGTTCGGCGCTCACTTGTGCCATGTTTCCACCGACTACGTGTTCTCCGGCGACAAGGACCAGCCCTATCACGAGTGGGACCGGCCTGATCCCCGGTCGGCGTACGGGGCCAGCAAGCTGGCGGGGGAGCGGGAGGCCGGCGAGGCCGCCACCCTGGTGCGGACGTCGTGGCTGTGCGGTCGTCATGGGTCCAACGCGGTGGGCACCGTGCTGCGGCTGGCCGCCGAGGGCGGTCCCCTGCGGTTCGTGGCCGATCAGCGCGGTTCGCCTTCCTTCGCCCCCGATGTGGCCGCGGTGATCGAGCGGCTCTGCGCCCACCGGATGCCGGGCCTGTACCACGTGGCCAATCAGGGGCAGGTCTCCCGGTATCAGTTCGCCCGGGAGATACTGGCGGCAGCCGGCCATGACGCCGATCGGGTGGTGCCCATCACCACCGCAGAGCTGAAGCCGCCCCGGGCGGCCCCGAGGCCCGCCAACTCGGCGTTGGAGAACCGGGCGCTGGGCTTGGCCGGCCTGGCGCGGCCCCCGGATTTCCGAGAGCCGCTGAAGCGGCTGGTGGCCGAGCTGTCGGCCGGTTAGCCGGCCAAACGCTCCCGTTTGGGGCCAAACCGCCCGCCGTCAAACCGCTCCGGCTTGAATGTGGGGTTCGCAGGGGTCTTGGGCCTCTTTCTCGGGCTCGCCGAGCGTCTCCGGGCCCATGTGGCAGTTCACCACGAAGAAGGCGTCGTAGAGGGCCGCGAGCTCCTCCGAGGCTTCGGGCAGATGCTCGAGGGCCCGTTGGCGGGCCACCGCCGAGCGGCGAGTCCGGGGCAGGGCGCACACGTCGGCCACGCCGTCGCCGTCGCCGTCGAAGGCGTAGGTGGTGGGCCCGCCCAGGCTGTGGTTCAAGCAGAAGTCGGGGCCGGTGATGACCCCGGAGTAGAAGTCCCTGTCTTCGCCCGAATGCGGCGCCGCGCCGACGCCGCCGTTGCTGCTGCCGTCGTCGCTGCTGTCGCCCGAGGCGCCGCCACCCGATCCGCCCAGCGTGTTGGCGGAGAAGCTCCGATGCTGCTGGCACTCGTCCTCTGATTCCCGGTCGGGCTCGCCGAACGACTCCGCCACCGACCGGCACTCCTCGGCGAAGCGGGCGGTGAAGACCTCCTGCTCCACCAGCGCCAAGTGCTCCAGGGTCCGCTGGCGGGCCACGGCGGCCCGGCGGGTGCCGCGCAGGGCGCACACGTCGGCCACGCCGTCGCCGTCGCGGTCGAAGGCGTAGGTGGTGGGCCCGCCCAGGCTGCGGTTCAGGCAGAAGTCCGATCCCGTGATCACGCCCGAGTAGAGCGCCTCGTCGTCGGGGGCGGCGTCGGAGTCCGCCGGGCCGACCTTCTCGCCCGGAGTCTGAGCGCGGGTGGGCCCGGGAACGGCGAATTCGAACAGCGTGGACAACAGCGGGTCGTTGCCGCTCTCCCGGGCGGCGGTGTTCACCCGCGCCTGCAACCGGCTGCCGGTGACGGTGACCGAGCGGGAGGTGCCGGAAATTCGGATGCGGGCCTTGTCCAGCCGGCCCGACGTTCCCGTGCCGCCCTCGATCTCCAGGCTGATCAGCTGGCCCACCGCGGTGTCGGAATGGTCGTTCAGCCACCGGTTGAAATCGGCGACGTCATAGGAGCGCGTCCACGAGGCGTAGGGATTGCTGCCGTGGCGGTCGAAGGGATCGGGTTTGGCCGACAGATAGGGGAGGTCGGCGGCGAACACGTACCCGCTGCGCTCGGTGTGGCCGCCGTTGGAGGCCGAGTAGAAGGCTCGGATGGGTGGTCTTTTGGGATTGGGAGCAATCGGTCGCAAGACGGCAACAAAAGCACTGTGC